>JAAVGE010000001.1 GCA_014800385.1 Bacteroidales bacterium
GATCATCGGATGATGATTTGTTATATGAATATCCGGTGGTATAATATCGTTTACCCTGCAAGGTTTCAGAGTCGTCAATCAGATTGGCATGGTGCTGTACCAACGGAGATGCAGGGATATAGGCTATTCCCATTGTAAGTCTGACATCCGGAGCAGTCAGGGCAAACAGTTCAGGCACATGTGAGAACGCCCCCTCAGTAAATGAGTTTCCTATACATAACACCTTTAGTTCCTGTTTATATACCTTGCTATCCGCCTCAATATTATCTTCGCTACATGATGAGACAATGCCACTCAAAAGAGTGACACATAAGGGGATAATCAGGTTACGAAATAAGGTGGACATGGCGGAGAAAGGAGGCAGAGTAACTACATCTGAGCCGGCACCGTTTCCATTATGGCACCCGTGGAACCATTGAGTTTGATTCCCACCGGAGTCTTTTTGTTGGTGAATGCAGAGGGATCCATTCCGTAATCCACACCGAACTGAGCGAAGGGGAGCCGTTCATTAAACATCTCCTTACCATCGTACTTTATCTTGATGTCGGCCTTACCGGGGATGCAATATGCCACACCATTCTTCGGGAAAGGTATGGTTTCTCCCTTATCATTTTCAGGCATGTGACCACGCTCGGTGATTTTTACCGATATTGTCAACGGAGCGCCCGAGAGGTCGTCGGCATCAACCAACCCGTCAGTGGCTGAAACACGTGCTATCACCTGATCAGACACATTATCTTCAGGTGTATATACAACAGTCTTTACCTCGGTCCACACTTTTGTAGTGCCCACAAACATTGCCATCAGAGCAGCCTCCTGCGCCTCGATGTTATCCATGACAATCTGCATGGCTTTACCATCCGGGGGCATATTATCGCTCTGTCCGGTTATCAGGTCAGTACGAGACTGTCGCAGTGCATAAATCTGGGCTGCAGCAAGTTCGGCGCGTTTGGCAACGGACCGGCTGCGCAACATATCCTCCGACACCACCTGTCGGGCAGCCTCAGTCTGCAATGGCGTGGGGTCTGCCTTACGAGCCACCGGAAGTTCGGGGGTATCACCTTCATTGTATAGGTCTGAAGTATTGATACTCAGCGGAATATTTTCATTATTAATTACAATAAACGGTGAGAATCCCCCCTTCAGTTGCATGTTATAGCGACGTGATTCATCGGCAACTCCGCGTTCAGTGACAGTGACAGACTTGACGGTGGTAAAAATCTGAGGTGTGGCTATCGGGTTATCAATATTCAGATACTTTTTCGCATATTTATAGAATTCTCCCGGCTGCTTCTCGGTGGTTTCAGTCTCAATGGTGATGTCCAGAACAGTTTTAGGCAGAGTGTACACCACGCCGTAGTCATTCGCCTTGGTCGCAGAAAGCGTACGTGTTGACTGTGCCGAAGCAATAAATGAACCGCCCAGCATCAGGGATGCAGCCATTACAAACAGTTTTGTTTTCATATCTTATCTGTCGTTATCAATAATATGTTGTATGGCCAGTCCGACGTTGCGTGCGATATCGCCCGCTGTGGTGCCGTAAAGCCCGCATTGTTTCTCTGCGATTTCGCCGGCCATACCATGAACAAACACACCGAGAATCGATGCGTAAGCAGGAGAATATCCCTGCCCGAGGAATCCGGTGATGACACCGGTCAGCACGTCGCCCGACCCCGCCGTAGCCATTGCCGGCGTACCGGAGGAGTTTATCAACACACGACCGTCAGGAAGGATTATTGAGGTGAATCGTCCTTTGAGTATGATGATTATGCTATGTGTTTTAGCCATCTCCAGACTTTTCTGGATGCGTGCCTCGTGTGATTTATGTGCTCCGAAAAGACGGTCAAATTCCCCCGCATGAGGGGTGAGGATTGAGAAAACCGGGATATTGAAAAGGATGGATGGACGCTGCGCAATGCAGTTCAATGCATCGGCATCAATCACCAACGGACGTTTCTGTGAGGTTATGAATCGCTCCACTGCATCAACCGTCATGTCGTGGGTGCCCAAACCGGGTCCTATAGCAACTGCGTTATATTCGTTTTTCAGGACAACGTTGGTTATGACGATGTCATGATGGTCGGCCTGAAACATCGCCTCCGGCGCACCCTGCTGAATTATTCCGAAACCGCATCGGGGGGAGATAGTAGTCACCTTGCCGACCCCCGAGCGAAGAGCGCCGCGGGTGGCGAGCAAGGCTGCTCCCATCATGCCGTAACTGCCACTGACTATGGCTATACTGCCTAAGTCAGCCTTTGAACAGAACGGGTCACGATCCTTGATATACGATTTTATCTCTTCGCTCTCGATAAGCCAGAAATTGCTCTTCACCCTGGTTATGGCATCACGGCTCAAGCCTATGTCAAGCGTTTTCCATTCCCCTACCATCTCGGCCGTTTCAGGGCTAAAGAACGAACGGCGGGGAGTCTGTATTGCCAGTGTGAGATTGGCATGGATAATATCACGGAAAATCTGTCCGTCATTGATGTCGGCATACAGTCCGGAGGGTATGTCAATACTTACAACCGATGCACCTGATTCATTGATACGCTGGACCAGCACACGGAATCCGCCCTCTATGGGTTTGTTCAATCCCGAGCCGAACAGGCCGTCGATAACGAGATGCTGACTTGTCAATTGCGGCATACTGAAATTCTGAGTCACCTCGGTAAGCCTTATCTCCGGCACCTCAAGCATCCTTTCGCAGATTTTTTTACAATCCGGGCTCAGTTTGTTACCACCGATGTTGAACAGGTAAATTTCCGGATCAAAGCCGTTCTCAATAAGTTTAACCGCCACAGCGAGGGCATCCGCGCCGTTATTTCCCGGTCCTGCGAAAATAACGGTGGGGGTATCAGAGTTCCAACGTGAGCATATCTCCGCTGCTGCCGCACGTGCCACACGATTAATCAACTCCATGGAATTTATCCCATCGTTTTCAATCGTGAACTTCTCAATATATCTTATTTCTTCGTTGCTGAATATCTTCATTGATGTATCTGCTAAACATAAGTTGAAGTCGAAAAATATTTCATGTTGACAACAGATCTTTTTCTCAACTCCGGCCTATCTATGAAATAACTTACAAAGTAAGTGAGTTTTTTTGAATTTCTGTTAATCCAAACCATTAATTTTTGTTTTAAGAACAAAATTTTCTCAATTTTGCCACGGAATTTATTAACTTTGCAGTCAAAACCATCACACATGACACAGACTGAGGAAAAAACCATACAGCAGTTTGACCGCGCCATTGACCGCTGTCGGTCAGTTTTCAAAGCAAAAATGCACGATTACGGTCCCTCATGGCGCATAATGCGTCCGCGCTCCATTACCGACCAGATATTTATCAAGGCTAAACGCATCCGCTCACTGGAAACCAAGGGGATGTCAATGGTCAACGAAGGTATTTTGCCTGAATTCATCGCAATTGTCAACTATGGCATCATGGGGCAGATTCAACTTGTCAAAGGATATGCCGACCTCAAGGATATATCACCCGACGAGGCTTTGTCTCTTTACGACAGTTTCATGAGCGAGACCCGGTCGCTGATGATTAAGAAAAATCATGACTACGACGAGGCGTGGCGATCCATGCGGGTGTCTTCCTACACCGATCTCATCCTGATGAAAATAGAGCGCACTAAGGAAATTGAGGATAACGACGGTAAAACCGAAGTATCGGAAGGGATTGATGCCAACTATATGGATATGGTCAACTACTCCATTTTCGCCATAATCAAACTTACCGAAGAGGAGTGATGACCAAAGCCGGTTCCGGAAAAAAACTCCCCCTGTGGATAACCTGCGCAGTATGGACATTCCGCATACTTGCAGGTGCGGTTTTCATCTACTCAGGATTTGTAAAACTGATTGACCTGTGGGGTTTTATCTATAAAATCGAGGAGTATCTGAGCGTATGGGGTTTCAGTGTGCCCCGCGGAGTAAATCTGATATGTGCCCTACTACTCTCCACAACCGAATTTGTGGCAGGAGTAATGCTGCTCACGGGATGTTACAAACGAACTTCAGCATGGTTGCTCACGCTGATGATGGCTGTGATGCTCCCTCTGACTGCATATATCTATATTGCCGACCCTGTCAGCGACTGCGGATGCTTCGGCGATGCCATTATTCTGAGCAACGGTGCCACATTCCTGAAGAATATCGTGCTGACGGCGATGCTTCTTTTCCTATGCCGCTACAACTATCGGGTTAAGATGCATCTGTTTCATCCCGAAGTGCAGTGGATTCCTTTAGTAGCATCATGCTGGTTTGCAATAGAGTTGGGTCTGACATGCTACAACGTGCAGCCACTGATCGATTTCCGCCAATACCCTGAAAACAGTCCGTTACTGAGTGAAAGTACCGAATCGTCTGTAGAATTCATCTACACTGACGGAACAGAAACAAAATCTTTCACAGCCGACAATCTGCCGACCGACACCGTTTGGAAATTTGTTGAAAGGATTGAACCCGCCTCAACCGACACCAAAGGTCAGTTCACCGTGTTTGATGAGGATGAGGATGTAACGGAAGATGTCATACTCTCCGAGGGTCAACAGTTTCTGCTTATCATACCCGAACTTATCCGCGCTGATGTGTCATACACATATTTTATCAACGACCTGGTCCGATTATGCAAGAAACACAACATTGATTTCATCGCCATCATCGCCACCGACCCGGAGTCCATTGAGTCATGGATAGACTTCTCTCTGGCCGATTACCCCTGCTACTCAGCCGATGACACCCAACTGAAGGAACTCTCTCGCGGCAACATGTCGCTGGTGTATCTGGAGGACGGCATCATCCGGTGGAAAAGAACCGTTTCATCGTTCGCTACAAATGATATTGACAAAACCGAGAAGGAATACGGCAGCCGTTTCCCCGACCATCTCGTCACCGACAACGGTACGCGACTGGTGAAAATGATACGCAACTACCTTCTGTTCCTTGCCGGTTTTGCATTGCTCCAATGGATTGTCATTGCCATCAGCAAGCAGTCGAAGAAGAAAAAGAAGGAAGAAAATAAAACAAATAAGGAAACAAATAGCCCCGGATAGCAAATTTTAAGAATATTAATACCGCCTATTCAAAAATTATTGATTAATTTTGCACAATTTTTCTAAGGTGACAAGTTTCCCTTCCCAACAATAAATTGGAAACAGAAAAATTGACAGTCTGAACTAAATAAACCAACAAAATACCTGACTGATGAAGGAAGTACACTATAACGGGCTCACATTCGTGCCCTATATTGAAAAAGAGAGGATCGCAGCCCGCGTCAAAGAACTCGCTGCGCAGATAAAGAAAGATTGTGAAGGTACGGTTCCCCTCTTCATCTGTGTTCTTAACGGTGCATTCCCCTTTGCCGCCGACCTTTTCCGTGCGGTTGACATGGATGCCGAAATCACTTTCATCCGCCTCAAAAGTTACGAAGGGATGGCCTCGACAGGTGTAATCAAAGAGGTTGTAGGTCTCAGCGAAGATATCAAAGACCGCAATGTCATAATTATTGAAGATATTGTCGACACCGGCAAAACCATCCACAATCTTCTTGCCGACCTGAAAAAGAAAGAACCGGCAAGTCTGAAAATAGCCACACTGCTGTTCAAGCCCGAGGCTCTTGTATGCGATGTCAAACCTGATTATGTAGGATTTGAAATACCCAAAAAATTTGTTATAGGTTTCGGACTGGACCTTGACGGTATAGCCCGCAACCTTGAAGATGTTTATCAACTGAAAGAAAATGCTTAATTTAATTATTTTTGGTGCTCCCGGTAGCGGAAAAGGCACTCAGAGCGAGAAACTCATTGACAACTACGGTCTTTATCACATTTCAACCGGTGAAGTTCTCCGTGACCACATCGCGCGTGGAACAGAACTTGGAAAAATCGCCGATACCTACATCTCGCAAGGTCAACTTATCCCCGACGATCTGATGATTTCCATCCTTGACGACCTGCTTGACAAGAATGGCCATCTGACCTCTAAAGGTGTTATCTTCGACGGCTTCCCCCGCACTATTCCCCAGGCTGAGGCTCTGACCACACTGCTGGAGAAACGCAACATGAAAGTTGACGCAGTAGTAGGCCTGGAGGTTGATGAAAACGAATTGGTTGACCGTATCATCAAACGTGGCAAAGAAACTCACCGCGCCGATGATAATCTGGAAACAGTGAAAAAACGTCTTGACGTTTACCACAATCAGACCACTCCCCTGCGTGAATATTACATAGGCAAGAATCTCTATCACCCCATTCAGGGTTCAGGTTCGGTTGACTCTATCTTTGATTCAATCAAAAACCGTCTGGATAATCTGAACAAATAATTTCTGATTTCTCAGATACATTATTTATAGAACATTAAAAAGTCGCTCCAATATATCATTTTGAGTTTTGGAGTGACTTTTTTCCTTAAAAACCAACCATGAAACTACGTTCACTCATTGCAGCGATCTGCCTTGTATCGCTCACAAACATCGTCGGAGCCACACTTCCCGACAGCCTGCTTCACCGCTATGCAGCCGAAATGCTGATAATAGGTTTTCGCGGTGACTCGGTTGAAACCGATCCCGACATCAAACGCTATCTGCAGGAAATCCGCCCGGGCGGGATAATACTGTTTGACATTGACCTCACTTCGGGAGGCGGTCTCGGCACACGCAACATCAAGTCGCGTGACCAGGTGCCACATCTCACTTCTGAAATGAAGAAGATTGCCGGCTACCCTCTTTTCATAGCCGTTGATCAGGAGGGAGGTCTGGTGCAACGGTTGAAACCACGCTACGGCTATAGTCCGCTACCCTCGGCCTATCATCTGGGAACTGAGGTGAACCACCTGGACTCCACCGACTTCTACGCCCGCCTGATGGCGTCACAACTCAAGGAAGCAGGGGTAAACATGAACCTCGCCCCGGAACTGGACATTCATCGCGACGACTGTCCTGTAATCGGTAAACTTGACCGTGGCTACTCCTCTTCACCTGACAGCGTTGCAATCCACGCCGGTAAAACCATCGAACGCCTTGCCGAGCAGGGAATAATCTCCGTGGGTAAACATTTCCCGGGACATGGCAGCGCCATTTCAGACTCCCATTATGGTCTGACTGATGTGACCTCAACCTGGACAGAAGCAGAACTTATACCGTTCAAAACACTAATCGACTCCGGCAATCTGCAGGCTATCATGACAGCACATATCTTCAACAGAAATATCGATCCTGACCTCCCTGCCACTCTATCCCACAAAATACTCACCGGTCTGCTCCGCGACAAATTGGGATTTGACGGCGTAATCATCACCGATGACATGTACATGAAAGGTATCATCGATAACTACAGCATTGAACAGGCTGTTATAATGGCCATCAACGCCGGCGCCGACATGATGATAATGGGAAACAACATCAACACAGGATATGAGGCAGACCGCCCAGACAAGATTATTGAGATCATTGTACGCGCTGTGAAGGATGGAAAAATTCCGGAACAACGTCTGATTGACGCACATAACAGAATCAGCAATTTACAGAATCGCTTATAACACACTCTTAAAATGAACCGCTTTGTAGTAGGAATAGGAGAAATACTGTGGGATATTCTTCCCGAAGGTAAGAAATTAGGTGGCGCACCCGCCAACTTCGCATATCATGTCAAACAATTCGGGTTGGACAGTTACGTTGTGAGCGCCGTCGGATTAGACTCGTTGGGCAAGGAAATCATGCACAATCTTGATACCCGCGAGGTAAACAGTCTTTTGGAGGTAACCCCCTACCCGACCGGAACAGTTCTGGTTAAACTCTCCTCTGACGGCATTCCGCAATACCAGATTACGGAGAATGTTGCTTGGGATCATATCCCCTTCAACAAAGCGCTGGAATATATTGCAAAAAATACGCAAGCGATATGTTTCGGCTCACTTGCTCAACGCAGTGAAGAGTCGCGGAACACCATCAACCGTTTCATCGACACTATCCCTGCTGAAAACCATCCGTTGATTGTATTTGATGTCAACCTGCGTCAGGAATACTATGACAAAGATATTCTCCATGCTTCGTTAGAGCGGTGCAATATGCTGAAAATCAACGATGAGGAGATAGTAATTCTCTGTCGGTTGTTCGGTTATGCCGATATAGATTTAGAGCAGGCATGTCGCACCCTTATCAAAGAATACAACCTGAAAGTAGTGATTCTGACATGTGGCATCAACGGCAGTTACGTGTTCACACCCGACACAACCTCATTTCTCCCTACCCCAAAAGTAGAGGTCGCCGACACCGTAGGTGCGGGCGACTCATTTACGGCCGCCTTTATCGCAGCCATGTTAAAGAGTAAAACGATTGAGCAGGCTCACCAACTCGCTGTAGAAACCTCGGCGTACGTGTGCACACAGTCCGGTGCAATGCCGGTGCTTCCCGACGAGTTACGCTGCTGATCCATGTGATCAGGGTTGAACGCGTTAGAAGGAGAATTTCATCATTGCCTCGATACGGTTGGCAGAATTGGATTCACCGTTCATATTCCGGCGTATGCCATGCACATACTCCACACCTAACTGAAAATCCTCCGCGAAGGTGTAAAATGCATTGACAACGGCATAGTTGGCACGTCGGTAAGCGTCGCCGCCAAGTGCCTCCTGATTATAGACGCGGTTCAGGCAGTAACCACTTGAAACAAAGAGGTTTTTATTGATATTTACCTGTGCGCCTCCGACCAGACTCAATGTGCCGGGAGCAGTCATTTTGCCTCCTTCGCCATAAATAAGATCGTATCCTTCTCCACTGAGGTCATTGACATATCGGGCTATACCCTTACCGTAAGCGCCTTGATAATAAAGCGTTACGAAATTATTAAGATTTGCCAAACCACTCAACTGAACACCGTATCCTGTCACAAAATGATTCTTTCCCGTTTCCAGATTTCTGTATGACAGGTTTCGCACGATTCCGCTCAGACGGATATGACTCCCTCCACCTTTTCCCCAGGAATACTGGATATAAGCCGGAATGTCAGGCACACGCTGATTTATCTCTTCATTCTCACCGCTGAGAGTAGTATATGATGCCGACGGATTCTCAACAGACACAGCCACCTTGACATGTCGTGACAGATTAGGTGCATATTGCAGCAGTACATTCTTGCATGATATTGCACCGGAAGGACCGGCATATTCAATGGTAGGCAGACCGCTCGGACCATCTTGAAATGTAGAACGGGTCAGACCCGCAGTAACATATCCCAACTTCACATAGGCCTGTTTTACCGTTACCCCGTAAGCACCGTTATTGCCCGTGAAATTAGTCTGAACGTATGCAGACAGCAGACCAAGCCGCGTTCTTCTGACAAGTTGCAGGAATATTGTGGAATGGTTTGCCGACGCCCCGAACTTGTTGCGCAACGAAGGATTGTAAGGTACGGGGATATCAAATGTGGGAAAACCATAGTCATCAATGGCACCGCAGAAGTCATATGACACCACCCCCTCAACGTAGCCGCCTATACCCAAAGCGGTGTTTCCCTCACGGTCAAGAAACAGAAAACGTGGTGCCCCGGGGTCCTGGAAATGAAGGTCTTTCGTGTCGTAGAGAATAGCCATCATCTCATTCCCCATCTTGGCACTGTCACCGGTAAGCACCAACACACGTTCCGGTAAACCTGATTCAACGTCAAACTCTCTTTGGTGCTGCGCTGTAGCAGTCATTCCCCCGCCAATCATTACTGCGGTAGCCATAAGGCTCTGGACAATCTTTTGCATAATTTTCCCAATAAATAGTTTTCTATCAAACACCTCAATAGCAACTAATGTTTCAGAAACTGTTTAAATTTATGAGCATTAAATTTATATACTCTGCTTTTAAGAATCTTTTTGACGATTTTTGCAAGGTTTCGTCGGTCACGATGCCCGCATCGCTCCCTCCTCAACTTGCAAAACTCATCCAAAAATATCCTCAAAATCATTCGCACATAAATTTAAACAGTTTCTCAGGTGAATCAAAAATTTCATTATTTCCGAAGTTACGTTTTGCTGACACAGTTGTATTATAATCAAACACAATTATTTCACAGTATGACACATTCATCACTCAAACTCCTTATTCTCCTTCTGCCGGCTCTCATTATGTCTGCCAAATCAAGTGCTAACAACAATTCCATTGCGGGCAGACCCCAAAATGAATTCTCCATCACGGCATACTGCTCTTATAATACTTTTCATCCGAGCCAGTACATTGCTGACAATAACTGGGATATTTTAACCGCTTTCAGAGAAGAAGGTCCTGTGTCACGACTTGATTCCATGAATATTCCGTACAATTCCAGTCAGTTACGGCTCCTGATGGTGGGTGATCTCCTAACCTATTCCAATGGTATACTGAAAACCAAAATGCCCATATTTGACAAAGAACAAACCGACGGATTAAGAGGGGAATCAAAAGTGTTCAGCGACAGTATTTATCCACTTATCGAGCCAAAGATCAAGGAATTAGTATCCCTTTTAACCAAATCCGGTTATGGCGCACAGACCTATTCCCTGATTTTTTCATACCTGCTTGACGGATATATATGGGATGACGGAAAACTCCCTACTCAGCAACAAACGACAGATCACGGAACGTGGGAAGGTGCATACTGGGCAATGTATGACAAACGTAAGGAAGACCGTGACGGCACCAATCAGTATGGTCCCCTGACCATAAACTGGACTGACCAACTCGGGTACTGGCCCGGCGATAAATTGCTACTTTCATTCGCACGTTGCATAGCGGATAACAAACTCCCGGTTCAGGATAAGAAACTGCGGGAAAAACTAATCAAATATAACCTGGTTAATTCTGACGGTCAGCCTGTTATACCTGTAATCAAGCATGGAAACAAGGATCAGGCAGACCTCCTGTGTGATGAAATAGCCACCATCGTCAGTGGGGCAGTGAACGAGTATGCCGGGAAAATAGCCTCAACCTACAATATCCCGTCGCAACAGGATGCTGCCGTTATCTTTTACCACGAAGTGATGTGGGACCTGCGTTCACTTCTGCTCTCCAACGGCATTATTCACAAACCTGCCATCCTGAATGGTGAGGAGGTTGGTCCGGAACATTTTTCTGACATCACATTTATTGTTGAAGAGTAATTTCCTCCTCCACGCTGCCGTACCTGCCTCTTATTGGGGTCAATATCCTTGATAGTGTCTGAATTTACAATTTTGATAAATCACTCTAAAATCTCTTGTTGTGCTAAAATCATTTAAATCCAGACACACTCTTAGTTCAAGTTGCACAGAATCATTTTTTTTTGTATATTTGCAAGTTAAATTATTCTGTGAATGGATTTTAAATTATCATCAGCATATAAACCCACGGGCGACCAGCCTCAAGCCATTGAAGCGCTTGCCAAAGGGGTGGAAGAAGGATTGCCGGCTCAGACCCTTTTGGGTGTTACCGGTTCCGGTAAAACTTTCACCATGGCGAACGTCATTCAGGAGGTTAAGCGCCCTACCCTGATATTGAGCCATAACAAGACTCTGGCAGCACAACTCTACAGTGAGTTCAAGCAGTTTTTTCCGGAGAATTCGGTTCAGTATTTCGTTTCATATTACGATTATTATCAGCCGGAGGCCTACATCCCGTCAGTTGACAAATACATTGAGAAGGATTTGATGATCAACGACGAGATTGAGCGTCTGCGTCTGTCAACAATCTCGGCTCTGCTTTCCGGACGCCGTGATGTCATAGTGGTGTCATCAGTCAGTTGTCTATACGGTGTAGGTAACCCGGAAGATTTCAACAGCAGCATCGTTGAGGTGAAGGTAGGTCAGCGGATAAGCCGCAATGACCTCATGCGCCGTCTTGCGGAGTCTCTTTACAGCCGCACCGAGATTGAACTTGCCCGAGGTACGTTCCGCGTGAAGGGAGACACTGTAGATATAGCCCTTGCCTACGAGGATATTATCATCCGTGTGGTATTCTGGGGCGACGAGATTGAATCAATCCAGACTCTGCACCCCATTGACCAGGTGTCGCTGGGTAGTCATGACTCATTCAAGATTTATCCTGCAAACCTGTTCGTTACCACCAAGGAGCGCATCGGCAACGCCTTGGGGCAGATGGAAGTCGACCTCGGCAAGCAGGTTGATTTCTTCTACAGCGAGGATCGTTTGCTCGAAGGGAAGCGCCTTTATGAACGTACCACATACGACATTGAGATGATACGTGAAGTAGGTCACTGCTCAGGCATTGAAAACTATAGCCGATACTTCGACGGACGCGAACCGGGCACGCGCCCCTTCTGCCTGTTGGATTATTTCCCGAAGGATTACCTCACCATCATTGATGAGAGTCACGTGACGGTTCCGCAGATACGAGCCATGTACGGTGGTGACCGTTCCCGCAAACTCAACCTTGTGGAATACGGATTCCGCCTTCCCGCCGCCCTTGACAACCGTCCTCTGAAATTTGAGGAATGGCAGGACCTGACCAACCAGACCATTTATGTCAGCGCTACCCCCGCCGATTATGAACTGGAGCAATCGGAAGGTGTTGTCGTGGAGCAGATTATACGCCCCACCGGGCTGCTTGACCCGCAGATTTCAGTCCGTCCCTCACTCAATCAGATCGACGACCTGCTTGAAGAGATACGTCTGCGCATCGAGCGCGATGAGCGTGTGTTGGTCACTACCCTCACCAAGCGAATGGCTGAGGAACTTAACGACTATATGCAGAAACTCGACATCAAGACAGCCTATATCCACTCCGACGTGAAGCCGCTTGAACGAATTGAAATTCTTGACGGGTTACGTGCCGGTGTTTATGATGTGCTTATTGGTGTAAACCTCCTTCGTGAAGGTCTCGACCTCCCCGAAGTGTCACTTGTTGCCATCCTGGATGCCGACAAAGAAGGATTCCTCCGCTGTCACCGTTCGCTCACACAGACCGTGGGACGTGCGGCACGAAACCTCAACGGTGAGGTGATAATGTATGCCGATAAAATCACCGACTCAATGCAATTGACCATTGACGAGACCATGCGTCGCCGTCAGATTCAGTTGCAATACAACGAGGAACACGGCATCACTCCGCAGGCTATTGTCAAGGCTCGCAACAAGATTATCGGAATTGACACCGAGGATAGCGGAGCAACACCCAAGAAAGGGAAATCACCCGCATCACCGGCAACGAATAAAGCGGCATATTCTTTCAACGACTATGCCGAAGCAGATATTGCAGCCGATCCGGTTATCCCCTATATGAACCGCAAAGAACTTGAGTCAACCATCGCACAGTTACGCAAGGAGATGCTCGAAGCCGCCAAGAACATGGAGTTCATGGAGGCCGCACGTTTGCGTGACCAGATAATGAAACTTGAAGACCATGCAGCAACGCTCCCAAAAGAATAAACCTGTTCAGTCTCAGAAAGAGAACCATCTCCCTTATCCACCGTTGACCGACTATCTCCCCACCTCTGTCAAGGAGATGAAACTGTTGGGGTGGGACTACGTTGACGTTGTCATTTTCTCGGGCGATGCCTACGTTGACCATCCCTCGTTCGCTGCTGCCGTAATCGGCCGAACTCTGCAGAAGGAGGGTTACAGGGTTGCCATCGTGCCACAGCCAAACTGGCAGGATGACCTGCGTGACTTCAAGAAGTTCGGTGCGCCTCGCCTGTTCTTCGGTGTGTCAGCCGGTGCGATGGATTCAATGGTGAACCACTACACAGCCGGACGACGCAAACGCAGTGACGATGCCTACACACCTGATGCGCGCCACGGAATGAGACCTGACTATCCAACTATTGTCTACTCCAAAATCCTGCGAGAACTGTTTCCCGACACCCCGATCATAGCGGGAGGTATCGAGGCTTCGATGCGGCGGGTTTCGCACTACGATTATTGGCAGGACCGTCTGCGCCCCTCGATTTTGCTTGACGCACCGGTAGATTTACTTATCTATGGCATGGGGGAAAAGCCAATCGTGGAGATTGCACGCCGATTAAGCACGGGTGAACAAATTAAAGATATAACCGATGTTCGCCAGACAGCCATGCTGCTCCCGTCCTCATCCGTTCCGCAACCCGACAAAGATAACATCCTGCTCAGTTCATGGGAGAAGGTGGGCAAAGACAAACGTGCACAGTCTGCCAACTTCCGCCACGTCGAGGAACAGAGCAACCGTATGGAGGGTGGCGCGACAATATGGCAGGAATATGGCAACAAGGCTGTAAAAGTAAACCCGATGTATCCCGCAATGACAACCGGTGAGATTGACTCATCGTTTGACCTACCATACACCCGTATGCCGCACCCACGTTACAAAGGGAAACATATCCCGGCATTCGAGATGATAAAGTTCTCGGTCAATATGCACCGCGGATGTTTCGGCGGATGTGCATTCTGCACCATCTCGGCCCATCAGGGTAAGTTCATCGCCTCACGCAGCAAGGAATCAATTCTGAATGAGGTGAAAAAGGTTACACATATGCCCGATTTCAAAGGCTACATCAGCGACCTCGGTGGCCCGTCGGCCAACATGTATGGCATGGGAGGAAAGAACAAAAAAGCGTGTGCTGTTTGTCTGCGACCCTCATGTCTGCACCCGCGTCCCTGCCCTAACCTCAACACCGATCATGGTCCGTTGCTCGACATATATCACAGCGTGGACTCACTCCAGGGGGTGAAAAAATCATTTATCGGCAGCGGCGTCAGGTATGACCTCTCGATGCATCCCACCGGCAATGCCGACACCGACCGTACCAACCGTATCTACAACGAAGAATTGATATGCCGCCATGTGTCAGGCCGTCTGAAAGTCGCACCCGAACACACCGAGCAGCATGTGCTCGACATAATGCGAAAACCATCGTTCGAGCAGTTCTACAAATTTAAGGATATTTTTGACAGGGTAAACAAAAAGCATGATCTCAACCAGCAGTTGATACCCTACTTCATATCATCGCATCCCGGCTGCACGGAACTGGACATGGCTCTTCTTGCCTGTGCCACTCGCGACCTTAACATGCACCTTGAGCAGGTTCAGGATTTCACCCCGACCCCGATGACACTCGCCACAGAGATATATTACTCGGGCTATCACCCCTACACAGGCGAAAAAATCTTCACCGCCACACGTCCGGAGGAGAAACTGGCTCAACGACGGTTCTTCTTCTGGTATGACCGAACTTACCGTCCGGAGATAATTAAATCGCTCCACCGACTTCATCGCCCGGATCTTATAAAACGATTGTTCAAATAACCAACCAAATAAATATATGTATTCATTTAACAAAACTGCCGCAATTATGATGGGTGCCACACTTCTTGCCACTTCATCATGTGACAACTCAGCCGAACAGAGCGAGGAGCAGATCATTGATCGCCCCACCGATGTGAAGATTGAGAACCGTCACTACTCAATTGATGTACTCGAGGCCTTAGGACGCGTTTCAAGTCCGGTCCTTTCACCCGACGGTTCAAAAATTCTTTACGGCATCTCTTACGAGAGCGTAGAACAGAACCGAAGCAACAATGACCTCTACGTGATGAATGTAGACGGAACAGAAAACAACCGTATCACCAAAACCGCCAAAAGCGAAGGCAACGCCGTATGGATTGCAAACGGTGAGAAAATCGCATTTACCACTGCCGGAGAAAACGGTGCGCCTCAGTTGTGGATAATGAACGCCGACGGTTCGGACCGCAAATGTCTGACCTCACTGAAAAACGGCGTAGAAGGTTTCCTCTTCTCTCCCGATGAAAAAAGCGTAATGGTCATCTCATCTGTGAAATATGAACGTAAGGCTGATGATGTTTACCCCGACCTGCCTGATGCTACCGGACGTATCATCGATGATATGCTCTACAAACATTGGGATGAATGGGTTACTGCTATCCCTCACCCCTTCCTTGCTTCGTTCGACGGTTCATCAGTAGGTGAGTTAACCGACCTCATGATAGGCGAACCCTACGAGGCTCCCATGCGTCCCTTCGGCGGTGTGGAATCATTCGCGTTCAGCCCCGACAGCAAAAAACTCCTCTACGTTTCGCGCAAGAAAACCGGAATGGAGTATGCGCTCTCAACCAATTCCGACATCTACTGCTACGACATCGAGGCTAAAACCACCGCTAACCTCACCGAGGGAATGATGGGCTATGACACCA
The DNA here is from genome assembly GCA_014800385.1 of Bacteroidales bacterium. Taxonomy (GTDB): domain Bacteria; phylum Bacteroidota; class Bacteroidia; order Bacteroidales; family Muribaculaceae; genus CAJUPY01. The sequence continues at coordinate 16,150 of JAAVGE010000001.1, forward strand.
ACCCCGTATTCTCTCCCGACGGTTCACGTCTGGCTTGGCTGAGCATGGAACATGACGGCTACGAAAGCGACAAAAACCGCATCTTCATCATGGATGTAACCACCGGTGAAAAAACAGATCTCACCGTTGACTGGGATTACACCGTGAGCGAAATAGCATGGGCAAAAGATGGCTCATCAATCTTCTTCATCGCACCCAAAGATGGTGTTACTCCCGTATTCAACATCAATGTTGACACCCGCGAAGTCAAGGAAGTAGCCAACGGAGTATGTGACTACACCTCGCTCCAGATTCTCGCAGATAAAGTCATCACCATGCGTCACAGCATGCTCGCCCCCAACGAAATCTGCGCCATCAATCTTGCCGACAACAGCGTAAGTCAGTTGACCAAAGTCAATGACGACCTCCTGGCTCAGGTTGATATGCCCACCGTTGTTAACCGTCAGGTTCCCACAACCGATGGAAAGATGATGACCACATGGGTTGTTTATCCTCCCAAATTCGACCCCGAGAAGAAATATCCCGCCATCCTCTATTGCCAGGGAGGTCCTCAGCAGGCAGTAAGCCAGTTCTGGAGTTACCGCTGGAACCTGGCGCTGATGGCTGCTCAGGGCTACATCGTCATCGCCCCCAACCGTCGCGGTCTCCCCGGTTTCGGAACAGAATGGAACGCTCAGATTTCAAAAGACTATGGTGGTCAGAACATGAAGGACTACCTCAGTGCGGTTGACGACATGAAGCGTGAAGCATACGTTGACGCCGAACATATCGGTGCCGTTGGTGCAAGTTACGGTGGCTTCTCCGTTTATTGGCTCGCCGGACACCATGAAGGACGCTTCGCCTGCCTTATCGCTCACGCCGGTATCTTCAACATGGAAGCACAGTATCTTGAAACCGAAGAGATGTGGTTCGCCAACTGGGATATGGGTGGCGCATTCTGGAGCCCCGATCCCAAAGCACAGGCTACCTTCGCCACTTCACCCCACAAGTTCGTTGACAAATGGACCGCTCCTATCCTCATCACCCACGGCGAACGTGACTACCGTATCCTTTCATCGCAGGGCGAAATGGCATTCAATGCCGCACGTCTCAACGGTGTACCTGCCGAAATGCTCATCTTCCCCGATGAAAACCACTGGATTCTCAAACCTCAGAATGCCATCCTCTGGCAGCGCGTATTCTTCCGCTGGCTCGACAAATGGCTTCAGGGTAAAGATTATCAGAACACTGACAAAATGATGGTCAGCGAAAACAAAGAAGATAAATAATCACCCTTTTTAATCAATAGCCCCGTTCTTCGTTTCTTCGTGGAACGGGGCTATATTATTATGTATGTCAAAAGCACAGTTAAAAAAAGAACTCTCTTCAATGACCAAGGAGCAAATCATTGAAGTGGTTATTGACATGTACTCGCTTCGCAAAGATGCCAAGGAGTATTTCGAATACTTCCTCAACCCTGATGTGAACCGTCTATACGCTAAGTATGAGGAGAAGATTTTCAAGGAACTGAAAAGGACCAAACGACATGGCTACCGTTATACATCAGCCGCTCGTATCACCAACATCAAACGTTCCATAAAAGAGTTTAACTCCTTCGGTTCCGGCAATGAATGGACAGCGAAATTGATGTTTACCGTTGTTGAGTCGGCTCTAATACTATCTAACAGCATGATCTACACTGAAGCCTATTGCGAATCGCTCGCCTCATTTCTTCAGGATACAATGCTGGAGGCCGATGCAGCAGGTTGCTTCACGCTATATGCCAACCGTATACTGATGCTTACCAAACTGGATGATACAGGTCTGGGTAGCACCGCCTTACGCTATTTCTATCTGCGTGCGCTGCATGAGATAGGACTGAAAACCGAGTATATCGATCTGTTACCTCCGATAAAAACACCTAAAAAAACACTGACAAAACTTTGAAAAAACACAATAATTGCATATTTTTGCATGATGAGTTGGTTTAACTTCATTTTTCAGCGATTTTATACCGGCTAACGAAACATATAAACCCTTCATACTGATGAAAAAAAAATTTTTGCCCCTTGCTTTTGTGGCGCTGTCGCTCTCCGCATCAGCGGTTACTCCGCTATGGATGCGCGATGTGAAGATTTCACCTGACGGCACACAGATCGCCTTCACCTATAAAGGTGATATTTTCACTGTACCAGTGAAAGGTGGAAAAGCAACCCGCCTGACAACAACACCCTCCTACGAGGCTAATCCCGTGTGGTCACCCGACAGTCGCCAGATCGCTTTTGCAAGTGACAGAAACGGCGGATTCGATGTCTATATCATGCCTGCAACCGGAGGTACAGCAACCCGTCTGACATCAAACTCCGCATCGGAAATTCCCGATCAGTTCACTCCCGACGGCAAATACGTAATCTTCACAGGTCACATTCAGGATCCGGTAAAATCTATCCAGTTTCCTACAGCACGTCTTTCTGAACTCTATAAGGTGCCGGTGACAGGTGGTAACTCAACTTTGTTCACTGCGGCTCCCGCTGAACTGATTTCATTCTCTCCCGATGGAAAATGGATTGCATATCAGGATATCAAAGGTATGGAGGATCAGTGGCGCAAGCACCACACATCATCCGTGACACGCGACATCTGGCGTTACGACATAGCCGACGGCAAATACACCAATCTTACCGACCACACCGGTGAGGATCGCAACCCCATCATTTCAAAAGATGGCAAGACCGTCTACATCCTCTCCGAACGTGATGGCAAAACAATGAACCTCTACTCATTCCCCGTTGATAACCCCAAAGCCGTAACGGAAATCACACGCTTCAAAACCCATCCCGTTCGCTTCCTCTCACAGGCAGACAACGGAACTTTCGCAATGGGTTATGATGGCGAAATATACACCATGGGGGCTGACAACAAGCCTGTTAAGGTTAACATCGACATTGTCATGGATGATGCTCCCCAGATTTCACGCATACCTCTGCGCCCCACTGCCGCTGCCGTATCGCCCGATGGAAAACAGATGGCGTTCATCTCACGCGGCGACCTTTTCGTTGCATCAAACGACTATTCATCCGTAAAACAGATATCTAACACTCCTGAGGCTGAAAGTCAGGTCAGTTGGTCACCCGACGGCAAAACGCTCGTCTACACCTCGGAACGTGACGGTCACTGGAATCTCTACACTGCAAAGATTGCCAATGATTCCGACCCCAATTTCTCAAATGCTACTATCATTGAGGAAACACCTCTGTTCAAAGATAAGAAAGAACGTACATACCCCACATTCTCTCCCGACGGCAAAAAACTCGGCTTCATCCAGGACCGCACCAAAATCATGATCATGGATCTGGACTCAAAGAAGGTGCGCCAACTCACCGATGGATCAACCGTAACACGCATGACCGGAGGAGTTCCCTTCTCTTTCTCTCCTGACAGCAAATGGGTTCTCACCGAAGTGGTTGACCGTAAGCATGATCCCTATTCCGATGTTGCAATTATCAATGTTGAAAACGGAGAAATGCACAACCTTACCCAAACCGGTTATTTCGACTCTGACCCGCGATGGGTTTTGGACGGAAACGCCATCCTGTTCACCTCTGACCGCGACGGTATGCGTAACCACGCATCATGGGGCTCTCAGACCGACGCCTTCATCGTGTTCCTCAACCGCGAAACTTTTGACAAATTCAATCTCTCCGAAGAGGAATACGAACTTTTCAAGGATGCTGAAAAAAAGGCTAAAAAAGATGAAAAAGATAAGGAGAAAGTTGGTGACTCCAAGAAAAACGAAACAAAGGATATCAATGTTGAACTTGACGGAATCAAGCACCGCACGGTTAAACTCACTCCCTTCTCCTCTGACATCACTGACCTTATCATCACTAAAGACGGTGAATCGCTCTACATGGTGACCACCACTGACAACGACCCCGACCTGTGGAAAATAAACCTCAGAAAGGGTGAACCCAAAATGGTTACACGCAAAATTGGTCGCGGTGGTCTGGAAATGGATAAGGATGGTAAAATCTACCTTATCGGTCGCAACCTTAAACGTATCGACCCGAAATCCGACAAGGTTACAAACATAAGCATCAGCGGTTCGCAAGATATAGACCTCGCCGCCGAACGCGACTACATGTTCAACTATGTCAAGACTCAGGAACGCGAACGCTTCTACACTCCTGACATGCACGGAGTAAACTGGGAAAAGATGACTGCCGACTACAGCCGCTTCCTCCCCCACATCAACAACAATTACGACTTCGCTGAACTGCTCTCCGAACTGCTTGGTGAACTTAACGTTTCGCACACCGGCGGACGCTACTCCCATGCTGCTACAGGTGCTGTTGACCGCACCGCCTCACTCGGTCTGCTTTACGACATGAGTTACACCGGCAACGGGTTCAAAGTTGAAGAAGTAGTGGTTGGAGGCCCGTTTGACCGTGCCTCTTCAAAGGTCAAACCCGGTTGCATCATTGTGAAAATCAATGGAAAGGAGATTGATGCAAAAGCCGACCAGAGCGAACTTCTCAACAACATAGCACGCAAAAACACCCTTGTGACAATCAAGAATCCCGCAACCGGCGAGCAGTGGGAAGAAACAGTAAAACCGATCTCTGCGGCTGCCATGAACTCCCTTATGTATGACCGTTGGGTTGAAGCACGCGCTGCCGACGTTGACAAATGGAGTAACGGTCGACTGGGCTACGTCCACATCAAACAGATGAGCGATGACTCCTTCCGTCCCCTCTATGCCGATGTTCTCGGTAAATACAACGACCGCGAAGGTATCGTGATCGACATCCGTCACAACGGTGGTGGTCGCATGCACGAGGATATTGAAATATTCTTCAGCGGTAAGAAGTACCTCACACAGGTTGTACGCGGTAAGGAAACCTGCGATATGCCTTCACGCCGATGGAACAAACCCAGCATCATGGTTCAGTGTGAAGCCTGCTACAGCAACGCCCACGGCACTCCCTGGGTGTACAAAACCATGGGAATCGGCAAACTTGTCGGTATGCCTGTGCCGGGAACAATGACCTCGGTTAACTGGGTAACCATGCAGGACCCCTCGATGGTGTTCGGTATTCCCGTTGTAGGTTATCGCACTGCAGAAGGAAACTATCTGGAAAACACCCAGTTGGAACCTGATGTGAAAGTACCCGTTAACCCTGCGAATGTTATCAATGGTCAGGATATGCAACTCAAGGCAGCCGTGGAAACTCTTCTCCACGACCTTGATGCAGCAAAGAAATAATAACCTCTTAAAGAACTGAACAAGACTGCATCGGAATGAAAATTTTGATGCAGTCTTTTTTTATAAGTATATGTTGAAAATTAATTTGTAATTAGAAACAACATCTGCTTGATAATATAACTACTTATTATGCGACACCTACTTTCCTCAATTATCCTTATATGTGCCCTGGCCCTGCTGAGTGCCTCCGGCATACACACTGCAGGATGGGAATACGATCGTTTCGGTGCGGCAGTAAGACACACCGTTCCCGACAGGAAAACCGTACATCTGATTTTCACAGCCGACTCTGCCTTTGAAGGAGGAGAATTTGCTCTTGATGTGATGGACGCACGCGGCGTAAAAGCCTCATTCTTCTTTACCGGCAACTTCATGCGTGATTCGGCGGCAAACGCTGCTGTAATACATCGCGCAATAAACGAAGGGCACTATGTCGGACCTCATGGCGACCGTCACATCCTGCTTGCCGAATGGAACAAGGAGCGTACCACCCTCGCCTCAGCCGATAGTGCCGTAAGGGATGTGGAAGCAGCCTATCTCATGCTTCAACGCTACGGCGTGTGTCGCGATAGCGCAAGGATTCTCATCCCATCGTTTGAGTGGTATAACAGGTCCCACATTGAGGCATTCCGCAATGCCGGATTATTTCCCATAAACATGTCACCCGGAATTGAAACCTACAAAGATTACACCACACCTGACCTGCCCTACTACACCACCTCGGCCGAGATATGGGAACAATTCCTGACATATGAGGCTGAGAAAGGTCTGGATGGTGCCATCATACTGATACATCTTGGAACCGACAGCACACGTACCGACAAATTCTACAGATACCTCCCCGCCCTGCTCGACACACTTGACTCACATTCATATCATCTCGAACGATTTTAAGCGTAAATTGCTGTCAAAGTGGGTGGAAAAATTGTATCATGACAATATATTTTGTAAATTTGCACAAAATAAAGGATTTGATGCCGGTAGACCATGATTTATGAACCGATGTAAACATTTATCACACACGAATCACAGGTAAAAATCGGCGAAGCAACATATAAAAAAACAACAATGGCAATAGAACTGAAAGGTCTTACTAAACGTAAGGACAATTACTCACAATGGTATAACGAGTTGGTAGTAAAAGCCGACCTCGCTGAACAGTCTGCTGTGCGCGGATGTATGGTTATCAAACCTTATGGCTATGCAATCTGGGAAAAAATGCAGCATCAACTCGACGAGATGTTCAAGGCTACAGGTGTGCAGAACGCCTACTTCCCCCTGCTCATCCCCAAATCTTACCTCTGCCGCGAGGCTGAACATGTGGAAGGTTTCGCCAAGGAATGTGCGGTGGTGACACACTATCGACTGAAAAACGATCCCAATGGCACAGGTGTTGTCGTTGACCCTGATGCTCGTCTGGAAGAAGAACTGATAATCCGCCCCACCTCGGAAACTATCATCTGGGGTACATATAAAAACTGGATTCACTCCTACCGCGACCTCCCCGTGCTCTGCAACCAGTGGGCAAACGTAATGCGCTGGGAGATGCGTACACGCATGTTCCTCCGTACCGCCGAATTCCTCTGGCAGGAAGGACACTGCGCCCATGCCACAGCCGAAGAGTCTGAGGCTCGCACCGTGCAGATGATCAACCTCTATGCTGACTTTGCCGAAAAATATATGGCTGTCCCCGTTATCAAAGGTGTCAAATCAGCCAACGAACGTTTTGCCGGTGCACTCAACACCTACACCATCGAAGCACTGATGCAGGATGGAAAGGCATTGCAGTCTGGAACATCTCACAACCTCGGTCAGAACTTCGCCAAGGCTTTTGATGTTACTTTCGTCAACAAAGAAAACAAACCCGAATATGTTTGGGCTAACTCATGGGGCGTTTCAACCCGCCTGATGGGTGCGCTCATCATGAGCCACTCCGACGACAATGGTCTGGTTCTTCCTCCCCATCTGGCTCCTATTCAGGTTGTTATCATTCCTATCTACAAAAACGCCGAACAGTTGGCCGAAATATCTGCCAAAGTTGAGCCCATCGTAAACGAACTGCGTGCGTTGGGTGTAAGCGTTAAATATGACGATGCCGAAAACAAACGCCCCGGCTTCAAGTTTGCCGATTATGAACTCAAAGGTGTACCCGTACGTCTGGCCATCGGTGCACGCGACATTGAAAACGGCACCGTTGAACTTATGCGTCGTGACACTCTTGAAAAACAGATCGAGCCTCTGGAAGGTATTGCAAAACGTGTTGCAGACCTGCTCGAGGAAATTCAGGAAAACATCTATCAGAAAGCACTGCGCCGCCGCGAGGAAATGACCCGCACCGTTGAAACATACGAGGAATTCAAGGAAGAGATTGAAAAAGGCGGTTTCATTCTGGCTCACTGGGACGGTACTACCGAAACTGAAGAGAAAATCAAGGAGGAAACCAAAGCCACAATCCGCTGCATCCCCCTGGATGGCGACAAAACTCCCGGCTTCTGTATGGTTACCGGCAAGCCTTCGGCTCAACGCGTAATCTTCGCACGTAACTATTAATCTTATTACTGAGGACGGACATCACGCTTCGGCGTTGTGTCCGTCCTCAATACTTTTCAACCATGACCGGCACATCCCTACCCCGCATAGCAATAGTTATCCCCTGCTACAACGAGGAGCAGGCTTTACCGATTTCATCAAAAGAGATGCTTGCGCTTCTTGATGAAATGAGCCAGTCCGGACTGATAGCCCCGGACAGTTATATTATGTGCAGCAATGACGGGAGCAAGGACCGCACATGGGAAGTGATTGAACAACTCCATCAAAGTGATGAACGCATAAAAGGTGTATCACTGGCTCATAACCGTGGACATCAATATGCATTGCTTGCGGGACTGATGGCAGTGATGGATCACTGCGATGCTGCAATTTCAATTGATGCAGACCTACAGGATGACCCGCGGGCAATGATAGAGATGGTCAAGAAATTCCGCGACGGATGTGAGATTGTTTATGGAGTGAGGTCATCCCGACAGACCGATACATGGTTTAAACGTACTACTGCCCACGGATTCTACTCTTTCCAGAACATCATGGGTCTGGAAACTATCTACGACCACGCAGACTATCGCCTGATGAGCAACCGCGCGCTGCATCTGCTCAGCGAATATGGTGAGTCTAATCTGTTCCTGCGTGGAATCATCCCTCAAATCGGGCTCAGAACCGATGTTGTGAAATATGAGCGTAACCCGCGTGTTGCAGGAGAATCGAAATACCCGCTCAGCAAAATGCTGAGTTTCTCCATCGATGGGATTACTTCTTTTTCGGCCCGTCCGATGCGCTTGATTTTCCTTACGGGTCTGACATTTCTTGTTATTGATATATTAGTTGCAATCTACGTTTTGATTGCCATACTTTCCGGAACAGCAATAGGTGGATGGGCATCAATCATGTTATCAGTATGGTTCCTGGGAAGTCTCACCCTGATCAGCATCGGCATAGTCGGGGAATACATCGGGAAGATATTCACCGAGGTGAAGCACCGTCCGCGCTTTGCCATTGCTAAAGAAATCTGGTAATCAACGGATTACGAGGTCAGCTACATGCCAAATACCACGTGGAAAAAACTTTTTCAGATTATAAATTAACGGAGCGAGCCATTTGCGGTCAGCGTTCGCTTTAGCCTTGTCAAGTAAACCGGCGGCCAACTCCGGTGACCCCTCTTTTCTGTATTCTGAAGCGAGATCGGCTCTGCGATAGGTAATCCAGTCTGTCATTTCCGGAGAATATTGTTTCAGGGTTCTCTCTATTTCATCAAGAGCCCTCTCCCACTCTCCTGCCCCGGCGGTGAAACTGGTGCCGGTGATTGAATCAGCGGTAAAGTGAATTTTCACCAAAGGTTCCCCTTTTCGCACCGCTACTTTCGGACAAGCCGTAAGAAGGCGTACACCCAACTCATAATCATCCCACTTTCTGACCGTGCGATTCCATTCTCCCGCGTTTCTGATGAAAGAGGTACGCACCATGTAGCGCAGCGTTGATAGAGATCCATGAACAATATGATTCTTCATAAATTCCGAGTAAGGGAAACGCATAAGGCGGGTACAGCCGTTATAAAGCGGTACTGACACGTCCCACCCCACAATGTCAGCATCCGGATTGGATTGAGCCACATCAACGGCTGAACTTACATGACCGGGCAACATAATGTCGTCAGAATCAAAGAACATTACCCAAGGTGTACACACCTCCGCCAACCCTCTGTTGCGTGCAGCCGATGCACTTTGATAAGTCTCAGAGACAAACAAAGCAGAAACCTCCGGATGATCAGCCATCCATTTTCGGATCACAGCCTCCGAATTATCTGTAGAATTGTTATCTACTACAACCAGATTGAACAGCGACACATCCTGCCGGGCCACAGAATCAAGTGTACGCACCACAAGATTTCCGCGGTTATAAACAGGTATAACAACAGTCAACGGTTTATTTTCAGAAGAACAATTCATAGAAAAGAAAAGCAGTCTACCGTAGGTTATTACGGGAGACTGCTTTAAGCAAATTGCTAAAAACTTTTATAAATTCGGTTTACACCAATAAGTTATTCAGCAGCAGGTGCTTCTGCTTCAGCATCAGCGGCAGCAGCCTCAGCCTCAGCCTTGGCAGCAGCGAGTTCAGCCTTTTTCTTTGCTACGGCTTCAGCCTTAGCCTTGTTTTTAGCCTGTTCTGCTTCAAGGAGTTCTTTCACTGCGAGTTCCTTTTTAGAAGCCATAGATGCTTTGAAAGCGTCAACTTTTGACTGCTTGTTCTGTTTCCATGCAGCGAAACGACGTTCTGCTTCCGCTTCATCGAAAGCACCTTTTTTCACACCACCCTGGAGGTGTTTCATCAGAAGTACACCTTCGTTAGAGAGGATAGAGCGAACAGTGTCGGTGGGCTGAGCACCAACGTTAACCCAATACAAAGCACGTTCGAAGTTCAATGTTATTGTAGCAGGATTAGTGTTAGGATTATAAGAACCTATCCTTTCAATAAATTTACCATCACGTGGTGCTCTGCTATCGGCGATCACAATAGGATAAAACGCATAGTTTTTACGACCATGACGCTGTAATCTGATTTTAGTTGCCATTGATTAATTGTTTAAATTGTTTTGTATTGATTAGCGGTTGCAAAGGTAGCAATTATTATTCAGATAATCAAATTTTTGCATCACCTTTTAACGCCGTGACACAATTTATATATAATTATACGTCTTCAGACAGGCAGATTGTGATTTTTATATCTACTTATGTTTGAAACGGATAGTTTTCTTTGTATTTTTCTTACTGTATTTGAACTTCTTCGTTACAGGTTCGTCATAATCATAGGCTTCAAAGCGAAGGGTAACCGTTTTTAAAGGCTTTTTATCTTCATCCAAAAATTCGTCATCCTCATTTCAAAATATACGGGCTGACCCTGCATGACAAGTTGGATACACCCAATCCTCATCTTCATCGCCATCTTCGTCAATGGTAATTTTGTATATCCGCACGTCCAACGGATCAATGGGATTTCCATCCTCATCAATAAAGTATAACTCAAGCATTTCGTTTGGCGCAGATATCCTTATTATGTCAACAATCGTACTAAATAAAGTGTCCGGTCTTCCATCATCCTTCAAAATCACTGTGAGTGACTCGGAGGCTTCGTTTACCTTAATCACCTTCGTTTCTAATCCTACGAATGAAAACTGCAGCGAATCACCGGAATTTACTTCTATCTCAAATTCACCATCAATGTTTGTATTAACGCCATTCTCATTTCGCAGATTTCTTATCGCTGCTCCGGGTAATGCCTCCACAATCGCAGAATCACCCTCACCCTTGAATTCTCCCTTAACAACACCTTCTATTAAGATTGGATTCCGGGATGGAATGGAAACGCTGTCCGCTCGGTGCTGTTCAACATCAGTTGCAGCGTGTGCGTCTGATGCAACAGGGATCAGCATGGATAGAAAAGCAGCCAATATACCTGCAAGTTTCACGATTTTTCCTGCAAGGGAACGATTTCGGAGTTGATGCTCAAGATAACGCACTTCAGCCTCGCACTTCGGACATGTTCCCGAACAATCTCCTTTATAGCAACATTCAGTGGTCATGCACTCTATGTCGATAGCCTCCGCTATTTTCCCGCGTATTTCTTTAAGTATTTTACAGATATTCTTTCCTCGTGTCATGGCTGAATTCGTTGATTCATGCAAAGATAGCAAAAAAAATTGATACTCACTCAGTTTATGAAAATGGGGTGTGATTTTGGTTTGGCGGATGTACTGCGGCTGCTCCGCAGAGCAGCCCTACAGGAATTATAAGTCACCTTTTGCGCGTGCTAAGAGATTGATTACCAAAACCGTAGGGATGCTCCACGGAGAATCCGCCGGTCCTCCTTGTGATTCTTGCAGTTTGCATTGACATCCTCCCTCGATGTAAAACTGACTAATAATTAGGGATATTCAGTTAGTGGCTAATTGATTGCTTGCTGATGTCATAAACATTTTGTAACTTTACACCCCCCCCCCGATTGACCCATCACGGGCTTATTCGGGGGTAACACTCTCTTACTATCCTGCCGCACCTATCGCTTGATGCTCTTTACCGGATTTCCGGCCACAATGGAATCGTCGGGAACATCCTTGGTTACGACACTTCCTGCTCCTACAATACAACGGTTGCCGATGGTTACGCCGGGACAGATGACCACTCCACCACCAATCCAGCAGTCTTCACCGATCGTAACAGGGAAGGCATATTCTTTGGTTCCTCTTCTGTCCGTATATTCCATCGGATGATGAGGTGTGTAGATTTTCACATCGGGACCTATGAGGGTATGTTTTCCGATTGTTATATATGCACCGTCAAGAAATGTGCAGTTAGCGTTTACAAACACATGTTCTCCCAATTTTATGCCATGCCCATGGTCGCAGTAAAACGGCGGACACACTATAGAACTCTCCGGAATACCGGGAATCAACTCTTCGAGCAACTGACGATACCCTTCATCGTAACTGCTCATTGTACGCATCCTTGCAAGTAGGCTCTTTGCGTGTATGAAACTTTCTTGCAACTCGGGAGTGTCCATATCCGCAAGTTCGCTGTTACGCATCTTTTCAAGTTCGTTCATAAGTGTATTAGTTTAAAATATTCTTTACAAATATATGAATAATCCTGCGTTTAAGCAAGTCTGCGAGGTTTATAAATATGGGGAAATGGGCACGAAAAATAGATATACCAGGCAGTAGGTACATCGGTTTGTCCGATCCTTAATTTCCAAACGCAAAAAAAAACGGAGGAACAACTGATTTTAATTATCAGCGGTTCCTCCGTTGTAGTATTCAAATAATCCGGTCATGGAGAGGGCTAAATCCACCCCCTGATACGAATAGGATTTGATTAGTCTTCGTTAAGGTTAACGCGTTTGAAGTCAACGACAGTCAGACCATCAGCGGTTTTAGCGAGGTACTGAGCGATAGTCATTGAAGAATCTTTAACGAATTCCTGTTCAACGAGAACTGATTCTTTGTAGAATTTGTTAACACGACCGTTAGCGATGTTCTGAATCATAGCCTCGGGCATGTTAGCAGCCTTAGCCTCAGCAGCCTCTTTTGCGATTACGCGAGCCTTGTCTGCCTCTTCCTGAGTCAGCCAGCCTTTAGCAATGTTTGATTCGATGTGATCTTCGCTATCAACGAGGTTGGGGTTGATACCTGCTTTTTTAAGGGCAGCCTCAACTGCTTTCTTGATCTGTTCCTCTTTAGATTTTTCGATAGCAACGGTGCGTTCAGATTCAACAACTGAAGCGGGCACCTGTTCGCGGGTAGCAGCAACGGGGTTCATTGCAGCAGCCTGCATAGCAACGTCACGTGCAACAGCATCGTCAACACCTGCGAGGTTGAGGGCAACGATAGTGGCGAGTTTGTTACCGAAGTGGTTGTAAGAAGTAACAGTGGGAGCAGTCAGATACTCGTAAGCACCGAGTTCGCACTTTTCACCGGTTTTACCTGTTTCTTCAACGATGAGGTCAGCAACCGAAGTACCGTTGATTTCGAGAGCCTTGAGGGCATCCATTGATTCAACGCGGTTAGCAACGGCAGCGTCGATGATTTTGTTGGTGAGTTCAACGAAACCTGCGTTTTTAGCAACGAAGTCAGTTTCACATTTCAGGGCTACGATAGCAGCGAAGTCACCGTTATGTTTAGCGATAACACAACCTTCAGAAGCCTCACGGTCTTCACGTTTAGCGGCAACAGCCTGACCTTTTTTTCTCAGGATTTCAACGGCAGCATCCATGTCACCGTTAGTTTCGATGAGAGCGTTTTTGCAGTCTGTAAGACCTGCGCTTGTGAGGTGGCGAAGTTTTTTGATATCTTCAATAGTAACAGCCATAATTGTATGTATTCTGTTTTGTAAGTAGTTGTTTTAATTCAATTTACGCTCGAAGGCAGGAGTGTGGAGACACTGAAGCCATCGAGCGAAAAATATGTTCCGTATACTGATTATTCAGCAGCGGGAGCCTCAGCCTCAGCAGCAGGAGCCTCAGCAGCGGCTTCAGCCTTGCGGCTTACGCGGCGACGTTCGCGTTTGGGAGCGGCAGCAGCCTCACCTTCTGCAGCGGGAGCGTCAACTTTTTCTGCTTTGCGTTCTTCCAGACCTTCAGCCATAGCACCGCAAACGGTATCAAGGATGATTTCGATTGATTTTGAAGCATCATCGTTAGCGGGGATTACAAAATCAACGCTGTTGGGGTCAGAGTTAGTATCGACGATTGCGAATACGGGAATACCGAGACGGTTTGCTTCAGCAACGGCGATATGTTCTTTGAGAACGTCAACAACGAAAAGAGCAGAGGGGAGACGGTTCAGGTCAGCGATAGAACCAAGAGTTTTCTCGAGTTTAGCACGCTGGCGGCTGATCTGCAGTTTTTCGCGTTTTGAGAGGTTGTCGAAAGTGCCGTCAGTAGCCATCTTGTCGATAGCAGTCATTTTTTTGACAGCCTTACGGATAGTGGGGAAGTTGGTAAGCATACCGCCGGGCCAGCGTTCAATCACATAAGGCATAGAGATTGCAGAGGCTTTATCAGCGATAACTTGTTTGGCCTGTTTTTTAGTGGCAACAAAGAGAACTTTTTTGCCTGATTTTGCTATGTTCTTCAGGGCTGCGGCTGCTTCAGCGAGTTTAGCCTCAGTCTTGTAGAGGTCAATGATGTGGATACCGTTGCGCTCCATGAAGATGTAGGGCGCCATAGCAGGATTCCATTTTCTTTTGAGGTGACCGAAATGGCAACCTGCTTCTAAGAGTTGGTCAAAATTGGGTGTTGACATTTTTTGTAATAATTGTTTACGTTCCGAAAATTCAACCTCGCGAGTAGGGAACGTGTCCATCTCCGAGATTTAGATACTAAACACTGTATAATAAACCTTGTCAGGCTGCGACATTCATGCCGCGTTCCGAGAAGTGAATATTAACGTTTTGAGAACTGGAAGCGTTTACGTGCTTTGGGCTGACCGGGTTTCTTACGTTCAACAGAACGGGGGTCACGGGTCATGAAGCCTTCAACACGAAGAGCGTGCTTGTCCTCGGGATTGATTTTCACAAGTGCGCGAGCGATAGCCAGACGGAGAGCCTCAGCCTGACCTTTGTAGCCACCACCGTCGAGGTTGACGTGGATGTCATATTTTTCTACGCAGTCAAGTGTGTTAAGGGGTTGTTTAACGATGAACTGAAGAATAGAAGAGGGGAAGTAAACTTCCAGGGGGCGTTTGTTGATGGTGATTACGCCGTTACCTTCTTTGACGATGACACGAGCGATGGCTGCTTTACGTCGTCCAACTGCATTTACATTTTCCATACTCTAATATTATTTCAGTTTGTTAATGTCGATAACTTCAGGATTCTGAGCCTCATGGGGGTGGTTAGCGCCATTGTAAACGTGCATGTTTTCAATGATGCGACGACCCATACGGTTTTTGGGGAGCATACCTTTCATTACGTGAATGAACAGGGGGTTGTAGCCGGGTTTGAGGTGCTTGTTGAATGATTTCTTGATGAGCACTTCGGGAGTAGTCTCGCGCTGACCGCCGGGATAGCCGGTATAACTGAGATAGATTCTGTCAGTCATTTTTTTGCCGGTGAGACGTACTTTGTCGGCATTGATGATAATGACGTTATCGCCACATTCCACATTGGGAGAGTAGCAGGGTTTGTATTTGCCACGAAGAATCTTCGCAACCTTAGAGCACAAACGACCGAGAACCTGGTCAGTTGCGTCCACTACAACCCATTTGCGTTCTACGCTTTCAGCGTTGGGGGTAAGAGTTTTGTAACTTAAAGTATCCACTTCTTAAAGTTTAATTAATTAGTTAAATTGGTGACACACAAGCAGATAACTCGGCCAAAAGTTTCCACTTACGGTCGCCGTTGATTGATTTTGGATAAAATCGGCTTGCAAAGGTACTAATTTTGTGTTGATTACACAACTTTTTCACTTAATTTTTTCAGAACAACGCTGCGTTTCGTTCCTCGCGACTCCCCTCAAACACTCAACAGACATGTTTTAAATTCGGGAACCTTGTAAAATCATTCCCGGATTTGATTACATACTATAATATTATACAAACTCGTTCGAATCGGCTTCTCAACGAAATGATTAGCTAGATTATATAAAAGATGTATGTTCTACTAAAAAGGTCCGTGACAGAATTATTTTACTCAAGATTTTTGAGGTAATCCGTTCGGATGATTGCGTCGCTGATGTCGCGCGATTGTTTCCAATGGTTGAGATGATGAGGGTCTACACCGGTGGTGTCACCTGCCATTTTGCCTGTCATTGATGATATAGCGGCAGGTACTTTATTGGGTGAGAACAGGCTCTCTCCCACCCCTTGCCACTTGTAGTCCTGCAGACCGAGCATAGTCAGAAGCGTGGGATAAATATCCACTTGTCCGAACGGTTTCTCATAGCGCATACCTACGGGGGCATTGACCACAATGAATGGGGTGTACTGCCCTTCGCTTACGAGTTCAACACCCTTGGTGCCGCTGCTCAGAATCTCCTTACGCTGTGCGGCAAGTCCCTCGTGGTCACCGGTTATCAATACCATGGTCTGATCCCAGTCGGGTCGCGAGCGCAGGTAATCTATAAGAGTGTGGATATGTGAATCGGTATAGTGAGCCATGGTCAGATAATTCTCCAATGTGGAATGATAACCTTTGCCGCGCAAGTCAAATTCCGGACTACGAAGGTTGTCGGGAAGAATAAACGGGTTATGCCCTGAATAAGTGACGAAGGTCATCATTCGCGGCTCTCCGTAAGGCCACAGTCTTTCGGATTCCATCTTCTCCACACTCTGACGGAAGAATGAGCCGTCGCTTAGTTTGCGCGAGGTTCCCACCTTTTCATCGATATTCCACACGGAACGTTCAAGGACTTTGTCATAGCCGAACGATTGTGCTATCACCCCCATATTCCAAGTTATAAGTTGGTCAACCGTAAGCATGATTGACTCTGATCCATACTTATCCTTAAGTGCTTTATTCAAGGTCAGATATGTTGACGTAGGATACCGGTTACTGTAGACCACCCCTTTCGTGGGCAACAGACCTGCCGTAATCAGCAACTGTCCGTCAATGGAACGTCCGGCATCGACCTGCGTCAGAGCATACGGAGCATAGAATGTCGTTGAATCCTTCAGCAGAGTATTCAGATATGGAGTAATCTCCATCCCTTCTACCTTCTGCTCAAGAGGCCAAGTCTCAAATGACTCCAATAAGATTATCACCAAATTCTTTTTTGGCATAACACTGTCGGGGAGAGCCACCCCTTCGGTATATTTTCGGTGAACGTCCAGCCATTCAGCAATGACCGCCTCCTTATCAGGCGCTACAGTTTTTCCTGACTCCATGCCGGTGTGAACAATATGCCCCACTACAGTATATACGGGAACGGTGCAACTGTGTGTATATGCCACCAAATCGTAGGAATCATACGCTTTATAGAACCCTCCTTTAGAGTAATTTACAGCGAACGACACAGCAGCCGGGATCACAACAAGGGTGATGTAGCGAGGCCAGATGCCGGGAATAAACTTATCGCGGGGCATTCGAAACGAAACAATGGCTCCGACAAGCAGAATGACAACGAACCCGAGGTCGCGCCAACGCAAAGAATCCGTAACACTCGCAGTAAAATCCTTCAGATTAGTGACAAGAAAATAACTTTCCAGTGGTATGCCGGTGAAATAGGTGCGACTATACATCAGGTTGGCCACCAGGAGCATATCGAAGATAAACAGACACACAATCTGGAGCCACACCTTACGGAATATCACGAACGGGAGGAGCAACACCATAGCCGCAAGGAAATTGTTAACCCAAAGTTCCCATATACTCATGGCTCTGAAAGTGGTGCCCATACACCAGTCGACCACAAACCATATCATAGTCAGGAAGCATGTGGCAGCCATCACACCGAACCGGCTTTTCCACAAGTCTGCACCAAAAAACCACTGTTTCATATCATAAGTAGAAGTTGAAAATTATTTTATATTATCAAGTAGATGTTGTTTCTACTTATTTCATTTCTCTTTTCGGCGCTATTTCGTTTTTTTCATCAGTCGTGTAGTTCACTACACTCCTTCTTCAAAATCAAAATATCACTCGAAAATAGAAACGAACTAAGTATAAACTAATTTTCAACATCTACTTAAAGCAAAAAAGTGATTACGAACGGGATAAGTCAGCAATCCCTTTCATAAAATTAATATCGTGCAAATATAAATAATCTGTCAGATTTTACCAAAAAATTTGCCCATTTAAAGAAAAAATCGTATCTTTGCACCGCTTTTTAAGCATAAACCCAATCGTGTGATGGGAAATTAAGGAGCAAAAACAATCAACTTAATTTTGAGTAACACAAATTTCAAAACAAAATGAAAACATTCAAACTTGCAGCCGAACCCCGTACAGACCTCGGCAAAAAAGCAGCGAAAACACTTCGCAGCGAAGGTAAAATTCCCGTAGTTCTCAACGGTGGCGAACCTTTCGACCTTCCTTTCAACGGCACCCTCAAACCCGGTGAAAAACTGGTTGAAATCGGCAACAACAAGGCAATGATCACTACCGATCTTACCGTAACTGCTGACGCTGTCCGCAAACTCATCTATACTCCCGACATCTTCGCTATCGAACTCACCTTCAACGGCGAAACCAAAATGGCGGTTCTCAAAGAACTTCAGTTCGATCCCGTTAAGGATACCCTCCTCCACATGGATCTTCTCGAAGTAAACGACAAGAAACCCGTTGTTATCGAAGTACCCGTTAAACTTGAAGGTCACGCAGAAGGTGTTAAAGCCGGTGGTAAACTGAGCCTCTCAATGAAGAAAATCAAAGTTAAAGCCATCTACACCGCTATCCCCGAACGCGTTGTCATCAACGTTGACAACCTCGGTCTTGGCAAAAC
The DNA here is from genome assembly GCA_014800385.1 of Bacteroidales bacterium. Lineage (GTDB taxonomy): Bacteria > Bacteroidota > Bacteroidia > Bacteroidales > Muribaculaceae > CAJUPY01. Next base: position 34,877 of record JAAVGE010000001.1, read on the forward strand.
AATGCAGATCGGTGATCTTCACTTTGAAGGTCTTGAACTGGTTAACGCTAAAAACGCTGTTGTTTGCGCAGTTCAACTCACCCGTGCCGCCCGTGGTGCTCAGGCAGCCGCTTCCAAATAATAACATCAGAGCATGAAATATCTGATTGTTGGGCTTGGAAATATCGGTGACGAATACCGCAACACACGCCACAACATAGGATTTAAAGTATTGGATGCCTTTGCCGAGGCATCCAATATTTCTTTTTCCACGGAACGTTATGGCGATGTGGCGCGTATGCGACTGAAAAACAAGCAACTCGTGTTGCTGAAGCCCTCTACCTACATGAACCTTAGCGGTAACGCCGTGCGTTATTGGAAAGATAAGGAAAACATTGCCGTCGACCACATCCTGGTGGTTGTCGACGATCTGGCATTGCCCTTCGGTGCAATCCGTCTGAAACCCTCCGGAAGCGATGCAGGTCACAATGGGTTGAAAAATATTGCCGAGATGCTCGGCACACAGGCATATCCCCGTCTCAGATTCGGCATTGGCAACGACTTTCCCCGAGGTGGCCAGATTGACTACGTGTTAGGAAACTTCACCCTTGACCAACGTCAGCAACTGCCAACACGAATTGACGTTGCCATTGACGCAATCAAAGCCTTCTGCCTGTCGGGAATGCAATTCGCAATGTGTAATTTCAACAATAAATAGTCCGTTATGGCGAAATCAGAAGTCAGAATTGACAAGTGGCTGTGGGCTGTAAGAATCTTTAAAACCCGCACCATAGCAACAGAAGCGTGCAAGAAAGGACGTGTGACAATGGGTGACTCGCAAGTTGCCGTGAAGCCCAGCCGTACCATTAAGGTTGGCGACATCATCAACGTGCGCAAACCTCCCGTAACCTACTCCTTCCGTGTACTTGCACTGACCGAGAACCGTCTGGGCGCGAAACTTGTGCCTGATTACATGGAGAACATCACTCCGAAATCAGAACTCGACCTTCTGGAAATTGTCAAAATCAACGGATTTATTGACCGCCGCAAAGGTCTCGGCCGTCCTACCAAACGTGAGGGACGCGACCTTGCCCGCTTCACCGAAGAAGCATACGACAGCACCTGGGACTTTGATTTTGATGATGACGATTTTGATGATGAAGAATAACAGACCGACATTCAAATCACAGCATCATAAACATGGGACTGTGTCAAAATGAACTTCACCCCAAAAGTTGGACAAGAAAACTTTTGGGGTGCTTTTTTATGTGTTGTACGTTCATGGATAGTGATGTATATTTGGCGGATGCTCCAGGGAGCATCCCTACCCTCTTGACAATCAACACATTAGCCCTGTAGGGCCGCTCCATGGAGCAGCCGCATAATCCTGTATACAGCGAGGATGCGCCTATTTTGACACACCCTCATTGTTTATATTAGTGACAACTACTCCGGTGAAGCCCGTAAATCTTCCTTTCAAAAAGTTTGTAAAAAATCAGATGATGTTCTCTCGTCGGTATGACCTGATATAATGCCATCCTTTTGGAGCCACGGGTGGATTAACCTCCTTAAAAAAATCCCCTCTATGACCATTATACCGCTCTGTTTCAAAGAAATGTGACATTCCGATAGCAGAGTCAAGCAGGGACAACCCGCTTTTTCGTAGATAATAGAAATGAACGGTATGGTCAGTGACCAATGCGCGCCACGGCTGAGAATTAACCGATGAGGGAGCGAGGCGCATCATTTCAAGCGGTTCGCCGAAACCATCATCCTGATTCAATCCGGTTGAGAAATCACCTTTGAAGAAAAGAGATTGAAACGGTTTTCGGTTTTGGCTGCGCATCACAAAACGGGTCAGACTCTCCCGCAAACTTTTACCGGCTGCCTCTCCTACAGGCGACACGATTTTCAGTTTCTCACCATCGGGCCACACCTGACCCTTATCAAAGTCCGATCCGCGGAATGTTCCCCCTATCCAGCATGTGCCGAGACCCATGGCGGTCGCTTGCAAAACCACCTGCTCAAAGCGGAAACCTGCCGAAAGTACCGACTCCTCATCGTCAGAATATGCCAGAAGAAAGTAATCCGACGCTCCACGTATAACACCGTATGTGCCGGGGCGATATTCACCTTTGAGTTCAAAAGAGTTCAGCCGTATGGTCACATCTCCCCCAAACGGACTATAACTGCCGGCTATAGCCCCCTTCAGTTGATCTATCTCCTCAGGAGTCAGACCCCTGCCGTTATAACTTCTTACGGAACGACGTTGTTTGATTGCTTCAAGTATATTCATTTCTTGCCTGTTTTAATACTCTCTTAACGAAATCTGTTTTAGCATCGGTATAACCATCCCTGTCATTTTTGTACAATGGGAGCAAACCGAGTTTAAGCCGTTGATATTCATCTGCCGTATCGGGATGAGCATTCAAGTAGTCCCGAAACAAAATCTGGTTATCATCGCCGGTAAGGCGAAAATGTATATGAAACACCTTTTCCGCGTAGCCGGTAGGCGTATAACCCTTATTAAAACTCATTACCGAACTACTCTCCGACATACAGATATACCCGTTGCGCTCCATAACACTCCTGATATCGCTCCAACTCTCATTAGTATCCGTAAGAAGAAGCAAATCAACTATAGGTTTGGCATAAATCCCTTTCACGGCAGTACTGCCTATATGATGCATTGACTCAACCGAATCTCCCAAAAGTTGATACAACGACTCGATTTCACTTTCAGCCCACTTGCTCCATTCCGGATTATATGGCTCCAGAGTTATAGGAAAAAGTTCCCATAACTCCTTAAGTGACAAATCTTTCAGGCTTCTATTCTCCATACGCCGACACACAAGTCAAATAATTCCGATACGTTAATTTATACTATATGTACAAACAGATAAATATCACTGCAAATATACTTAATATTTCAATAAACGAGAAATTACTAAGTTAATCAACGTTAATTAGCGTTAAAGAATTAAAGATAATACCAAATGTTTCTTATATTTGCCAAACCAAATCTAAACCATCATTATCTATGATTATCGTTTTCAGGAGATCAATTCTTCTCATTTTATTTATTCTTCAGGCAGCCATACTGTCGGCACAGATAACAATAACCGGCAAAGTGACAGATGCTGACAATGGAGAAACCATTCCCGGCGTAAGCGTCACCGTTGGCAAAGCCGGCACATTTACCGACATACGGGGTCACTACACCCTCACCATAAACACTCCCAATGAATCACCCCTCACCATTACCTATAAATTTCTGGGATATATGACAAAGGAAGTGACTCCGCGGACAATGACATCGCAGACCATCAATGTGGCGTTGCAGTCCGACCAGAAACTGCTCAGCGAAGTAGTCGTAAACGGACAACCCTACGACTTCGGTGTGAAAAGTCCGCAGATGGGAGCCGTGGCGGTGACAAACGTACAGATAAAGAATCTCCCCGTGGTGTTCGGCGAGCCGGACCTGCTAAAAACACTTCAGACCACTCCGGGCGTACAGTCAGGTAAATCAGGCAACGCCGGAATCATGGTGCGAGGCGGCAACTTTGACCAGAACAACCTCATGGTCGACGGTGCCTCACTCTATTCCAGCGAGCACATGCGCGGATTCATCTCAGCAATCAACCCCGACATCGTCTCCACTCTGGCTTTCTACCGCGGAGCCTTCCCTGCAAAATATTCCGGACGACTGTCAGGGATAATCGATGTATCAGCCAAGGAAGGAGATTTCTACAACTACCACGGAGAGATGTCGGTTGGAGCAGCGATGGGACGCGTCAATGTATCCGGGCCTATCCTGAAAGGTACTACTTCATTCGCCGTGGCAGCCCGTATGTCATATTTCGGTCTGATCTACCAGAAAGTGGTTCAGGACCATTATGACAAAATCAATCAGGAGTGTCCCTACTCCAACATGGAGTTCTGGGATGTGAATGCAAAAATTGTACACAAATTCAGCGAGAATGACAAACTCTCGGTAACATTCGTCAAAGACCACGACAAGCAGGATATACCCTCACGAACGGCCAGCGTTGACACTAAATCCACACGCTATTACATTGATAAAAACGGCACGGGATATACCTCTACAGACGCACCGATTAATGATGTCACATGGGTTGGGCAGTCCACTTCAATGAACTACTCCAAACCTATGGGTGACGAAACATGGTGGGGCAACACACTGGCTTCAATGAACTACATGCACCGATGGGACAACAGCGATAAAAACCTGAGTGTGACCGCAGCCTTTTCAGAGTATCAGTACGAACGTACTCAGGCGGGAGTCCAGAAGTCGGAAAACTTCATAACATACAACGAGCCATACGACAAAATCTATAACGACAGTATCGTCACCTCATACAACGAGCAATCCACACTTGCGAATATCTCCAAAGTGAGGAATCTGCGGTTGGCAGCCACAATGAATCACCCCTTGGGCGAAAACAATAAACTGGTCTACGGACTGGAGTTCCGTCAGGGATGGTTTGACCCGGGTCGTCACATAAAGTCCTACGTTGAGGATTACAAAAACTGGAGCATCTTTGACAGCGACGGAACAATACTTGTAGACCATCGCGACGAGATGACGATCACAGATACAGACTCCATACTCGGTTCAAGCCACCGTCTGAGTTCATTCAACCTCTTTCTAAGCGATGAAATCCGCTACAACCGCTTCAGCGCCAACGTCGGGGTGAATCTGGCTCTGTACAAAACACCGGGCAAGACTTACTTCTATCCCGAACCTCGAGTGGCAATGAGTTATATGATAACAAACAACACATCCATCAAAGGATCGGTCATGCAGGTTTCACAGGCCGAACGTCTGCTCTCCTCCGTATCACTTGTGTCACCCAACGACATCTGGGTTCCCGCCACCGACTCCGTTCCCCCGATGCGTTCTACCCAGTTCGGACTTTCAGTCAACCATCAGTTCCCCCTCGGCATAGACCTGTCAGTCGAAGGTTATTATAAGACCATCAAAGGTAACATAGACTATCTGGAAGGTACAGACTTCAACAGCCTCAGCAGCAGATGGGAAAACCAGGTAACCATAGGCAAATCCCGCTCCTACGGTGTAGAGGTTCTTCTGCAGAAATTCTCAGGGGCTACCAACGGCTGGATTTCATACACCTGGTCACGAGCCTTTGACAAATTCGATGCACCCGGCAGAGCCATATCAAACGGTGTAGAGATTCCCGCACTGGCCGATCGCCCGCACAACCTGTCGGTCAACATATCTCAACGCTGGTGGGGCATACCGAACCACCCTCGTAACCATTTCGACGTGTCACTGCTGTTCAAATATATGTCAGGACGACGAGTTACCATACCCGACCACACATCCTATTCCGGCATGATAAGCGTGGCTGACCACTACACTTCAATACTGGGTTGGGCTTCGGATACCCATCTGGGCTCCTGGACCGGCGAACACGGACATATAACAGTGCCGTCCGATGCCTTTGACCTGTACATGCGCTTCAACGGCTACTCACAACGTTACAACTACGTGCTCCCCTACGAGATGAGCCTTGACATGAACATTTCGTTCACCATGTGTCACCGCACAGGCGAAAGCAAGATTTCTGTTGGAGCGACCAACATTCTTAACCGCAAAAACGTGTCAAACGTTTATATGTCGCAATTTGCCGATGGCAAGCGCGTTCTTGTCGGTGTTTGCGACTTCCCCATCACCCCATCCATTTCCTACACCTACTCATTCTAACCATTATGAAAATACGTAACCTTTTCAACATAGCAATACCTTCTCTCCTAACGATATTCTGCTCATGCGAGACATTTCTGCCTGATCCCGGAGAACAGAATAAGGAGAACATACAGATTGTGGCATCATCACTCGTATCCTGCGGCGACACAATAGGTGTACGCCTGGCATATACGGAGTCATTCAACGATAAAGTGACGGAAGTGTACACCGACCGCAGCATGCTGCTTCGTGCCCTGATGTTCCCTGACACGACCAAATATCCCCTCGATAAAGAATTGATGAAGAAGTACTACGACGAACTGCTTCTGCGAGTGGGGAAAGTGGAGATAACCACCGGCAGCGGGGAGCGCCTTCCTATGGAATTCAATCCTAAGAGTTGCTATTTTGAGTGCCCGCATAAGTTTATCCCCGGCGAACGTCTGGAACTGTCGGCCAATGTATCATCACGCGAAGGGAAATCGCTGAACATCCATTCAACCACCACCGTACCCGGCTGGAAACCTGAGGCCGAACTGATTGACTGTGTGAGGCTGTATCGCAAGACAGAGGAGCGCGAGGACCTTGCTCTGCGTGAGTTCACAAATGACTCTGTTTATCAACTGAAGATATTATTGAAAGACTCTTCACCCGACCTTCACTGCTACAGAATCAAGGTTCAGGGAGTAAGTTACAATTATGAAGGGGACTCCTCATTGATTAATATCAGCAGTAATTTGTTTGCGCCGCCGGTTGTAACGTACATGCCTGACAACTATGTGTCATGGACCGATGCGTTTTTCACCTCAGACCCGCTGCTTTATGATGCAAACATATCAAGACCGTTCGGAGCATGGCAAGCCTACACCACCGATGTATTCACCAACCGCCAGTTCAAAGGGGGGAGTTATGTGCTGACAGTGCAGACACGCTACCCCTACACCTCCTATAACAGCATGAACAAGCGGCGTTTCTTACAGGTTCAGTTGGAGCCTATATCGGTTGACCTGATGAACTACCTTTCGTCACTTTACAAAATACGAACACTCACCAACGATTACTTTTCCGAGCCGGCGTCATTGGCATCGAATATCTCGGGAGGTGTCGGTGTGTTCGGCTCAATCGGCGAACCGCTCACAATCCGCTACTGGTTCCCCGGCGAGGAAGATCCCAACTACCCCGCTGCAGAGAGTCAGAGAAAGTAACAGAAACAGTAATCCGCACATCTTAACATTTTTTCATAATAAACCCTCTGCAATATGTAGGAAAGTTCGTAAATTTGTTGTTTAAACCGATCGGCACATTTTGTGTCATTTTAAAAAGCATGTAATCAACAAAGATATGAGCGAAAAAGAGAGTTCCGCAACCAAGCCCCAATCAAGCAGTAAGCCTTGGGTTAAGAAAGTTATCATCTGGCTATGGATAGCCTTTGGCGCAGGTATGCTTCTGATGTTCCTGCTCCTGATAATGATTTATAACGGGTGGATAGGCTATATGCCGCCGGTTGAGGAACTTCGTAACCCTACCGACAAATTCGCGACCGTGGTTTATTCAGCCGACGGGGAGGAATTAGGACGTTATTTCCGCAATACCGGCAACCGTGTGTATGTGGATTATGACGAAATCTCTCCGTACGTTTTTGATGCGCTGATCGCCACGGAAGATGCCCGTTTCGAAGATCATTCAGGTGTTGACCTGCGTGCCATGGGACGTGTGCTGGTGAAGACACTGTTGCTCCAGCAGAAGAATGCCGGTGGCGGTTCGACCATCACGCAGCAGTTGGCCAAACAGTTGTTCTCTCCCACCTCTGAAAATCTCGCTGAGCGTGCCCTGCAGAAGCCTATCGAATGGATGATAGCGGTCAAACTGGAGCGTTTCTATTCCAAGGATGAGATAATAAAAATGTATCTCAACCAGTTTGACTTCCTTTACAATGCGGTCGGTATAAAATCAGCCGCACATGTCTATTTCGGCAAGGATCCGATGGATCTGACAATCGAGGAGGCAGCGATGCTGATAGGTATGGTGAAGAATCCGTCGTACTACAACCCTATCCGCAAACCGGAACGCACACTGCAACGCCGAAACACTGTGCTGCAACAGATGTACAACAACGACTTCATCACTAAGGAGCAACTTGATTCGCTCAGTGCTATTCCCTTGAACATCAGTTTCCACAAGGTTGACCACAAAGAGGGTCCGGCACCTTACTTCCGTGAGGAACTCCGTCGCTATCTCATTGCCAAGAAGCCTGTCAAAAGCAACTACCGCGGATGGGAAAAGCAGAAATATGTCGATGACTCCATAGCATGGGAAAACAACCCCCTGTATGGCTGGATTGAAAAGAATCCCAAGCCCGACGGCAGCAAATATGACATCTACACCGATGGTCTGAAAATCTACACCACCATCGACTCACGAATGCAGCGTTATGCCGAGGAGGCTGTGGTGGAACACATGAAATCGCTTCAGGCACAGTTTTTCCGTGAGAAGAAAGGTGTGAGCGGTGCCCCCTACACCACCAACCGCGGGGAACTGCCGCAAAGTCAACTTGACGGACTGATCAAACGTGCAATCACGCAGAGCGACCGCTACCGCGTGATGAAACAGAACGGCATCAGCGAGGAGGAGATTCAGAAAGCGTTCGTCACACCGATTGACATGCGTGTGTTCTCCTACAACGGCATGGTCGACACAGTGATGACTCCGCGCGATTCCATCCTCTATCACAAACATTTCCTGCGTGCAGGTTTCATGTCGATGGACCCTGTCACCGGCCATGTTAAAGCCTACGTCGGAGGTCCCAACTTCTCGCAGTTCCAGTATGACATGGTGTCAACCGGACGCCGACAGATCGGTTCAACCATCAAACCGTTCCTCTACACCTATGCGATGGAGGAAGGATACACTCCGTGTGATGAGTTCCTCAACGAGCAGCCGGTGCTGTTTGATGAAAACGGTCGCCAGTGGGAGCCACGTAACGCCGGACACTCCAACATCGGGGAGATGGTAACCCTTCGCTGGGCGCTTACCAACTCCAACAACTGGATTTCAGCACGACTGATGAGTGAACTTTCACCTGCTCAGTTGGTAAGAAATATGCACAATTTCGGCATAACCAACCAGATTGATCCCGTAATATCACTCTGTCTCGGACCGTGTGAGGTTTCAGTGAAAGAGATGGTCGGGGCATACAGTGCGTTTGCCAATAACGGATTGCGTGCCGAACCGGTGTTTGTCACTGCAATTGCCGATGGTGCAGGTAACACCATCTCGGAATTCACCACCCGCCACACCGACGTTATCAGCCACAAGGCACACGCTAAAATCCTCTCCATGCTCCAGAACGTTGTCGACGGAGGTACGGCAGGACGTCTGCGTCGCCCACCCTACTCTCTTACCGCTCCCACAGGTGGAAAAACCGGTACTACCAACTCCAACTCCGACGGTTGGTTCATGGGATTCACCCCCCAACTGGTGTCCGGTACATGGGTTGGCGGGGAAGAACGATTCATCCATTTCAACACAATGGCCTACGGTCAGGGTGCATCAATGGCACTCCCTATCTACGGATTGTTCATGAAGAAAGTGTATGCCGACCCGACGCTCCACTATTCTCAGGATGTCCGGTTCCCCGCTCCTGACTTTGATTTGTGTGAGAAAGGGGATCTCGGTGTTGTGGAAGAAGAGCAGGATGCCGAAGAATCAATTAACGGAATATTCGATTGACAATGAAAGAGTGTCCCCACTGCGGAGCCATAATTGATGATGAACTGCGTTACTGCCCGAAATGCGGTATCCGTATTGACCAGTCTATCCATGTAAAGACCTCGGCCAAAAAACGTGGTGCCATAATCATAATATCGGTAGTGCTGTTTCTGGCGCTTGTCATCGGCATCGGCATCTATCGTTTCTTCGCCACCACATATCTGGATGTAGAGCAGAGTAGTCTGTCGTTTGTCAAAAGCGGCGGTACAATGAAAATCCCCATTGATTACGACGGCTACACCTGGGGAGTGAGCCATGCTCCGGAATGGGTTAACGCTCTTCCCCACGGCGATACCCTCTACGTTGACGTGGCGCCCAACCTCTCCGGAGAGACCCGTGCGGACTCAATTGTAATCCGTTCCGGTACATTCAAAGTAGATATACCTGTAAGCCAGAATAACGAAGCGGGTTATATCGAGGTCCTTACCCCTAAGATGTCGGCCGCGGGCTCAGGCCAGGCTCTGCAGATTGACTACCTCACCGATGGCGCAGCCCCGCAGATAATACTGCCGGAGTATTGCCATGTCAACACTCTCGCTCCAGGAAAAATAATGGTGTCGATTGATAAAAACGACACCGGGAAGAAGCGTACCGCAAAAATCCAGTTGATTGAGGATGGGGCAAACTGCAATGTGGTTATCGAACAACCTACCGACACAATTACCGAGCCTGCCGAAAAATGAAATGGTTGACAGGCATAGTACTCCTCGTTTTTCACACATCAGCCATGTTTGGAATATCCCCATACGACGGTTTGTGCGGAGAAGAACTGTTCTATGCCGTCAGAGCCTCTGCATCGGGGCTTACATCGGTTGATAATGAAAATATCTGGCAATCCTTGGCAGAAGTTGATGGATTGGGCAACGGAACCATAATGAACCTGTTTTCCGAAATACCGATTGCACAGTCGGGTAACGGAATTGCACCTGAAGGATGCTCACTGTTCACGGTACTCCCCACATCCTACTGGGGGGAAGTCCGACCACCTCTGAATCTCGTAAACATTTTCGCCGCTCCACTTTCCGAGTGCGAACAGCAGAGAGATTTTCCCCCCATATTCAACAGATCCGGTGTTACGGCAACCTACGACAATGGGATCTGGGGAACCGGAACTTATTCCTTCGCACCCGGATATGAGATAAACTGTTATATCCCGCCCAAAGGTTTTGAGGGTGATTTCGCCCGGATTGTCATGATGATGGTTGCATACTACCCATGTTCAAGTTGGACGGGGAATGGCAATAATATATGCATGGACAACAGATTCCCCATTTTTCAGAAATACTATCTTCATGACCTGTTGGAAATGAATGACTCTGACCCGGTTGACGAAAGAGAAGCAGTCAGGAATAAGAAGATTGCAGAAATACAAGGTGTGGGGAATCCCTTTGTTGAATACCCGGATTTGGCTGAACATATCTGGGGTAAGGATAGTGAAAACCCTTTTCATAGTGGTGATGAGCAACAGCGAACACCTATCAAGCCCACATACACCACAACAGACAAACGATTCTATTGCTACTCTCCTCATCTACCCGGCGATGTGATTTGGTTCTCCATTGACGGTATCCGTTATAATGGGGATGAATATGTGCCGTTGGAGCAATTAGGCAATGGCAGGCATCTTGTCAGGTATCAAGGCGAAAACTTTTCCGGTTCGGTAACAATTGAGATTGACAGATGAAAAGATTTGCCGTCATATTATCGCTGATTTTCATCCTTATTTCCTGCTCCGGAAATCGAGAGGAGGCTGAGCATGTAGTCAATGCTCCTGTTCTTTCATCTTCATCATTGACTCTTTCGGTTGGAGAAACGGGGAGTGTGGATATTCTCAATCTCGACCGAGGTTCGGTATCATCCATATCCGTAAGCGGTGAGAAGAATATTGTTGAGACTAATGTTTCTGACAGAAAAATCTTAGTTACCGCCGTTAGTCATGGCGAAACAACCTTGACGGTGAAAATCGGCTCCTACCCTAACCTGTCATTGAAGGTCACAGTTATTTCTCCGGGTGAATCAGAGGATGTTTTTAATGATGCTACTCCCCGTTTTGAAGGTTTGGGAATCAGAATCGATTGCACTGACCCGGGAGTTCTCGCATACCGTATCCAGTCACCTCAACAATGGAGAATCTACAATCTGAATGACCACACCTCCGTAACCCTGACAGACTCGGAACTTGACGTAAATGAACATAAATATGAAGTTGCAGCACTTGAAATAATAACCGATAAATCAGCAAGTGCAGACTACATTAAAATATCACTCAAAAACAATCAGGAAGCATGGCTTGTATTTCGAAAAGAGGAATAATCGCACTTATTATCGCACTGTCGTACAGTTGGACAGCATACGGAAAAACCGGACTGGAGTCACACTCGGGAGATGTTAAGGACGGGTATAATTTCTGGCTATATAACCCTTATCAGTCAGAAGAGACCGACACCGCAGGCTCTGTCGTGCGCCATCCGCTCGTGATTTTCCTGCACGGTGCCAGTCTGTGTGGCAATAACCTTGAGAAGGTACGCACTTACGGCACCATCGATGCCATAGAAAAAGGACGAAAACTTGATGCATACGTCATTGCCCCTCAAAATCCCGGCGGGTCATGGAATCCGCATAAGGTAATGAATGTGGTTGACTGGGTCGAGAGCCATCATCCTGTTGACACCAACAGAATATATGTGTTGGGTATGAGTCTGGGAGGATATGGCACAATCGATGTCGCCGCTACCTATCCCGACAGAATTGCCGCAGCCATGGCCCTGTGTGGCGGAGGAACGGTCAGAGATCTGTCGGGACTGAACCGGGTGCCGTTGTGGATAATCCATGGCATGGCCGACCGCGCTGTTTCAATTCGTGAGAGCGACATTGTTGTTGAAGCGATGAAAAACGCTGACAAAACAACGCCACGCCTTAAATATGACCGTATACCGGGTATGAACCACGGTCAACCGGCACGATTCCTCTATCTGGAAGATACCTACGACTGGCTGATGAGCCACTCACTTAATGAAGATGACCGGAAAGTGCATGACACATTCAACTTAGGCAATGGCATACTCCAAAAAGCATATCAAGGTCTTACATTCAAAAATTCACCCCGTAGAACCAATAAGAAAAAGTCAACCGCACAGCGGTCTTCCGCTAAAAGGAGAAAGAAAAGATAATCACTGTTCAAAAAAAATTCTCCCAAAAGGATGCTTTTTCATCAAAAAACACTAACTTTGCACATCAGTTTTAACAGACTATGGCAACAAAAAACGGAACTGACCGAGTCAACGGCAAATTGCTGATGAAACGTTCAGAATCAAACAAATTGATTTCCAACTATTTCGGATTCTCAAAAGATTCGGAAAAGAATGTTGCCGACACTAACAACGACAATTCATCCTGCGCGCCGGAGCGACTCTTCCGGCGCGCCACTTTTATATATATGGTGGGCACAAAATCAGCGGCTCATCTCACATCTGAAAATTCCATTAAATACAATTTCTATAGTATGGTTGCCGAAGGTGTTTCCAACGACCTTCAGTACACCAAATTTTTAAAACCTACTCATTATGTCAACGCTGCGCTTTAAAGTTGTAGAAGAAGCATTTGACCGCAAGGCAGTGCAAGTCAACATCCCCAAGGAACGTCCTGAAGATTATTACGGCGAATTGGTTTTCAACCGTAAGAAGATGTATCAGTATCTGCCAAAGAAAACCTACGATGCACTTGTTTATGCCATTGACAACAAAGAACCCCTGTCACGCGCACTTGCCGACAGTGTTGCGGAAGGTATGCGTCGCTGGGCCATTGACAACGGAGCACGCCACTACACCCACTGGTTCCATCCTCTGACTGACGGAACAGCCGAAAAACATGATGCCTTCATCGAACATGACGGCAAAGGTGGAGTAGTCGAAGAATTTTCAGGCAAACTTCTGGTTCAGCAGGAACCGGATGCTTCAAGTTTCCCTAACGGAGGTATCCGTAACACCTTCGAGGCACGAGGTTATTCGGCTTGGGACATTTCCTCACCGGCGTTCATAATGGACAAGACCCTCTGTATACCCACCATCTTCATATCATACACCGGAGAGTCACTTGACTACAAAACACCGCTGCTCCGCTCACTCAATGCTGTTGACAAGGCCGGAACAAAGGTTGCACGTCTGTTTGACCCGAATGTCAAGCATGTTATTTCCTATCTCGGATGGGAACAGGAATATTTCTTAGTTGACGAGGCTCTCTACTCAGCACGCCCCGACCTGGTTCTGACCGGCCGCACGCTGATGGGACATGAGAGTGCCAAAAACCAGCAGTTGGAGGACCATTATTTCGGTGCCATCCCCTCACGTGTCGAAGCCTTTATGCTTGATCTGGAAATTGAATGCCACCGTCTGGGCATACCTGCGCGTACCCGCCACAATGAGGTTGCTCCCAACCAGTTTGAACTCGCTCCTATCTTCGAGGAGACCAACCTGGCCAACGACCACAACCTGCTGCTGATGTCGCTGATGTCGGAAGTGGCGCGTCGTCACAACTTCCGAGTGCTGCTCCACGAAAAACCGTTCGCCGGAGTGAACGGATCAGGCAAACACAACAACTGGAGTCTGGGCACCGACACAGGAGTGTTGCTCTTCGCACCCGGTAAAACACCGCGCGAAAACCTCCAGTTCATCACTTTTGTGGTTAACGTCATGGCTGCCGTACACCGCCACAACGGTCTGATTAAAGCATCCATCTCTTCCGCCACCAACGCTCATCGTCTGGGTGCCAACGAGGCTCCTCCCGCCATCATATCAATCTTCACCGGTTCAAAACTGGCCGAAATTCTGGATTCACTGGAAAACAGCACCGATGCCGACCTTCACGACCTTGCGGTAAAAGAGGGTGTATCGCTCGGTCTGAACCAGATTCCCGAGATTATGATTGACAACACCGACCGCAACCGCACATCGCCGTTTGCCTTCACAGGTAACCGCTTTGAGTTCCGTGCTGTCGGCTCAACAGCCAACTGTGCATCAGCCATGCTTGCCATCAACGCTGCAGTGGCCGATCAGTTGAACATGTTCTACGATACAGTAGAAGCACGTATAAATAAAGGTGAAACTCTTGAACAGGCTGTTCTTGAGGAGGTACGTGCCCTGATAAAACAGTCNAAGGCTATACACTTCGACGGCAACGGCTACAGCGATGAATGGAGAGAGGANGCNGAGCGCCGCGGTCTGGACTGCGAGACNTCNGTACCCAAGATATTCGANGCCTACCTCCGTCCTGAATCAGTGGAAATGTTCGGACGTACAGGNGTGCTGAACAAAGTGGAACTGGAAGCACGTAACGAAGTTAAATGGGAGATGTACACCAAGAAAGTGCAGATCGAAGCCCGTGTATTAGGCGACCTGGCGCTGAACCATATCATCCCCGTTGCTACACGCTATCAGTCGTTCCTCGTTGACAATCTGGTTAAAATGAANTCGCTCTTCGGCGAGGACAAAATGGAGAAACTCTCGCAGGCNGACCTCGCNACAATCGAGAACATNTCGGAACACATGAGTGTCATCAAGGAAGAGGTNGAAAAGATGGTAAACGCGCGTAAAAAAGCGAATGCCATAACCGATGAGCGTACNAAGGCAATAGCCTANCACGACACNGTACTCCCCCCCATGGAAGTTATCCGCTACCACATTGACAAACTTGAACTGATGGTTGACAACGAAATGTGGCCCATACCAAAATACCGCGAACTCCTTTTCATCAGATAAGCCGATAAACGATGGAGCCACTTAAACATGAATGTGGCATAGCGATGATACGTCTGCTCAAGCCCATTGAGTATTACAAGAAAAAATACGGCACATATCGCTATGCTCTGAATCTGCTTTACCTGATGATGGAAAAGCAGCATAACCGNGGTCAGGAAGCCGCCGGCATAGGTGTGGTAAAGATGCACACTTTCCCCGGAAATGAATACATCTTCCGCGAACGCGCGTTAGGCACCGGTGCCATCACCGAGATTTTCGAGAAAGTAAANTCCGTTGTCAAAGGAGTGGATGAACTTTCATCGGATGAAGTGCGTGCATTTACCCCNTTCGTGGGTGAGATNTACATGGGTCACCTGCGCTACAGCACCACCGGCAAAGGTGGCATGACCTACGTGCACCCCTTCCTGCGGCGCAACAACTGGAAGTCACGNAACCTGATGGTGTGCGGCAACTTCAANCTCACCAATGTNGACGAACTGTTCAGCAACATTGTGACCACNGGNCAGCATCCACGCCTGTACAGCGACACTTANGTGTTGCTGGAACAACTTGGCTATGCGNTGGACAAGGAGAACCACCGCCTATACCGTAAGTATCGCGACAATCTCAAGGAGCCCTATCTCACCATGAAGATTGAGGATGAGATGAACCTCAGAAACGTNATGGAGCAGNGTGCTCCCGANTGGGACGGAGGCTACGTNATATGCGGTGTGACAGGGAGCGGCGACATGATGGTTCTGCGTGATCCNCATGGCATACGTCCCGCGTTCTATTATGCCGATGACGAAATCGTTGTGGTTGCTTCAGAACGACCGGTCATTCAGACNGTCATGAATGTGCGCCGCAAAAATGTCATGGAACTTGCNCCCGGCANTGCGTTGACAGTCAGCAAATCAGGCAAAGTCACCATATCCNATATTTTGGGTGAACGCGAAAATCAGAAATGTTCGTTTGAAAGAATATATTTCTCNCGTGGNAGNGACGCCGACATATATAGCGAACGCAAGCATTTAGGGCGTAATCTGGTNGGTCAGGTGNCACGTGCCATTGACAATGATCTTGACCACACCGTATTCTCTTTTATCCCCAACACTGCCGAAGTTGCCTTCATCGGACTGATCGAGGGTTTCAATTCTCTGTGTGAGAAGATGAAACAGGATGAAATTCTGAAACTGGCTGCCTGTGGCAAACTCAACGAGGAAAACCTGTCAGAGGTTATGGCTCACAAACTGAGGGTAGAAAAAGTTGCGATAAAAGATATTAAGTTNCGCACCTTCATTGCCGAAGGAAATTCGCGAAATGACCTGGCTGCTCACGTCTATGATGTCACCTACGGGTGTGTCACCAACAATGTCGACACCTTGGTAGTGATTGACGACAGCATAGTCCGTGGCACAACTCTCCGCCAATCAATCCTCAGTATGCTCGGACGGCTTCATCCGNGAAAAATAGTTGTCGTGTCGTCAGCACCTCAGGTTCGTTATCCCGATTATTATGGTATTGACATGTCGAGNCTNAGCGAATTCATCGCCTTCCGTGCAGCCATTGAACTGATACGCGAATCNGGTCGTGACAAACTGCTNGANGATGTATATNTNAAATGNAAAGCCCAGCAGCAACTCCCTGCATCCGAGCAGATTAACTGCGTNAANGCGATATANGANCCNTTCAGTGATGANGAAATATCNGATAGAATAGCCAAGATGCTTACACCNGCGGGAATTGAAGCAGAGGTNAAGATAGTATATCAGACGCTNGAAGGACTGCATGACGCTGTGCCGAATCATCCCGGAGACTGGTATTTTTCAGGAAACTATCCCACCCCCGGAGGAGTCCGTCAGGTCAANAANGCCTACATAAAATACTACGAAAGCATNTCTCACTAATCAATATATCAGGAGCGATAAATATATTAGGAGCGCGGNTTTTCAGACAGACCGCGCTCCTAATTTTTTACANTATNGGAGCAAATAATCGGACCACAGATTCCTGAACACGATACATCAGCGAACGTTGCGCCCATTTTTCAGGGTCAACACGCTCCGANAGTTTCTGATCACTTAAAAACTGATTGGCTACCTCCTTGTTGAACTCATTGGAGTAGACAAACATGTTTGCCTCAAAGTTATGCTCGAAACTGCGGAAATCAAAATTGGTAGAGCCTATCGACACCATCTCGTCATCAACAAGTATCATCTTTGAATGAAGCATACCGGCAGTGAAACGATATATCTTGATTCCTGCTTGCAGACACTGTGCGATGTAACTTGAGGATGCCATGGTAAGCATCTTTGAGTCAGAGCGGTAAGGTATCATTATCCTTACATCCGTCCCTGAAAGTGCCGCTGCCTGCAGGGCCGAAAGCAGACCGCTCGACGGAAGGAAATAGGGGGTTGCAATGAAGATTCTTTTCTTTGCCGAACCTATGGCATGAAGGAACATAAGTTCCACATTGCTCCATAAACTTGTGGGACCCGAGGTTATGAACTGCATTTTCATTTTTCCATCGATAGCAATATCCTTCTCCACATCGGTCCACTGCTCGACAAGAGGATTATCATCCTTGATAAACGAACGGTCAATGACAAAGGAAACCTTCAGCGAAGCAACGATACTGCCGGTGACACGCAGATGCATGTCGCGCCACATATCGAATGACTCTCCGCCGGTGGCATAACGGTCGGCGATATTCATCCCCCCGACATATCCGATTTTGTCGTCAATGATACATATCTTGCGATGGACGCGCCAGTTGATNGCAGTGCCGAAACGAGGGAAGCGCACCGACGCAAACGAGGTTACTTCCACNCCTGCCTTCTTCAGGTCCTTCCAATATCTCTTNCCNGTGCCGTAACATCCGACAGGGTCATATATAAGATGTACNGCAACACCGTTTCTTGCACGTTCGCAGAGNATATCTTTGAGTTTCTCCCCTACTCCGTTCTGCTCAATGATGTAATATTCCAGAAGGATTGACTTTTTGGCCTCGGACAAATCCTTCAACAGAGCCTCATATTTAGNCGAGCCCTCNACAAACAGCCGGGCATCGCATTCGCCATGCAGTGCCGACACCGTNAGTAATTCACCCATNTTGATAAGATGCTGACTGCTTTCAGTCAGTTGGTTGCGCTGGTCGGCACCCATTCGCTGCTTCACCTCCAGTTTGCGNAGTTTACGNTTTATTTTGCGNGGTATCACGCGCTTGGTGGATATGTCACGTCCGAAGATAAAATACAGGATAAGACCCAGTACNGGCACCACGGAAAGGACGGTTACCCAGGCAAGTGACCTCACCGGATTACGGTTTTCNGCAATGATAATGACCACTACCGACAACACCGTAGCAAGATATACTCCACATGCAATCCAGATTAATATCAGAGTCAGATCGCTCATTAATAAATATGATTGTTTCCTTTTTTTTTTNCTNAGTTANNGNAATTTGGGGNAAGAATTNTCATCATTNCAATAATTTTTGTAATTTTGTGGATATCCGCGGCAAATACAACCTTTGTTCTGCGGAACNACGCTNAAATATTTTAANTATGAATAAAGGGAAAATACTTGTCACCGGAGGTACCGGTTATATAGGTTCACACACNGCTGTTGAACTCATAAATAGCGGCTATGAAGTTGTTATTATCGACAATCTGTCAAACAGTAACCGCGATGTTTTGGAAGGNATAAAGCGCATTACCGGTGTAATGCCCGAATTTTTCGAGGCAGACTGNACCGACATGGATGCCCTGAACGCACTGTTTGANAAGCATCCCGACATCAAGGGTATCATCAATTTCGCCGCNAGCAAGGCTGTCGGTGAATCGATGACCAAACCGGTGCTTTATTACCGTAACAACCTCAACACATTGATGAACCTGCTGGATATCATGCCCCGGTATGGCGTAAAAGGAATTGTATTCTCCTCATCCTGCACCGTTTACGGAGAACCTGATGAAAACCCTGTTACNGAATCCTCTCCCATCAAGAAGGCTACTTCACCTTACGGTAACACCAAACAGATTAGCGAGGAGATNATAACTGATGTNATCAATGCAGGGGNNCCCTTCAAAAGNATCATTCTCCGCTACTTCAATCCNGTCGGCGCCCACCCCTCAGCNGAAATAGGTGAACTCCCCAACGGTGTNCCTCAGAATCTTATCCCNTACCTTACACAGACTGCCATAGGTATCCGCAAGGAACTCAGCGTNTTCGGCGATGACTACAACACNCCCGACGGCTCATGTATCCGCGACTTCATAAATGTTGTTGACCTTGCCAAAGCACATGTTGTTGCCATAGANCGTATGCTTGAGGATCGCTCGGAAGCCAAGATAGAGATTTTCAACCTCGGAACAGGCAACGGTCTGTCGGTGCTTCAACTCATNGATGCNTTTGAGAAAGCCACCGGCGTTAAAGTNCCTCACAAAATCGTCGGTCGNCGTTCNGGNGATATTGAAAAAGTTTGGGCTGACCCNTCCTACGCCAACACCGTTTTNGGATGGAAAGCGGACACTCCCATTGAGGATACGATGCTTTCTGCATGGAACTGGCAGAAAAAACTCCGTGAACGCGGCATAATGTAAGANACTCTCTTTGTGCTAAANNANTTNAATTCATACACNCTNTAANAAANACNTACGGATAATGAGGCTCCTCTCCATTTTCCTTCTTTGCGGAACATTTNTCCTTTCTGCACAGGTCAGCCGTCGGCAGATGCTTGACAATCCTGACAAATGCGGTGGCATTTATTATGCCTATCCCGAACCATCCGTGTCATCAGCAGANGTTGCTNCGCCGGAAGGATTCGAACCGTTTTACATCAGCCACTACGGACGTCACGGCTCGCGTTACCTGATATCCGAAAGTGACTACNCGCGTGTCATTGACCTGCTGGAAATGGCACAGACTGAAAACAACCTCACTCCACTCGGAGAAGATTTCCTCNGCCGAATGANAATCATATTTGAGGAGGCACGCGGACGCGAAGGAGAANTGACACCGTTGGGCAACCGTCAACATCACGACATNGCCAACAGGATGTATCACGCATATCCACAAGTGTTTACCGATGATGCGGAGATAACGGCGCANTCAACACAGGTGATGCGTTGCGCCCACTCCATGTTTGCCTTCACCGAGGCACTNAAAGAGAACAATCCACGGCTGGTGATTCCTCGTGAATCATCACGCCGGAATATGGATTTTCTATGTTGGTGGACTCAGGAATCCGCTGATTTCAATAGCCCTGATGGTCCNACNAAAGATAAGATTTCAGNCTANCGAAAGGCCAANACCAATCCGGACAGACTGATACGCTCCTTATTCAANTCTGATGAATTAGTCACNAAGCATGTCGATCCGTCGGAATTTATGTGGTGGGTCTACTGGGTGGCTGTGGATCTGCAGAACATGGAAACCGACCTGCGCCTGACAGATATTATTCTGCCCGAAGAACTTTTTGACCTGTGGCAAGTGTTCAACTTCGACTTCTACACNCATAACTCATCTTATCCTGAAAGTAATGGGGTACACGTCAACAACGCCACACATNTGCTCAAAAATTTCATCGACAAGGCCGATGAATATATCACCGGCAACAAAAAGGGAGCCACCCTGCGGTTTGGTCACGACGGCAACGTCACACCCTTTGTGGCACTCATGCAGTTTGACCNCTGCTACGGTGAAGANAGCAACCCCGACAGCCTGCTCAACGTATGGAACGATTTCNACGTNTCCCCTATGGCCGCCAACATTCAGATGATATTCCTGCNCAACAANGACAACGAGGTGATAGTCAAACTATTACACAACGAGAATNCGGTAGGCGTAAACCTCAAGTCGGATATTTNTCCCTACTATCGGTGGAATGAACTGAANGCCTATTTTGAGGAACGTTTGAGAAAACCATACAGTCAATTCATGCAGAAATAAATCCGAACAGATTCCTTTAAACTTTTGTAACAAAACGGGCATNCAAAATTAACTTCTGTTAACTTTTGTAACACATCATTTTTTTGTACTTTTGCAGCCAAACTAAATAAAACAA
This sequence comes from Bacteroidales bacterium, assembly GCA_014800385.1. Taxonomy (GTDB): domain Bacteria; phylum Bacteroidota; class Bacteroidia; order Bacteroidales; family Muribaculaceae; genus CAJUPY01. The sequence goes on from JAAVGE010000001.1 coordinate 56,151, forward strand.
AATATGAGAATCAGGATATTAGTCATTGACGACGAAGAATCAATCACCGAGATACTTAAGTACAATTTTGAAAAAGAAGGATGGGAAGTGGATTGCTACTATAGTGCCGAGGAAGCACTTCACCANGACCTGTCAATCTACAACATCTGCGTTGTAGACATCATGATGGAAAGGTTAAGCGGATTTGACTTTGTCAAACAGATGCGTTATAACCCTGCAACCGAGCGTATCCCCATCATTCTTTGCTCAGCAATGAACGGTGAGGACCACAAAGTAATGGGATTGAACATCGGTGCAGATGACTACGTTACCAAACCGTTCAACATCCCCGAGGTAATTGCCCGTGTCAAGGCAGTGTTGCGCCGTTACGGCACATCAACCCAGCCTCATATTGAAATGGCTCAGCCCAAACCGCAGCAAAAGGATAACTCTCTTTCCGATCTGACCTTCCGCTCGCTTCGTGTTGACCGTAACGAAAAAACCTGCTACTGCAACGGACAGCCTGTGAAACTGACCCGCACGGAATATGACCTGCTTGTGTTCTTCCTGACACATCGCAACCACGTTTATTCACGTGACGAGATTTTGAAAGAAGTATGGCCCGACGAAGTAAGGGTAACCCAACGTACTGTTGACGTGAATCTTGCACGCTTACGCAAGAAAATCGACTCATTAGGACAGTACATTGAAACCCGTGTAGGATTTGGCTATGGCTTTAACGAAAACATTTAACTATCAACAAAGACTATTCTTCCCGATAGTACTTACTTTGTGGACTTTCGTGGGTGTGGTATGTTTCTTTCACAACTACCGCACTCAGGAACTGCGCCACAAGGAAATCAAACAGAGAATAGAAATCATCAACAACCGCATCATTGACCTGTACAACACCGAAGGGCGCACTGATGAGCAGCGCAACTTCCTGGTTGCATCGTTCATGCAGTTTGTTGAGAACTATTACTCAAAGACCGAATATGACGACATCAGTGTAGCCATCTACGACACCGAGACAGGCAACGTCATCTCCCGAATCGGATATGAACTCCCTCCTCCCGAAATTGAAGGAGATGAACTGAAAAAATACTTTAAGGGATCACAAGTTGAAGCCCGCGACTCGCTGGGCAATATCGTGGAACTGGATCCGGACAAGGTGTTCTACAACCGTGTGCTGTTTTCAAAAGACGGCAAATACCTTGTGCAGACAGTTGTTCCATATACCGCCGCCCTGACAAACTCGTTCGACAATTCACAGATTTTCCTTCTGTCCGTTATACTTGCCGGCATCGTTCTGACGGTGTTTATCTACATCTTCACGCTCCATCTGGCGCGTAACATCGTGAACCTCAGGACATTCGTCAACAATGCCATCAACGACACCGCGGAATACAATGAGAATCTGGAGTTCTCAAATGACGAATTAGGTGACATATCACGCCAGATCATCAAGTTCTATCACCAGCGCTCCAAAGCACTTGTGGCACGTGACAAGGAACACAAGATGGCACTGAAAGTGATTGAGGACAAATGGCGTACTAAACGTCAGATGACCAACAACATCAACCACGAATTGAAAAATCCGCTGGGTATCATCAAGGGTTACATCGACACCATCCTGTCGAACGACGACATGGATCCGGAAATGAAGCGACACTTCCTTGAGAAATCACAGGCTCAGGTGAATCGTCTGGTCGAGATGCTTAACGACATTTCAACCATCAACCGTCTGGAAGAAGGAAGCAAGAAGGTGCTTACTGAAATCATTGACTTCCACGAAGTTGTATTCTCTGTTGCCAACGATATCACAGAAAGCGGTATGAACAAAGAAATGGAGTTCGTCTACGACGTGCCCATGGACTGTACCGTCCGCGCCAACTTCAACCTACTTTCGGCAATGTTACTTAATCTGGCCAAAAACTCATTGGCATACAGTGGTGGCACCGAAATGGGTGTGAAACTCGTTTCAAGAAATGACAAATTCTACACATTCAGTTTCTACGACAACGGAAAAGGTGTTCCCCCCGAACATCTCCCGCACCTGTTTGAATACTTCTATCGTGTAGACAGCGGACGTTCACGCAAAAAGGGAGGAACCGGACTTGGTCTGCCCATTGTGAAGAATACAATCATCTCGTTCGGAGGAACAATATCAGTCAGGAACAGAAAAGGAGGCGGACTCGAATATCTTTTCACCCTCCCTGTAGCCAATCTTGACGATGTCAATGATCCGGAAAATGATGAGGAACAGAATAACGACACTCTGAAAAAATAAACTCTCAGGCGGTTTTAACAATGCCTTTTAGCACAACCCATTTAACCGCCGGACATAAAACTTAAAAAGAACATGGCTCAGAAACCATCCATACCTAAAGGAACCCGCGACTTCTCTCCTGCCGAAATGGCTCGTCGCAACTACATTTTCAACACCATCCGTGATGTATTTGCTCTCTTTGGATTTCGCCAGATTGAAACTCCCGCAATGGAGAATCTGTCTACCCTGATGGGCAAATATGGAGAGGAGGGGGACAAACTGCTGTTCAAGATACTTAATTCAGGCGATTTCACTAATAAAGTGGACGCTGAATTATGGAACGAACCGGTGAAACTCGCATCAAAAATCTGCGAGAAAGGACTCCGCTACGACCTGACAGTTCCCTTCGCTCGATTCGTGGTACAGCACCGCAATGACATCCAGTTCCCGTTCAAACGATTCCAGATTCAACCCGTGTGGCGTGCCGACCGTCCTCAGAAAGGTCGCTACCGCGAGTTTTATCAGTGTGATGCCGACATCATCGGCTCAGACTCGCTGGTGAATGAAATTGAACTTCTGCAACTCATTGACGAAGTTTTCTCACGTTTGAATATCCGTATAGCCATCAAACTCAACAACCGCAAGGTTCTTGCCGGAATAGCGGAATACATCGGTGCGCCTGAAAAGATGGTTGATATCACCGTTGCCATTGACAAAATCGACAAAATAGGGATTGAGAACGTCAACGCCGAACTTCGCGAACGAGGTCTGAGCGAGGAATCAATCGCTAAACTTCAGCCTGTTCTCGAAATTACCGGTGACACCGAAAGCCGTCTCTCTCAACTTGATGCCATTCTTGGCGAATCAGAGATAGGCAAACTCGGAATTGCAGAGTTGCGTGAGGTCATAACAGGAGTGAAAGAACTTGGATTGCGTGCCGAACTTGACCTTGATGTGTCATTGGCGCGTGGACTGAACTACTACACCGGCACCATCATCGAAGTGAAGGCTCTGGATACTCAGATCGGCTCTATCACCGGTGGCGGACGCTACGACAACCTCACCGGAGTGTTCGGTCTGCCCGGTGTGTCAGGCGTAGGCATCTCGTTCGGTGCTGACCGTATCTACGATGTCATGAACACACTTGACCTTTATCCGGCCGACACCCTGCGCGGGTCAAAGGTGATGTTCACAAGTTTTGGTAAACAGGAATCGGCAGCAGCCCTGAAGATGCTCATGAAAATGCGTGCGGCAGGAATTCCCGGCGAGATCTTCCCCGATATTGCCAAAATGCAGAAACAGATGAAGTATGCCGATGCCATGGCCATCCCCTTCGTAGCCATTGTCGGTGAGTCGGAAATGCAGCAAGGAAAACTCAACCTTAAGGATATGACCAGCGGCGAGCAGCATCTGCTCACCGTTGATGAGGCGATAGAATTCCTCAAGTCCAAATAAAGACTTCACACAACTGAAGTTGTAATACATAATATTTAAACGAATGAAAAAATTTCTTTTATCCATCATACTGCTGTTGACACTGACCGGAGTTGAAAAAGCATCGGCGCAGTTCCGTTATGGAGCCACAGCAGGTGTTGATCTGACCACGCTTAATTTCAAGCAGGACCTGATCAGTATCGATCAGTCCGTAGGCTATCAGGCCGGTCTGCAATGCGAAATGATGTTTCCCGGCATCGGTTTCGGTATTGACTTCGGTCTGCTCTATCAGCAGAGAGGCGCGACCCTCAACTTAGGAGAGAAACTGGTGTGGTCATCACTGGGTTACGGCAAAGAACGTCTCTATCTCCACGACGTAATCATCCCCATTGACCTGCGTTTCAAATGGACAAGAATGGATGGCTTTGAAGACTATCTGGCACCATACGTGTTCGGTGGTCCCGTGATAGCGTTCACTGTTGCCCACAACAATCTGGATGCAATGAGCAATGCCGGCGGTAACCTTGGCGTTCAGGTAGGTTTAGGTGCTGAAATCTTCAAGAAATGGCAGATTCAGGGTTCATATATGTGGGGCATGACCTACTCCACCAAGACCAAATTGCTCGACGACTTCAGTGCGCGTGACCGTGTGTGGAGCGTGCGCGTAATTCGTTACTTCTGATTCCGCTGATCATTAAGAGGTCTCCGCTCACGGAGATTGAATAATATATAAGGAGAACGGAGCAAAAACTCCGTATCTCCTTGTTCAACATAATAGGTATACTGCTTGTTATAAAGAGTGTGTTTATTTTAAACCAAATTTTTGAATGAAAAATGTTTTTAAATTTTTAATTTCATCACAAAGAATCTTTTGGGCGCTTTTTCAAAATCTATCTTTGTGCTAAAATTATTTAAAAGTAAACACACTCTAAAAATTATACTACTACTCCCTATGGAAAAACTTGATGTAAAAATAATCAATAAGTCACATCATCCGCTCCCTGCCTACGCCACGACAGAGTCAGCGGGGATGGATGTACGTGCCTTTCTCTCCCACCCCATCGTTCTTCAACCGCTTGAGCGTGTGCTGGTTCCCACCGGGTTATACATGCAACTCCCCGCAGGCTATGAATGTCAGATACGTCCCCGCAGCGGTCTGGCACTGAAACATGGCATAACCATCGGCAACGCCCCCGGCACCGTTGATGCCGACTACCGTGGTGAGATAGGCATAATTGTCATCAATCTGTCAAAAGAACCGTTTGTCATCAACGATGGTGAAAGGATTTGCCAGATGGTAATAGCCCCCTATACCCACGTGAAATGGAATCAGGTAGAACGCATCGACGAAACAGAACGTGGCGACGGTGGCTTCGGTCACACCGGTGTTGATTAACCGCCTTAACTTGGCAAACGAATAGATTACCCGCAGTGAAAAAAACGTCAAAAATATCAATATTCGTGACTTCGCTGGCTGTTGCCGGCTCTTTGTTCACGCTGTCGGCCCGCGTCTCTGACGAGCAAAAACGCAAAGCCGACTACATCTACATGGAGGCTCAGAAACAGAACACTCTGTCGAACACTGATGCCTATTACACCATGCTTGAACGTGTGGTTGAACTGAATCCGGAAGAGACAGCGCCCGGAAACGAACTTGGTATGCTGACCGTTCTGCTGCAATCATCGGAGGATACGACGTGCGTGGAGCGCGGACTGGAAATGATGATGAAACACCATAAGGCTCACCCAGAGGATTACTACAGTTCTCTCCGCCTTGCCACCATCCTTTCCAAAATCGGCATGAATCCAGAGGCACGCCGGATATGGGAGGATCTGAACAACCTCTATCCAACAAAAGATGAGGTTACGTTCAACTATGCCAACGCACTGTTGATGTCACCGTCGACAGACGACAAGAAAGCGGCCATCGATGTATTTGACCGTTTGGAAGCCGCCATAGGGAAGAACCTCAGTCTGTCGGTCAATAAAATCAATGCCCACTTCGCATTGGCCGACACTGCGGGTGCAATACGTGAGATAAACAGTTTCATGGAATATGCTCCCAAGGATGTTGAAGGTATTATTACCGCCGGTGACATACGCATGTCAATCGACCAGCCTGACAGTGCCCTTGTTTACTTCAACCGCGCCTGTGCCACCGATTCAACAAGCGGACTTGCCTACTACAAACTGGCTGAATTCTACCGGCAGACAGGCGACTCCGTGTCATACGACCGTGAGATTTTCCATGCCATGGGGATGAATTCGCTTGATGTTGACACAAAGGCGGAATTGCTCCGCAACTACATCGTACACCTGTTTTCCGACTCCACACAGGTGCCACGCATCCATTCGCTTTTCAATCAGTTGATTGAGCAGCACCCCCACGAAACATCTATACACAAACTTTACGCCTCCTATCTTGTTTCACAGCAGGAATTCAGTAAGGCTGCGGAGCAGCAGAGTTATGCCCTTGACATTGACCACGGTCAGGTCACCGACTGGATGGGTCTGCTGGGTCTGCGACTTCAGGCGGAGGAATATGAGCAGGGTACAAAAGATGCCGAACGTGCGGTATCATATTTTGGCGAAGAGCCGGAACTGATGTGGTACAAATCCATAACCGAGATGCTCGATGATAAGCCGGAAGCAGCCCTTGCGTCAATCAAATCAGCCATTGCGCAGAAAGAAAAGATTCAGAATCCCGAACTGCTGTCGCAAATCTATACCTCTGCAGGTGATATATATCACAAAATGGAGATTGCCGACAGTACATTCCATTATTATGACCTCGCCCTGATGGCTAACCCCGGAAATGTGATGGCGATGAATAACTACGCATATTTCCTGGCGTGCGCCGACAAGGATCTTGAACGGGCACTTGAACTTAGCGGTTCAGCCATTGCCGCCTCTCCCACCAACGCAACCAACCTCGACACCTACGCATGGGTACAGTTCAAGTTGCACAACCTTGCCATAGCAAAAGAATACATTGACAAGGCCATGGAGTTTGAAGAAGACCCCTCGGCCGAGATATATCATCATGCGGGCGACATCTACTTCCTCAACGGTCTGCCCGACGAGGCTGTACAATACTGGAAGAAAGCCCTGGCACTCGAACCTGACAATAAACTCCTTCAGAAGAAAGTCAAAAACCGCGCATTTTTCTACGAATAATGAAGAAAACGCTTTACATATTATTGACGGCTGTCATCCTGCTCACAGGTGTGTCCTCTTGCAAGAGCACACGTCAGAGTTCACAATCACAGACCGGGCTTCCATCTGCTTCAGGAAGTGGGAAACCTGACATGGCAGCGGTAATCGGCAGTGAGTCTGCATCGTGGACCACCTTACAGGTTCCCATGACATTAACCACTACCACTCCGGCATCATTCAAGGCCGGTGCTAAAGTATACATGACTCGTGACAGTTCCATATACATCTCCTTTACGGTATTAGGGATGGAGATGGCAGCGATTCAAGTTACCAACGACTCCATCTTCGGTGTGGACAAAATGAACAAACGCTATGTGGCAGAAAGTCTGAACAGCATAACCGCCAATTATCCGGTGAGTGTCTCCACACTCCAGGATATGTTTATGGGTCAGGCTTTTATCCCCGGGGTAAAACGTCTTGGCGACAAAAATGTGAAGGACTTCAAATTTCATTCCGAAGACAATGGAACATGGTCGGCATCTCCGGTCAAACAGTTCAAACCATACAATCTGAAATTTATATTTGACCCGGACAACAAACTGCGTTGCACTGCTGTCAGCGCTCCCGAGTCACTGTTCCGGATAGAATATAGCGAACTCGTTGAAATGCTCGGCATAGCACTGCCTCAGACCGATGAACTGGAGGTTGATACGCCAAAACTTAAACTCACCGCATCCATGAAATGGAACTGGAACAAAGCGCGTTTCAACAACCCTTCCGATAACAAAAAAATAAAGATTAACCCATCTTATAAACGCATCTCCGCACCTCAACTTCTGAAATCCATCAACTGATTCTTTACCTTTCATGAACCGCATTACCACTCTTTTTCTTCTGCTCTGTATCGTACTGTTGTCTGCTGTCAATGGCAATGACGCGCTGTGTGCCGCGCAGAAACGTTCAGGAAAAACAGAAACGAAAGAGTCAATAAGCAAGCGGAAACAGAAGAACAAAAAGGATATTAAAGAGACCAACAAGAAAATTCAGACCAACGCACGCGAGGTGACACGTCAACTCAATGAACTAAACCTCATCACCGCCGAGATTGAAGAGTGTAACGGCACTGTCAGAGGGATAAACGGCAATATCTCCACTCTTGACAAACAGATAAACGTATTAAGCGATTCGGTTGCCATACTTGACAACCGTTTGTCAACGCTGAGCGACAAATATGCGAAAGCAATCAGAAAAATGCAGACGCGCAACTCTGCCGAAACCTCGGATTTCGCCTTCATATTTTCAGCCAAGAGTTTTGCAGAGGCCTATTACAGATCTCGTTCGCTGAAGCAGTTCTCTCTGTGGAGAAAAAAGAAAGCGGATGAGTTAGGGGTGATGAAATCCAACCTCGACCAACGAAAGAAAGCGCTGGAGGGGAAAAAGGCCGAACGCGTGGTACTGCTTGACTCGCTAAACTCACAGTTGTCTCTGCTTTCCGGCAAAAAAGAACAGAGCGACAAACTCGTGGAACAGTTGCGTCGTGAAGGATCACAACTGAAAAATATTCTCGCACAACAGCAAAAAGAAGCCGATGAACTTGACCGTGAACTGAACCGACTGATTCAATTGGAACAGGAACGGATAAGGAAGGCCGAGGAAGAACGTCAGCGTGCCGAACAACTCCGTAAGGAAAAGGCAGAAAAGGAACGACTCCAGAAAGAGCAGGCGGAAAAAGAGCGTCGGGAAAAAGAGGCAAAGGAGAAACAGCAAACCAAGCCTGCCCCCGACAAAAACAAGAGCAAGGATAAGAACAACAAACCTCAGAAACCTGTGCAACAGAAACCGGCGAAACAGGAAACAGAGGTTAAGACTCCCGCTCCGGTCAAGACACCCGCACCAAAAGTTGACAAACCCAAAACTGAGCCGACTCCTCAGATCACCGATTTTGTCAAAGCCAAAGGTCGGCTGCCCTACCCCGCCAAAGGGAAAATAGTAAAGAAATTCGGTCGTCAGCAACATCCCGATCTTAAACATGTAGTTACGGATAATCCGGGTATCGATATCGAAACCTCTCCGGGAGCCAAAGTGAAATCAGTTTTCGGAGGCTACGTATCAGACATATTCCGTTTGCCGGGGTATAACACAATCATCATGATACGCCACGGAAATTACCTCACCATATATGCCAATCTCGGAAGCATTGCGGTGAAAAAGGGTGATCAGGTCATTCAGGGCCAGGAGATAGGCACCGTGTTTGTCGACCCCGATGACAGTTCACGCAGCGTACTCCATTTTGAGGTACGCAACGAAAGGTCCAAAGAAGACCCCGAGCAATGGATTAAATAACTAAATCACACCAACTTATCACACATCAATGAACGAATCAACAGATAACCTCTCGCGCAAAATCCTCAAGGCGCTCGGCATATTCGGAGGAATGCAGGGGATTCTTATACTTTGTTCATTGGTAAGGGTGAAACTGATTGCCCTTTTCATCGGTTCGGAAGGGGTTGGTCTGTTCAGCATATTCAACAACACCATTGACCTATACCGCGAACTGACACAACTGAACATTCAGCAAAGCGCCATACGCGATGTTGCCCGCAACAACAACAGCACCTATCTGTCGACCATCGCACACATCGTCACGCGATGGAGTTGGATACTGGGAGTGGCGGGAGCCTTCCTGCTGTTAATATCCTCACCTTTTCTAAGCAGATATTGTTTCGGTAAACCTGACTACACGATAGCCTTCGCGTCACTGTCAGTTGTAATATTCATGCAGGCTATCCAAACCGGCTATCTGATAATCATGCAGGGTACGGAGAATCTGTCCAAACTTGTCAAGACACAGTTATGGAGTGCGGTTGTGAGCGTGACTCTCTGTGCGCCGCTCTATTTCTATCTGGGGATTGACTCTGTCATACCCTCTCTTATCATACATGTCATAGTCAGCCTTATCGCATCCTACATTTTCCGTGTTCATGTGCCGAAGGCCTCACCGGTTCCCACCACAAGAGAGGTGTTGTCCAAAGGAAAAACATTCATCCGATTAGGGATATACCTGACCATATCCAGTTTTGCCGGACTGCTGGCCGACTTTATTTTCAAGTCATGGCTGAACGTTACAGCCTCAACAATGATAGTAGGATTGTACACCGCCGGCTTCACCATCGTAAACCGATATGTAGGGATGGTATTCACGGCCATTTCAATGGAGTATTATCCCCGCCTTTCCCGAATAATCCACTCGCCGGAGGATGTGAAATTTCATGTAAGCCATGAGATAACCATAGCACTTCTGGTTCTTACCCCACTGATACTTTTCTTCATACCGATGTCCGAATTCATTGTCAGGATTCTTTATTCCGATGAGTTCATGACCATTGTTCCATTCATAGCAGTGGCTGTTATCGGCACACTCTACAGAGCCGTTTCTTGGTGCTTCGCCTTTGTCATACTTGCCAAAGGAGACGGGAAAATATATGTTGTGACAGAAATTCTGAGCGGTGTGTTGTTCCTGATATTGAACATCTACACATATACCCGCTACGGACTCGAGGGGATGGGCTACGCCTACACCCTGTGGTACCTGCTTTACTTCGTTTCAACAGGGTTAGTATATTTCAAGCGTTTCCGTTTCAAACTCAGTTCCGAATCGTTCAAACTTCTTGCGTTGGGAACTGCCTTAGGAGCGGTATCACTTCTGACAGTGACCTATCTTCACTGGGGCGCAGGGATAGTGCTGGCATTGATCGTGTCAGTGCCATACATCCGCAGACTCCTCAAAATGATAAAGAAAAAATCCTGACCTAATCCGCTTACATACCCATTTCCTCACGGGTCATTTTGCGCAACTTGACAAGTTCCTTGCCTGCGGCATCAGTCAGAATCACGTGAGTATTACCGTTTTTCACCCACGAAGTAACATTTTCCAGAGCCAGAAGGAGGGCAGTCTCCAGAGCCTGATCCGGACATGTCATGCGACTTGTCATCAGTGAAGTGAACTGAATGGAACTGGTCTGCTCGGTATCGACAAGCACATTGCCGTTGACCATATTGCATCCCACGTTGCCATGTACACGTCCTTCGGCAATATCAATCACCAGACGCATATCGTCATTGACCGCCATACGGTCGCCGTTGACAGCCATCACCTGCCATGCACCGTCAATGAAGGCATTGTCAGATCTGTGGAGAGTAAGGATAGTGCCACCCTTTTCCGACTTGAAGAATAGGAACGAATCCTGCCCTTTAGTGGTCAGTTCATATTCCGCAACCTCCCCTATAGCCTGATTAATCTTATATTCGAACGGAGCGTCCGGACACAGCATCATTGTAGTGGCAACATCCGTCAACTCAATCCTTCCCTTGGCAGGAATATTGAATCCTCCATTTATGGTGTTGCAGCCGTTATTACCATAGAAACGGTGAGATGAAGCCTCAAAATAGAGCATAGGATGCTCGTCTGCAACAATCTTTTCACCGAAAACCGACATAATGGACCATTCGCCATTAAGTTTTTCAAAATCCACAGACGACACAGTCTGACTGCCGGAATGTTTTTTCGTTTCCACCTTTGTTGCAGTCTGACGTTTGGCCGGCGTTTGGGGTTTTTCCGTAGTTTTCTTTACTTCCGGCTTACTCTCTGAAACCGTAGCAACATCCTTCTTCACGTCATTGGCGGTGGAGGCGGGTTGCTCAGACTTGGGTTCAGCAGTCACTACCTCTGCCGTAACTTTTTTCTTGGGAGAATATCCAACTTTCTGTGACACATCCTCAAAAACAGAACATCCGGTCATCAACAACACTGAAGCCAAAGAAATGGCGGAAATATATCTTAATTTCATAAATCTCTTGTTTAACGTTATTATCCACAAAGATAGTCAATAAAATCAATTCTTCAAAATTTGATTATCCGAGTCAGGCCTAATTTTCTGCTAACGGGCCTTTCCGATCGGCCGTACACATAACAAATCCTGCCGGATCTCATCTGGAAATCCGGCAGGAAATATTTTTATTTAACTATGCTTAGTTCTATATCTTATTCTTCGATTTTGTCAGGTTTCATATCGTAGGCTGCAGCGCCGACGGTGAATCCCCAGTAGATAAATGCAAGGGCAGTAAGGAAACTAACCATTGCGAGATCCTGGATGTAACCTGCTTCAATGAAGAAGAAACCGATAATCATCAGAAGCACTCCGTTGACCATCTGGAGCCACCAATAACGGCGGGCACGGTTGTTAACGGCTGCAATAAGGGCTGCAATACCCCAATAAACAAATACTATTGCGAGGAAGTAAGGGAATACCACTTCTGCAAGGATGACACTGCGGACAAGCATGAACCCGATGAAGATGTTAATCACACCACCGGCCAACAGCCATCCCCAGCCTCTGGGTTTGTTAACTCCTGCGGATACACACAACTGAACCACTCCGAAAAGAATCAGGAGCCATCCGAAAAGTTGTGAAGCCACAGCATATCCGGCTGCAGGCCAGAACCAATATGCGAAACCGCTGAGAATCAATAATACACCAACGATGAGTACAACCCACCATGCTTTTGTTTTACCCCAATAGGTCAAGTTTAATGCGTTCATAGTTTTTTAGATTTATTTGTTAGACATTTTTTGTTTTTTTATAAATATAACATTTTTTGTCTGTAATCGGTTCATAAGTAGAAGTTGAAAATTATTTTATATCATCAAGCAGATGTTGTTTATACTTATTTCATTTCTCTTTTCGGCGCTATTTCATTTTTTCATCAGTCGTGTAGTTCACTACACTCCTTCTTCAAAAACAAAATATCACTCGAAAATAGAAACGAACTAAGTATAAACTAATTTTTAACATCTACTTATCGCAAAATGCTTTTTATAAAAAAAAGGTCACATCGCCCGAAAGCGATGTGACCTTTAAATGATCAGAAAGAGTTACTTAAAGCATAGCCTTCACCGGCTGCTGTCCGTATACATTAATTATATATATGCCGTGAGGCAGACCGTTTACATCAATCACTGCAGACTCCGCGGGAGCAGCGACACGACGTACTTCCGCGCCGGTGATTGAATAGAGCGAAACAGTACCGAGAGCAGTTGTTGATGAAATGCTGAGAATACCACCCTCAACAGTCACGACAGGTTTAACGATGTTATCCTCAACAGTTTCAACTGACTGGTCCAATTCAGCACCTTTCAATTTGATTTCATAAACACCGTAGCCGTTACCCATAGTGAAAGTGTGGAGATGGTAAACATTGTCTGCTACTTTGACAGGTTTCATGAACGTACCTGTTGAAGCGTTCACTTTGTAGCCGTCTGTGCCGAGAGGTTCAAATGTATCAAGCACTTTGTTGGCATTTATGTCAAGGATTGAGAAACCGCCATTATAGTTTGATCCGGAAGGATAAGCGAGGATTTCGTGACCTCCGATAACCATGTAAGCACCACCAAGCGATGAGTTACGCGCAGGAGCAGTAGCACTTGCACCGGTAAGGAACACACCCTGATCTCCCTGATTCCAACGGTAGAAACCACCGCTGCGAACCATATAGATAAAGTTGTCAGGATCGTTCTCAATAGGCAGAATAACCGATGCGGTTGTACCTTGAAGCGACACATTTCGGGTCAGCACCTCGGTTGCCTTACCATTTACAATATGTACAATGCTGAGAACTTTTTTTCCATTGGGGAGGAAATAGAGGTAACCGCCTTCTTCCGATAGAAGGTCACCGGAAGCGTATACGAAGTTGTTCTGATCACCGTTTTCAGCAGCCAGTTTGAACTCTATATCCACAGGATTAGTAGTGGTTCCATGCTTGAACACACGAACTTTTGATGGAGCCTCGGAAAAACCTGCCTCATATCGCATAACGATGTTGTCGGCATCGTCAGTGGTGATACCATGCACGGGCGAACCACCGAGTTCGGTATCGCTTGCAGGAAGAATAGTGGCAGCCTCACAATCGCGGTCAATCACTAAGAGTGATTTTGTGCCGTAATCGTTTACGTAAAATTTACCGTCAACAATAGCGGGCTGCTGACCGGTGGTATATGATGAACCGGATTTATCGGGATAATTTGTGGGGAGGTTGCTTTCCTTAACCGATCTTGTCCAGAGAATTTTGTTGTCAAGTTCAACAGGATCAGGGAGGGGTTCGGGAAGAGTGGGCTCATCCAGTTCGGGCATCTTATCCGGTTCGAGGTAGTCACAGGTCATCATGTAGCAACCCATCTTACCGAATTTCTTGTAGTTCGCCTCGGTATTCACTGTCCATACTGCAACCTCACGGTCAGCACGACGGTAGCGGATTACGATATCTTCAGTCAGACTGGTATCCCAACTGGGGTTAAGGTCATAATCCTGGCATGCCTTCAGTTTAAGGTCGCTGTCAGTGGTAAGAAGATACTGGCATTTCACATCGGGGTAGTTGGCTCTTACATACTGGAGCGATGCAAGCATTGAGGTGAGGAACACCGCTTTTGAACGGAGACCTTTCTTCTCTACCAGCGCCATCAGCCCGGGGAAATTCTTCATGTCATTAGAATTGATACCGGTGGTCCACTTGAGTTCGATTACCGGGAAAACATTCTTTTCAACGCAGATGTCAAGATATTCCTCAACAGTACAGATTTTGCCTGTATAGGTCACACCACCTCGTGTCTGCACAAAATCGAGAGCCTTCAATTCGGCCAGAGTCGATGTGGCAACAGTAAGGTTGGTTGAGCAGAGCGAGCCTGTGGTTTCGTCATGAAGAATAACATAATGACCGTCGGAAGAGACACGGACGTCACATTCCAGACCATCATAATGATAATAGTCCACACCATTCCGGTAAGCCTCGGCGGTATTGGCCACACCTCGGTATGAACCGCGGTGACCCACGAAAATAGGCTTCCATGCGTAGGCGCATGATGCCGCTGAAGCAGCCATAAGGGTGATAAACAAAGCCTTTTTTAGCATAATAGTGATTTAGTTTAAGGTAAAAAATTATGTTAGAATGTTAGTTTTTGCAAATATACGGATAATATTGGAGTAGCAATGTAAAATAATGTTTATAAAAGCAAATATTCGTAAATCTGCAGTAATATTATTAGTCCTATCGTTTTATGAGGTAAAAAAATATATGTAACTTTGTGGTTGGATAGTGTGCGTTGACCGCACCTTGACAGCGACTGATTTATAAACAGAAAAAAAATAACCACATTGGCACGCAAACGTAAAGAACTTCCACTATTGGAAAATATAACCATAACAGGGGTTGCAGCCGAAGGTAACTCCATCACCAGAGTGAATGACCTGGTGGTGTTTGTGCCCTACGGTGCGCCCGGCGACGTGGTAAACGTCAAACTCGACAAGAAGAAACACAGTTATGCAGAAGGTCACATAGAGAGTTTCGTCAAGCCTTCGGAGATAAGAGTGGAACCCAGATGCGAACACTTCACAATATGCGGTGGTTGCCGCTGGCAGCATCTCCCCTACGACTATCAGATTCGCTGCAAGCAGCAGCAGGTGCAGGATGCGCTGACCCGGATTGCACGTATACCGTTGCCTGAAATATCCCCAATATTAGGATCTGACAAAATCTGGGAGTACCGCAACAAAATGGAGTACACCTTCTCCAACAAGTGCTGGCTCACATTCGAGCAACTTCGTAGCGGTGAGGAGTTTCCGGACCGCGATGCCGCCGGATTCCATATCCCCGGAGCATTTGACAAAGTGCTTGACATTAAGAAATGCCATCTGCAGGATGACCTTTCAAACCGCCTGCGACTGTTTGTAAAGGATTACGGTAAACAACACGGACTCCCCTTCTATGACCTGCGCGCCCAGCAGGGGTTGCTCCGCACCATGATGATACGCATAGCCTCAACCGGTGAAATCATGTTGGTTATGGTTTTCGGCGAGGATAACCGCGAGGAGATAAAAAAACTGATGGATGCCCTTCGCCAAGAGTTCCCTCAGATTACCTCTCTGCTCTATGTCATCAACACCAAGATGAACGACACCATCACTGACCAGGAGATTCTGCTACATTCCGGAAAGGAATATATCGAGGAGGAGATGGAAGGGCTGCGTTTTCGCGTCGGTCCGAAATCGTTTTATCAAACCAACTCGCTTCAGGCTTACGAACTCTATAAGGTGGTACGTGACTTTGCCGAACTTCAGGGCGACGAACTGGTGTATGACCTATACACCGGCACCGGCACGATAGCCAACTTTGTTGCACGTCGCGCACGTAAGGTAATCGGTATTGAATATGTTCCCGAAGCGATAGAGGATGCCAAGGTAAACTCGGCTGTAAATGGGATAGATAACACCCTGTTCTATGCCGGAGATATGAAGGATGTGCTCAACGATGAATTCATTCGCCGTCATGGCAAACCCGATGTTATGATCGTTGACCCTCCCCGTGCGGGAATGCATGGCGATGTGGTCGACGTTATTCTCCGCACCGAATCGCCCCGTCTGGTTTACGTTAGTTGCAATCCTGCCACTCAGGCACGTGACCTTGCGCTGTTAGCCGCGAAATATAAGGTTACCCGAATACAGCCTGTTGACATGTTCCCTCACACTCACCATGTGGAGAACGTGGTTCAGATGGTATTGCTCACTGAGAATGAACGTCCCGCTGCCAAGGAGGAGTTATAATAACGTGGGTCGCCTGTGACCTCCTCACCGATGAAGGGGGGGAGTGTCACTGATTCTGTCGCCGAAAGCAATTCCACCTCGGCAATGACCAGTCCTTCGTAAGCACCGCCGAAACGGTCCACCTCCCACTTGTGTCCTTCAAACGGAACGATGTAGCGGTGTTTGTCAATCACCGCCCCTTCGGTTACGGAAGACAGCATCTCAAGGGCATCAGACACCGGGATAGGATATTCCCATTCATCCCGTTCCATCCCTCGGTTCACCCCTTTTACAGTAAGAAAAGCCCGGTCGTTTTTCACTCGGACCCTCACCGTACCCTCTTTTCTTAGCGATACATATCCCTGGATTATATGATGGCACTCCGATGCCATATCCACATATAAATCGTTGATTACACGAAACTTACGTTCAATTTCCTTTGCCATAACTGATATTTTGCCACAAAGATACGAAATATTGCGCAACCTGACGTTGGTCATCATGATTATTTCATGGTGCATACCGGCTCTGTTTGGCTACACCCGTGTGGAAGTGGTTGACTCGGTTACAGGTGAGCCTGTTCCATACGTTGCCGTATCGGTCAAGGGTATGAAGCACGGCTATCTCACCAATGACAGGGGACAGATTGACATTTCAGGACCTCGCGGCATTGACTCGCTCCGCCTGGATCTGTCCGTGTTGGGATATGACAAAAAGAGTGTGGTGCTACCGGTAGATGCGCCCTATGCATTAGTAAAGATGAGCGGATCAGGGATAGAACTGAACGAGGTCGTGGTCAAAAAAAAACGTGACAAATATTCAAAAAAGGATAACCCTGCAGTGGCCTTTGCACGTAAGGTACGACAAGGTGACTCCATAACCGATCCTCGCAGAAACGAACATTACAATTACAACAAATTCGAGCGTATCGTGCTGGGTCTCAACAAATTTCAAGGTGACACATCGCGAAATGCACTGAAAAAGAAGTTCGGATTTCTGAACGAATATGTTGACACAAGCGAAGTGTCGGGCGAACCGGTACTGATATTTTCCGTTAAGGAGAAACTTTCGGAAATTCACTATCGCCGCGAGCCCAGAAATGAAAAAATCTACATCACCGGCATACGTCAGGAAGGACTCGACGACTTCATAGATCAGAACAGTATGCAGACTTTTCTGGAGGATGTATTGCGCGAAGTTGACCTTTATGACAATGACATAAACATTCTTCATAACCGATTCGTATCCCCTCTGTCACGTATAGCCCCCGACTTCTACAAGTTTTTCCTTACCGACACTGTTGACATAGGTGGAGAGCAGTGCGTCGAACTATCATTTACCCCCCACAACAGGGCCATGTTCGGCTTTACGGGTCACATCTATGTTCCGGAGGCAGACACCACCATGTTTGTCAAACGGGTGGAAATGCGTCTACCTCCTGGTATCAACCTCAACTTTATCGAAAACCTTTATCTGAGCCAGACCTACGAACGTGCTTCCGACGGGTCGCGCCTGAAAACCAACGATGACATGACGGTGGAACTGTCTGTCATTCCCGGCATGCAAGGGCTGTACGTGCGGCGTAACACACGCTACGACAACCACAACTTCAACCCTTCCGACAAACCGGAACTGTTCGGCATGCTCGGAAAAGAAGTCGTAGCAGATGGAGCAACCCTGCGCGATTCAGCCTACTGGGACCAACACACCCTGATAAAACCCACCCACAACGAACAGCGTGTCAGCGAACTTGTCAAGCGTATGCGCTCCGTAAAACTATATTACTGGGGTGAGAAATTCATCAAATATATGTCGGTGGGATATGTAGGAACATCCATGCACGACAACAAATTCGACATCGGCCCGCTCAACTCCTTCATCAGCGGTAACGATGTTGAAGGACTGAGACTACGTTTCGGCGGAATGACCACAGCCAACCTGTCGCCGAACTGGTTTTCGCGAGGCTATGTGGCATACGGCACCAAAGATCACAACCTGAAGTATCGCGCCGAACTGGAATATTCCTTCATAAAGAAAGATTACCACTCACGCGAATTTCCCATCCACTCCATTATGGTGAGCCACCTCTACGATGTAGACCAGATCGGTCAGCACTACATGTTCACCAACATGGACAATATGTTCCTTTCGCTCAAGCGAATGAAGAACACCCTGATGACCTATCACAGGGTGACAGACCTGAAATACACGCTTGAACTGAGAAACAACTTCTCGGTCAGTGCATCTGTTCAGCACCACCGTCAGGAGGCTACCGACTTTGTCCCGTTTGTGAACGGCTACGGGGAGCGTTTCTCACACTATGACATGACCTGCGGAACTGTTGAACTGCGTTATGCACCCGGCGAAAAATTCTATCAGAACCGCACTAACCGTTTTCCTATCAATCTGGATGCACCGGTGTTCATGTTGTCACACACCTACGGACCCGACCCACGTGGCGGGAACAATTTCGGCATAAACAAAACCGAACTCAGCGTTCAGAAACGGGTATGGTTTTCAGCCTTCGGATACACCGACATAATTGTCAAGGGGGGACACCTGTGGGGTGCCACACCCTTCCCGCAATTGTTTACCCCAAACGCCAACCTCTCCTACACCATCCAGCCGGAGAGTTTCGCTCTCATGAACCCGCTGGAGTTTGTTGCAGACAGTTACTATTCATGGGATCTGACTTACTGGGCCAACGGAGCCATATTCAACTATATCCCCGGATTTAAACGCCTTAAACTCAGAGAGGTGTTCTGTTTCCGAGGTTATGCCGGCGAACTGAGCGACACCAATAATCCCGTATACAGTCCCTGGCTGCTGAAATTCCCCGAGCAATGCAACACCACCGGGATGAACTGGAAGCCATACATGGAAGTTTCTGCAGGGGTGGACAATCTCTTCAGATGTCTCAGGGTGGACTATGTCTGGCGTCTGAGTTATCTTAACCGTCCCGATATTGACAAATCCGGTCTCAGAATAGCCCTCCACTTCACATTTTAACAGCATTTTTGATTGCAGTTGAAAAATAATCGCTAAATTTGTACTCTGTTTGAGACTGCAATGAGTGTTTTCTACTGTCTCAGTCTCCAATCTCTCCGCATCAGAATCTTATCACATAGAGTTCGCTTTGCAAAACAAACTAAGAAATATAATATCAGCAGCGGTTGTTCCGTTAATTCTCACCATCTGGATTCCGATGGTTACATCTGCCCGTACACCCGATGTGGCGGAGATGACCGACTCGATTCAGCCTCTTCCACTCCCTGCTGACACCACACTTACAATAGCGTCTGATTCTGTCGCAATCCCTGCCGACACAATGCCTAAGCCCGTTTCAAGAATACGCAGGCAGAAGGTCGACCTGGACAATATTGTCAACATAAAGTCCAAGGACTCCATGATCATGATAGGACGTAACCGAGCCATTATCTACGGTGAGGGTCAGGTGGATTACGGCGACATGAAACTTGATGCCGACGAGATTGACGTTGATCTGCAGAACAGCACTGTTTACGCCGTTGGACGTCCGGACTCGGTAGGTGAAATCATCGGCTCTCCGATATTTGAAGAGGGAGGTTCCACCTACGAAACCAAAACGATGAGTTACAACTTCAAAACCAAGCGTGCATTCATCACCGATGTAGTGACTCAGCAGGGAGAGGGTTTCCTCACCGGAGGCCAGACCAAAAAAACCGACGGCGACGAATATTATGTGCAGAACGGACGCTACACAACCTGCGATGACACCGAGTGTCCCCACTTCTGGTTTCAACTCACCAAAGCAAAAGTCAAACCTAAAAAAAATGTCGTGACAGGTCCGGTCTATCTGGTTCTCGCCGGACTTCCCCTACCCCTGGCATTACCTTTCGGTTACTTCCCGTTCTCCGACAAATATGCCTCAGGTATCATCGTTCCCACATTCGGCGATGATTACAACCGTGGATTCTATCTCAGCGACGGTGGATATTACTTCGCCATAAACGACAACATCGACCTTGCCCTGACAGGAGAAATCTACACAAAAGGGTCATGGGGACTGAACGCGCAGTCAACCTACAACCGACGATATAAATATAGCGGCAGTTTTTCTGTCAACTATCTGACCACCATATACGGCGACAAGGGACAGTCGGACTACAGCAAACAGAACAACTTCCAGGTGGTGTGGTCCCACTCGCAGGATTCGAAAGCCAACCCCAACATGACTCTGTCGGCAAGTGTCAACTTCGCCACCAGCGGTTACTCACGCAATGACCTCAACAGTTACTACAGCAACTCGTTCACGGAAAGCACCAAGAGTTCATCAGTCAACATGACCTATCGCTTCCCCCGTTCAAAATGGTCACTGTCAACAACAATGAACATCGCCCAGCGCACACAGGACTCCACGCTGACCGTGTCGTTTCCCAACGTAACCGTCACCATGTCGCAACTGGCGCCGTTCAAGCGCAAGAATCCCGTCGGTGAAGAACGCTGGTATGAGAAAATTCGTATCTCCTACTCCGGTTTGCTCCAGAACTCGCTGACCTCAAGGCAGGATGAGTTCTTCAAGAAAAGCCTCATAAAGGACTGGCGAAACGGCATGAAACACTCACTGCCCATCTCCGCCACATTCTCAATGTTCAAATACATCAACCTCACCCCTTCGGTTTCATTGACCGACCGAATGTACACCCGCAAAGTTCGCCGTCAATGGGATCCGAACGCTTCTGCCGAAATCTGCGACACCACCTATAGCCTTTACAACGTGTGGGATTTCCAGGCCGGTATATCGCTCGACACCAAAATCTACGGCTTCTGGAAACCGATGCCCTTCCTCGGCGACAAGGTGAAGATGATACGCCACGTGATGACCCCCACCATTTCTTTCTCAGGTTCTCCCGACTTCGGTTCATCATTCTTCGGCTACTACGGTCAGTATCAGTTCATGGGCACCAACGGCGAAATGCAAACCCGTCGCTACTCCTACTTCCCCAACTCCATGTTCGGAGTGCCCGGCGAAGGCAAATCGGGTACCGTCTCACTGTCGCTTGCCAACAACCTGGAAATGAAGGTAAAAAGCGACAATGACAGCATCGGAGAGAAGAAAATATCACTGATTGAAAACTTCACCGTATCGCAGAGTTACAACCTTGCCGCCGACTCGCTGAACTGGAGCAATATCAACACGAGCCTGATGCTGCGACTGATGAAAAATTTCAATCTTAACCTCTCCGCAACATGGGATGTCTACACCTACCAACTCAATGAGGCAGGTAATCCCGTTAAAGTGAACCGCACCCGTCTGCAGGCCGGCAAAGGACTCGCAAAACTGTCAAGCACCGGCACATCATTCTCCTACACCCTCAGCAATGCCACTTTCAGTAAGAAAAAAGATAACGACAGCAACAAAAACAATAAAGACGGCTCTGAAAACGGCAACAACTCCGGTCGTCCCGGTCGCGTATCTAAAAAAGAGGATGACGTGGAACTGACCGATGACGGTTATGTGCCCTGGAGCGTGCCCTGGAACCTGTCGTTCAACTACTCCATCAGTTACGCCTACGGCTCATTCAACAAAAAGAAGATGGACTATGACGGCCGAATAACCCAGAACCTCTCATTCTCAGGCAATATCAGACCTACAAAAAACTGGTCCATGGGATTCTCGGCAAGTTACAACTTCGACACACACAAAATCGCCTACATGAACTGTAACGTGTCGCGCGACCTCCACTGTTTCACCATGCGTGCCAGTGTCATCCCCGTAGGACCCTACAAATCCTACAACTTCCACATCTCCGTGAAATCCGCCATGCTCAGCGATGTCAAGTACGACAAACGCTCCTCCGCTTCAAACGGCGTGACATGGTATTAATATTCTCTGAAAATTCCCTGAACAATCCCGCGTTATTGATTGTTAAAGAATCTAAGAGATATTGTATTTCATTATAATTTGTTATATCTTTGTTAATTAAACCTTTGTAGTAATTTCAGGTCAAAGCAGTATAACATCACTAAACATTCAGGAATATGAACATACGCAAATCTTGGTTAATCACATCACTGATGCTCGGAACTGCACTATGCTCCGTAGCACAGGATTATTACGATGATGACATATATTATAATGCCGACAAAGCGCGTAAGGAGCAGGCCGAGAAAGCCAAAAAGGCAGCCGAGGCCAAACGTCTGGCATCGCAGCCTCTGCCCGGCTCCGACCAATATACAGTTTACACCGACAACACCCGCAATGTCGATGAATACAACCGACGCTATGCCACCCGTGAGGTGATTGACACCACCATGAACGAGAACGGTGACTTTGTCTACACCCGTCGTATCGAACGTTTCTATAATCCCGATATTGTCATAGGCAGCGGAAACGAAGACCTCCAGTACAACTATTATGAAGCGTTGGCCGAGAGTCAGGCTGATCCCGTCAACATAAATATCTATGTCAATGACTCATGGTCGCCATGGTATTACGCCGGTTGGCGCTCTCCCTGGTACTATTCTTCATGGGGATGGGATCCATATTATCCCTACGGCCCCGGATGGTGGGGTCCTTCCTACGCATGGGGATGGGGTCCGTCATGGTCCTTATCATGGGGATGGGGTCCGTCATGGGGATGGGGTCCCGGATGGGGCTATCCCGTCGGTGGCTGGGGACCGAGTTATCCCTATCGACCCTCAGTCGGTGGCATGATAACCCACCGTCCTAATCACGGCGGTAACTATAATTCCGGTTATGCTCCAACCTACGGAGGACGTCGTCCCGGCACTGCCACTAACGGCAGCGGTAACCGCTACACCCCCTCGTCAGGCAACCACAATGGCAACTTCAACAATTCAGGCACATCAGGCGGTCGCCGTCCCGGTGCCAACAGCAACAGCAACAATAGCAACAGCAGCAACTCAAACCGCTATAATTACAACCAGAACTCAAACTCCAACCATAACTCCGGCTCATCATTCGGCACCTCAGGCGGACGCCGCAGCGGTGCAGGATTCGGTGGCGGTTCAATGGGCGGTTCAATGGGCGGACACCGTGGCGGCGCAGGCTCGGGTGGCGGTCGCCGTCGTTAAGCACATAGTGGCTCAACCCCTATTCTTCCACATTCATTCTTCTACATGAAATTGAAAACAACTAAATATTTATGAAGAAACTCATCCTCACATCAGTGGCCTCCATGGCAGCCTTGGGTGCCATGGCTCAAAGCGGATTCGACGCCAACCAACTCTCGCAGTCCGACCTGCGCGGTACGGCTCGTTTCATGTCAATGGGTGGCGCATTCACCGCATTAGGTGGCGACATGTCATCGCTCAACCAGAACCCTGCGGGTATCGGCCTCTATCGTAAAAGCGAAGTCAGCCTCACCGTCGACTTTAACATGACCGGTTCTAAAATGACCACTAACGGTGGCTCGTTCACACAGGATAAGACCCATGTGTACTGCAACAACTTCGGTTACATCGGTGCGGTAAACCTCAATGGCGACACATTCCGATCTTTCTCCTGGGGTGCATCCTACTCACGTGTGGCTTCATTTGACCGTACCTACTCCTTCGGTGCTGTCACAAACGGTCAATACTACGGTCCCACTATCGGCACATCACTCTCAAACTACATCGCCAACATCTCAAACGGCTACTCCGAGGATGATCTTTTCGACCCAAAAGATTACGATTACGACCCCTACGAACAAGGTATCAAATGGCTCAGCATCCTTGCCTATAACAGTTACATGATTAACCCCGGGGCCGGCAAAAACTCCTACGTCGGTCTGTGGCAGAACGGCACATCGGGTAACGCCGGTGGCAGTGTCCGCGAACGAGGCAGCATCGACGAATACAGCATTGACTTCGGTGGTAACATACTCGA
>JAAVGE010000002.1 GCA_014800385.1 Bacteroidales bacterium
AAGGCCAGTAGAACTGGAGAGACGGGAGAGGCGTTGTGGTTGATGGTGGGCGGCTGCTCCGTGGAGCAGCCCTACTTTCTTGATAACCAGTTTATTATAGTAATTTTACGCGCGATTCGTTAGCCCTGTAGGGCTGCTCCACGGAGCAGCCGCCCACCATCAACCACAACGCCTCTCCCGTCTCTCCAGTTCTACTGGCCTTAAATCAGCCCATGGACGTCCGGAGGACGTCGATTTTGCGTAACCGGGCACGCCGGAACGGAGTGGAAGCGTGCCCGGTTAGAAAGCACCCTCAAAGGGCGTGCCGAAAGGTACGCCGAGTGAAGCAACCCGGACAAAAACACCATAAACCCCTCCTGTCCCTACTGTTCTCCTGTCTAAACACACACCCACCACNCCTCCTGTCCCTCCTGTTCTCCTGTCCAAAAAATAACACCTAAAACCTCCTGTCTCTCCTGTGCTCCTGTCCNAAAAAAATCACNCCACNACNCCCGTTCTGCGGTCATAAAATATTCTCTTTGTGAAAAAATTTTTCTATATTTGCATCNGAAATCTCTAAAAANCATCATTCTTTAAGAGATGACAAACACAACGAAACCTCCATACGGCTCGTCGGTCAATGGGACTGACGACCGCGAAGCGTGCCCGAAATTCTGGATNGCACTCTACACACGCCCCAGAAGCGAAAAGAAAGTAAGGGCATACCTCGACAGCATAGGNGTAGAAAACTACCTCCCNGTNCAGAANCAGTTACGCCAATGGTCCGACAGAAAAAAGATGGTCGAGGTAGTGGTTATCCCAATGATAATATTCGTCCGCACCGAAAGCCAAAACCTCTCCAATCTGCTTCNTAACACCCTGNTAATAAANCCTTTAAATCTAATGGGGGGGGGGTAGCAGTAAACCGGCTGTAATTCCTGACAACCAGATAGAGCAACTCAAGTTCATACTCGGCCAGTCNGACTACCCCGTCACATTTGACCCGGACATATTCAAGGTTAATGACAAAGTAAGGGTCATCCGCGGACCCTTGATGGGGCTGACAGGCGAAGTATTGGCCTGCGACGACAAATTTCTGGAACTNGCGGTAANAGTNGGAATCAGAGGTGCAGCCCGANTAAATATCGAGAAAATTAATGTTGAAGTGATACATAACAATCAATGAACAATGAAAAGTAGTTTATTAATGCTCATCAGCGCCCTCTTCATGTTGGGGGTAAGTTCACAGGCGCAGGCCGCCGAAGTTGAGAATCCCGATGCCGCCTATCAGGTCTCNNTCTTTGCNGCAGCCAACAGTCAGACATCAAANGATTTCGGTATCGAAGGTGTATGGAAAAAGAAAATCCGNCAGGACCTGTTCATCAACTATGGTCTGTCGTTAGGGATGGACTACACCAACAAAATCAACGATTANACCCACATGCGCAACATGTTGGAGGTTGGTATCCCCATTCAGTTGGAGTGGAGCAGACTCTCNTNCGGCAAAAGTTCGTTNTACGGNCTCGTNGGTTTTTCACCCGTCGCTTACTCAACCCTGAAAGCAAGAGCATGGAATTTCCAGACCAACACTCTGGAAAAGGATAATGAAAAAGCAGGCTTGCTCATCACCCCNACCATTGAAGCCGGTGGCAACCTCCCCCTGCAGAACACACTCATCCGCATTGGNGTTTTCTTCAAGACAAAACTCAACTGCACNCCCGACGGATACAACGTCTACCGTAATGTGGGAGGTTTGAATTTCGTCGGTGTGAAAGCCGGTGTAATATTCTNATCTGTTGAGCCACANCCCCCGGGCAACATCCACCTCTCGCATTGCCAGAAACACTCTGATGCTTTANTTCAGAATGTTTCTGGTAATGGGCGTTTCGCTCTATACCTCACGTGTGGTACTGGAGCAACTCGGCGAGGTTGACTACGGCATATACGGTGTCGTCGGCGGACTGATCGTGATGCTGATGTTCATTAACGGAGCGATGACGATGTCCACCGTGCGGTTCCTGTCGGTTGCCCTCGGCAGGGATGATCNGGAGGGTGCCACACGGGTGTTCCGTTCGGCAATCACCATCCATATTTTCCTCTCCCTGATAATACTGCTGNTNGCGGAGACCCTCGGACTATGGTTTCTGAATCANTATATGACCATCCCTCCCGACCGCCTTTCGGCAGCCAATTGGGTGTATCANTGTTCNGTNGCCTCGTTTGTCTTTACCATACTGCGCACGCCGTTCAGCGCCGTAATTATGGCCCGCGAAANGATGGAGGCATTCGCCATCATAAGTGTTCTGGAGGCAGCGATGAAACTTTTGGTAGCACTATCACTCACCTGCATCATCGCAGATAAACTGGAGGTATACGCNCTTCTCAATTTNGGNACGGTGGTGATTCTGACTGCTGCCACCCTGATATACTGCCGCCACTATTTCCATGAATGTAAGTCACTTAGAGCCATATATGACAAGGACCTGATACGTCCTATGACNGGATTCATGTCATGGAGCACAATCGGCACACTNTCATGGGTAGGTAAAAATCAGGGATGCAACATCTTGCTCAACCTCTTCTTTGGCCCCGTGGTGAATGCTGCCTATACCCTTTCTTCTCAGGTGAATACCGCCCTCAACGGTTTTGTCCAGAATTTTACTATGGCGGTCAGACCTCAGATTTTCAAGACCTATGCCGCAGGTGACACCGACAGCACCGAAAGTCTGATTATCTTCGGTAGCAAAATCTCCTTTTATCTCCTCCTGATTGTTTCTTTCCCTATTCTGATAGCCACCGAGCCGATTCTCCGNATATGGTTGGGCACCTATCCCCCTTACACTCCGATGTTTATAAAATTAGTGATTGTCACGTCGCTTGTAGAAAGTTTTACCTANAGCATCGGGGCGGGAGTNAGAGCGACNGGGCGCGTGAGGCTTTATGAGATTACCGTTGGCGGACTCCAACTGCTCAGTCTCCCCACTGCCTATCTGCTTCTCCACTGCGGCATGGCTCCACCATCGGTCCTGATTACAATTGCCACCTTTTCATGCATCACCCTCGTTGCCAGATTGTGGCTCCTTAAGAACAGTATACCACAAATTTCCATGCTCCGNATNTTACGCTCGGTTTTCTTACCCTCCGGATTACTGGCAACCGCATGCGTCGGACTCTATGCCGGCTATCACTATCTGGAAATGACAGACAATGTCAACCCCTTGATAACCATAGCCGGAAGTCTGGTGATTGTGCTGCTCCTTGAGGCGGGAATAGGGCTGAACGGCAAGGAGCGTAAGATAATCCTGCAGTCGGTGCTCAAGAAGTTTAAGTNATATGCGAAATGCCTTAATCTTCCTCGCAGTACTTTTCATCACCCCCATCCTCTGCTCATGNCNTACAGACCACAGCAGTGAACGCGNGGAGGGGAACNGGGTGGTACANCTCAGTNTGGACGATGTAGAACTGTTCGGCGACCTCATCNCCAATCAGCAGGATTATGACTCNCTGTTCCAACACCCCCTGATGGCNTTCCTGAAGGAACTGCATGATGACTATGGCATGCGGATCACGCTCTACACCTACGAATATTTCCCCTGNCGCGACGGTTACACCCGCATTGGCGATATGCCGCTGAAATATAAACAGGATTTCCNGAGGGCATCTGATTGGTTAAAAATAGGTTATCACAGTCAACGGACTGAATTTAACAGTCTTGTGTCGGTGGTGGATTTCAGTAATTCATACAATAATCTGAATACGGCGGTTGCGAATTTTGCCGATTCGGCAATGATAGCCTCNACATTGCGGTTGCACTACTTCTTCGCNCCNGACTCNCTTCTGAACCCCCTGACGGGTGTAAAATATCTGCTCTGNGCCGACGACATCAACCGNCCCTCATATAATCTCACCCCTTCCGAATCCCTGACCGTAGGCAACGGCGAAAAAATANTCAAAAACGGCATNTCATACATAAAAACCGATCTGAGAGTAGATGATAATTATCATATACTCAGCGATTTGAAACATCGGGAGGATGCTGACACACTGGTACTGTTCATCCACGAATGGAAATTATGGCATAANCCCGAACGCTATACCCCCGGAACAACTNCCGGTGAAATAGTGACATGGTCAAANGAACACTCCAACCGGATACTCTTAAAAAATACTGTTAAATGGCTCTATGAAGCAGGCTATGGATTCTCATTCCTTGAATAACCACAGACTGAAAAGATATTTCGACGTGTATGTGCCTGTGTACAGGTGCAATCTTCAATGTAGTTATTGCTATATNAGTCAANTACATCCGGATTCANTCGAAATNAAGCCCCTCGGNTTCAGNATTCAGCATATCCGTAAGTCNCTGTCGCGCGATCGCCTGGGCGGAACATGTCTGCTCAGTCTCTGNGGGGGAGGGGAAACGCTTATGGCTCCATACATAGTGGACCTGACACGNGAACTGCTCGAGGAGGGTCACTACGTNATGCTGGTCACTAACGGATTGCCGACNAAGCGTATCAGGGAACTGACNGAAAANATCCCNGCGGAACTACAGAAGCATCTGATACTCAAGATTTCGTTTCACTTCATGGAGTTGAAGTCGAANGGACTCCTCGAGAAATATTTCGGCAACATACGCCTCGTCGAACGCAGCAACATTTCGTTCACCGTGGAACTGACTCCCTCCGATGACCAGATACCNTNTATTGAGGAAATCAANCAGGTGTGTATCAACAATCTCGGTACGCTTTGTCATATCACTGTGGCNCGCGAAGAGAGCAAGTCCGGNATACCGATTCTTTCCGCTCTCCCGCGCGAGGAGTATATCAAGGTGTGGGGNCAGTTTGATTCCCCTCTGTTCGATTTCAAGATGAAGATATTCGGNGAGCCGCGTAAAGAGTTTTGCTACAATGGGTTATATGGAGGAACCATTAATCTGGCTAACGGAACATTCTCGCAATGCTACGGNTCAAGACCCGTTGAAATATTTGACAACCCTNCGATGCCCATTTATTTCTGCCCGATAGGGAAATGCGANAAGGCTCATTGCTATAACGGCCACTCCTGGCTCTCGCTCGGCATGATTCCCGATNTGGTCACTCCCTCATATCTGGAGATGCGTGACCGNGTCACTGCCGATGGCCGCCATTGGGTAGGGGAGGAGATGCGCNGGTTCCTGTCGCAGAAGTTGTNTGAGAATAACGATCTGCTCTCCCCGCAGGCCAAGCAACAGGCGTTGCGTCAGAACAGATTGGAAAACCTGATCTATTCCTTCCGACGTTTGATTGGAAAAAAATGGAGCGTTTTGACAAAAAAATTGCGCAACTGCGTCAGATTTTAACCGATCAACTCAAGCCACTCNTGAGCAGGCGCGTCGTTATNGNNGATGCTCCCTACTACGATAATGTGGGTGACTTGCTGATATGGCAGGGTACNGTGGATTTCCTNCGNGACAACGGCATTGAACTCNTAGGNTGTTACGGAGNCGGATACTTNCCGTTTCCCACTCTGGATAAAGATGTCACCATCATACTGACNGGGGGCGGAAACTTCGGAGATCTGTGGCGCGGNCTGCAGGAATACCGACTCGAAATNATCGNACGCTATCCCGGANACAGAATNGTGATGCTCCCGCAGTCAATATGCTATCAGGATAAAGGTCTGATTGATAANGATTCCGACCTTATGGCACGTCACCCCGACCTCCATCTNTTTGCCCGGGAACAGCCGAGTCTCGACNTCCTNTCGGCCCGTTTCAGCCGCAATCATATCNATCTTGCCCCGGANATGGCCTTCTGCATCTCCCCACGGTTNCTGGCACGTTACAGGTATCATGAAAACGGAACAACCCTTTTTCTGCTCCGCGCCGACAAAGAACTCCCTCAGGATGCACCGACNNCCCTGCATGAGGCTGANGTGACCTCCGACTGGCCANCNCCGGAATATTTCCCGCGTATGTTGCGCAATCTCAAGAGGGNNAGNAGAATCTCACGGGATTTCCGACGCTACGGCATTCCCCTGCCACCGGTTGACAGTGCAATAAAATTTTTTGCAAACAGATTCATCCTGAATTCCATGACGAGAAAAGGGCTTGAGTTTATGGAACCTTTCTCCCGCATCGTCACCACACGCCTCCATGCCATGATTCTGTCGGTGCTNCTCCATAAGCCTGTGGAATATATCGACAACACCTACGGCAAACTCTCGGCATACGCCCGTACATGGCTCAACGATCTGCCCGATGTCAAACCCTATGGAAGAGATTAAGGTTTCAGTAATAATTCCGGTTTACGGCGTCGAGCGCTATATTGAGANATCGGTCCGCTCGCTGATGGAGCAAACCATGCGCAGNGCCATCGAGTTTATCTTCGTCGATGACCACACCCCTGACCGAAGCATNGANATTCTNCGGAAAACGCTTGAAGATTATCCGGAACGGCAGTCACAGGTGACAATTCTGACCCACAGCGAAAACAAAGGGCTGGCGGCAACACGCAAAACAGGTGTACGCGCGGCTCGCGGAGAATACATAATCCATTGCGACAGCGACGATTGGGTCGAGCCGGAAATCTGTAGCCTGATGTATGAACAGGCGAAACGTACCGACTCCGATATTGTGGTNTGCNACTATATNNTTGAGCGCGAAAACTCATCANTGANTGTAAATCAGCATTTTAACCCGGTCAAGCNTAACCAATTGATTGATTTGCTCGAATCNCGACTTCATTGCATGGTCTGGATAAGGATGTTTCGNCGCTCATTCTATATGACGTTCGGGATGGATGTGCCGGATATCAACAATNGCGAGGANTTCCCGGTNTCATTCNTNGCCCATGCGCTCTGTTCAAAGGTGAGTTATCTGANTCAACCGCTCTATCACTATAACCGNTTGAATCCNAATGCNATATCTGTCAGNGCTTTACGGAAGAATTATGATGACACGGTGAAGATGTACNGTTATCTCAGAGATTTTGTCAACTCTCAGCCGGAGGANAANGAAATCAGGGTTGCCCTCAACCGCCAACTCTCCCGCTGCAGAAATAAAATGCTGAGATTCAAAGAGATTCACGATATGACCCGGTGGCGCAACTTNTGGCCTGAATTAGGAGTTGATGACTGCGTGAATTTCCGGTCAAAGATACTNGTNNTANTGGCNCNNNTGAGANTNGATTTTATTTTGCGNNTATTTCTNAAATAAAAGNAAATGGAAAATATCGCTATATCTGTGATNGTTCCGGTCTACGGAGTGGAAAAATACATCGGGCGGTGTGTGCGCTCGCTTTTCGGTCAGACCATGACCGAAGGGGTGGAATTTATCTTCGTTAACGACTGCACGAAGGACAGGAGCATGGAACTGCTGAACTCNCTCATCGGGGAATATCCGCAGNTCANTCCACNGGTAAAAATAATCCACCATCANCGCAACCGCGGTCTTGCTGCCGCCCGNCAGACGGGACTTGACGCTGCCCGCGGAGAATATATCCTCCACCTNGACAGCGACGACTTTTCCGANCNNGATATGCTCGAGGTAATGTATCAGGCNGCGTTGGCTAAGGATGCGGANGTNGTNGTNTCAGACTTTTTCTGGACATTNGAAAAAGGGGATGTTTATCAGGTGTGCCATCTGTCTGACAGCAGGGAGGAGATGTTGAAAAGTATCATAGCCCCCTGGAAATATGGCAACCGGTCGGTCTTCCCGAGTCTATGGAANAAACTGATCAGANGAAGCCTNTACAGCGAANATGGCATCCGCTCTGTNGAGGGTATAAATCATGGTGAGGACTTCATNGTGACCACACAGATCATGTATNATGCCTCTGTAATAACAAAAGTTGACCGCGCCTTNCAGCATTATTTTAAGCAAAATCCCGGNGCGTANACTCAGNATAAATCGGCATCAAATTTACGCCAGCGATTGATGGCCACAGATGTCGTGGCTGACTTTCTCTCCTCCCGGGGCTCGGTCTATGATGAAGAACTCGATGAAAAGAGATTCAAGGATAAACTGATTGCCATAGCAAACTGCGATAACGACAGTCTGCCGGAATTCCTCGCCATCTATCCGTGGCTCGAATATGAGAAACATAAGCATCTGGTTCCCGGTTACTGGCGGCTCCCCTATAAACTTGCATTACAAGGTAAGACAGNCCGGTTTCTTTTCCTGCGAAATATAATCCGATCNNTNTCTAAGTTCAAACACTCTATATGACCGCTGAACCCAAAATATCNGTNCTNGTCCCTGTCTATGGGGTAGAGAAATATATCGGCAGATCANTCCGTTCATTGTTTGAGCAGACAATGACCGAGGGGGTGGAGTTCATCTTTGTGANTGANTGCACGAANGATGGCAGCATGGATATTCTGANGGACTTAATCAGGCAATATCCCTCCCGGCAGNCNCAGGTGAAGGTGGTCANCCATAANGAGAATATGGGTCTGGCNGCNGCGAGAATCACTGCCCTCGATCATGCCAANGGGGAATANGTGATTAATCTTGACAGCGATGACTTNTTCGAAAAGGATATGCTGCAATCTATGTATGCCACGGCGCAGAAACAAAATTACGACATCGTCGTCGCGGATTANTTCATCTCTTATAAGAAACGGGAAATCTATCANTCCTGTCCGGTCGACAGCGATCTCTCCCGNCGTATCGGCAATCTCATCATCAATAAAGATGGGGTAGGATGCATGGTCTGGAATAAATTGGTGAAACGGGCATTGTATGAAAAATATTCCGTAAAACCATTNCCGGGNGTAAATATCGGNGAAGATACCACTGTGACGGCACAACTCCTGTTNTATGCCACATCTGTCGGTAAGATTGANNGNGCGTTTGTCCACTATAACAGAAGNAANCTGAACACNTATACCTCAAGTCCGTCATACCGGGAAGTGNTGAAACGCCTNNGTGTATATGATTTCCTGGCTGATTTCTTCGGAGGAAAGTATCCTGAAATNAGTGAGGCCATNAATCAGCAGCGTTTCAAAATCAAGGCNATGGCNTTGATTTACTCACCACGTGAAACTCAACGTCAGATTCTCGAATATCACCCTCAACTNTCATATCAAAAATATGGTCATCTCTTGGACTGGTATTGGAGGTATCCGCTGAAGTCAGCCTTTAACGGTAACTTCAGCAGTTTCAACATGATGAGGTCGGTACTCTTCAAAATCCGGCANGCATACAGATATTACCGTGATTCAACACGATAGGAATTGATACTAAGTAGATGTTGAAAATTAGTTTAAAACANCATCTGCTTGATAATATAAAGAAATTTTCAACTTCTACTTATCTNCATATACAGCGATGAACCCCGACGAGAATCTCATATCAACGAGAATAAAGCGACTGCTGATGTTGATTTTCCCGGTCAGCATTGTCGTTGACTTGATTTCGGGTTTCTTCAATGTNCAACTCCACTNNNATATTCCAATCAGCCAGGTACTTAGNNTTGTNATAATGGCNAGTATNTTATATCTGTTGACAAAAAGAGNAANGCCGGTTTTTATCTGGACGGTNATCGTTCCGNTACTCTTCTTTATTGTGGCCTCACCTTTCTGGATGATAACGGAAGGTATNGANCCGGGCCGNGGCTACAGTCTCGGAGTGGAAATAGAGAGTTTCAGTAAAATNCTGTATTTCTTTATCATCGTCACTTTCTTTATCGTATACAGGGCAGAGATAAAANAGCATANCCCGNTNAGGATTATTTCAATCTATGGCNTTCTCATNGCCGGTGCGGTNATACTGTCGTTCGTGACAGGNTATGGAAATCAAACNTTCGGTTCTNATTACGGGTTCGGCACCAAGAGTTATTTCAAGGCGGGCAATGATTTGGGNCTNACAATTTTATATTCCACAGTGGTAAGCAGTCTGTATATGTTATCTCATTTCGGATGGAAACGCGCCCTGNTNACTCTGACNATATCGNTGAGTGCCATTCTNATCTCCACCAGGGTTGGTATATTGGGAGTTTTCTTCTGGCTGACTATNCTGATNGGTTACATTGTGTTCGTTTATCGCCCGACNGANAGCCTGNTGNNCAAACGGCTCCGNCTTNTCAAACCGGNGATTATCGTAGGCTACACCCTTTGTGTGATTGAAGTGATNANGNTNCTGTTGTCAGTATATGATAAATATATGTTGGCTAAGTACACCTCGGAGGCGATGGTCTCTGCACGTANTGTGCTGACCGATCCCGCCGAAGATTATATAGGCNGNCTTGAATGGTATGAAATTGCCTTCGGAAGGGGAATGTCATCCATCTATCATCATGTNGCACAATCTGTTGGCATNTCCGCGGGCTACCGTATGGTTGAGGCTGACTTCCATGAACTGCTNGGTGGTTATGGGGTGATAGGATTTCTGGTGTTTATCTCCCCCGCGGCCTACTTTATNATAAAGGCTTTCNGACGCTACCTCTCTCAACCCTGCATCACTCTCTTTGCCGTATTATTCGTCACTGCCTCTTTCCTTGCCGTNGCATACGCCGCGGGACACTGCTTCCGCAANACCATGGTAGCNCCTGTCTACGGATTTATGGTCTCGTTAATCTACTATGAAAAAGGGAATCTTACTGATTAATAACGGCTATCCGTCGGAGNGTTATCCGGAATATACTGCATATATCAGAAGTATGGAGGAGTGCATCATAGCCTCGGGGCAGNGAGTGGAAAAACTCGTTATCAGGTTTGACCGTCCCATAACCCCCGCATACAAGTTCTATAAATATATCCGGTTCTGGTTGAAATGNCTGACGATAGCACCCGCGTGCCATACGGTNTATGTCAACCATCTNCCCTTTGCGTGGCCNCTTGTTCTCAATCCGTTTATTNGAAANAANAGGCTGATAGTCCATTGGCACGGCAATGACCTTGTNGGCAAAGGAANGTTTGTCAGGATAACCAANAGATTGCTTGCCCNATTCGTNGGCAAGGCTCATAATATTGTNCCTTCTCATTATTTCAGCCGGAAACTCAAGTCGCGTTTCAAGGAAGCCGGAAAGTCNGTTCTGGTNAGCCCGAGCGGCGGAATTGATACTGCTTTATTCTCTGCTGAAAGAAAACNCNACAANGATTTTACNATCGGATTTGCCTCCGCTCTTNCNGCAGAAAAAGGTGCTGACACACTGATATATCTGATTGAGCATAAAGATGAAATTGAATCTGCCACCGGACGACGGGTCTGTTTCAATNTNATCAATTATGGCAAGGAAGCAGCATATTATGTCGACCGGATTAACCGGACTGCGTTGGACTGCTGCAAACTTCACAACNGGATGGATAAGAAGCAGATACCCTCATTCTATCAGTCTGCCGACCTGCTGGTTTTCCCCTCGTTGCGCGAGAGTGAGAGTCTCGGGTTGGCGGCACTTGAGGCGATGAGTTGCGGGGTGCCGGTAGTCGCCCACAATCACTGTGCCTTCCCCGAATATATAAAACCGGGGGTATCGGGTGAACTCGTGGAACTGTCCGACTGCAGACCGCAACAAAACCGGGCATTTNTGGATGCCGTGGTGAAGGCTGTCAGAAATATTGACTCCTATCAACCGCGCCGGATCGTTGAGGCTGACTATTCTCAAACCTCGGTGGTCGACTTTTACCGAAATTTATTTGATAAGTTATGAACGGTGTCANAGAATCACTTTNNAAACTGAAAANATACTGCGAAGCGGAGGATTTCAGGGGTTGGGACCCCTACGATGGNCTCAACTCGCAGATATTCAANGNNTTACCGTTGCTGAAAGACTCNGCTGTATGTCGCNTGATTATGATTCAGTTATTCAAACGTAATCCNGTTAACCTGAGGCGTTTGGCTGCTGTCCCCAAGCAATATAANCCCAAGGCGATAGCACTGTTTCTGTCCGGCTACTGCAACCTTTANCGGGCAATCGGGGCTGCTCCTGAACTGCAGAATCTTTTCGGACNGAAACATGAAGTGAAATCCACCATTGACAGGCTNGCGCGGCTGTTGCTGTCGCTCCGCTCAAAGGGGGATTATCATGGAGCATGCTGGGGGTATAACTTTGACTGGCAGGCACGCAGATTGTTTCTNTTCCCGCGATTTACACCNACNGTGGTGGCTACATCGTTCTGTGCCACAGCNCTTTTCGACGCATACGAGATTACCGGAGATAAGGAATTTCTTGACACTGCCTTGTCAACGGCTCAATTCGTAATCAACGACCTGCATCGGACTCCATACGGCAGCGGATTTCTATTCTCNTACTCCCCTCTCTCCGGAAANGACACGGTGTTCAATGCNTCGCTNCTCGGTGTGAAGATACTCAGTATNTGNTANAANTATACTCATAACCCTGAATATCAGNAACTTGCCTNACANGCGGTGACTGCAGTGTGTGAGGCTCAACGTCCCGACGGNGGGTGGGTNTATGGGTTNCTCCCGGTGCAGTCATGGGTTGATTCATTCCATACCGGCTATAATCTCGANGCNCTGAACTGCTACAGAACCGCGACAGGCGACAAATCGTTTGACAGGGCTATCGANCAAGGATTNCGGTTCTATCTGAATNATTTCTTCAAGGANGATGGCACACCGAAATATTATCATGACAAAACCTACCCGATAGATATCCACTCCCCCGCTCAACTCCTGGTNACGCTCTCCNNCATGAACCAACTGACCCGACATCGGACTTTGGCAGAGAANGTGGTGAACTGGACTATCNCGAACATGCAGGACCCGAAAGGATATTTTTATTATCAGATCAAACCGTTTATCAGCAGTAAAATATCATATATGAGATGGAGTAATGCCTTCATGTTCAACGCNTTATCTCATTATATATTAAAACTTTNTTCTCCGGATGAATAGTGTGGAATTAAACGGACGCAAAGTCAATGTGTTTTCATCGACTGCGGAGTTGCTCGATTTCGTAGTTGACAAACGGAGTATTCTCGTCGCNGTCAATGCCGAGAAAATCATCAACCGTGACCAAAATGTTAAGGAGATAATAAACTCCAACATNGGTTACCTCGACGGCATAGGACCCGTACTGGCGGCCCGNCGNAAGGGGATTGCCGATGCATGCAAGATNCCCGGGTGTGAACTGTGGCTGAAATTAGTGGAACACCTCTCCCCGTCGCACTCCTTCTATCTGCTCGGGAGTACCGCAGCCGTAGTCGAGGAGACCGCCCGTCGCNTGAAACAAAATTTCCCGGGAATATCCATAGCCGGATTNCATGACGGCTATCTCACTACCGATGACCTGAAAAAGGATGTCATTACCGACATACT
Source organism: Bacteroidales bacterium (assembly GCA_014800385.1). Lineage (GTDB taxonomy): Bacteria > Bacteroidota > Bacteroidia > Bacteroidales > Muribaculaceae > CAJUPY01. The sequence goes on from JAAVGE010000002.1 coordinate 13,244, forward strand.
CCGAACNAAACCCGATGTTGTCTTTGTGGCAATGGGGTCGCCAAAACAGGAGTTACTGATGGCCGAACTACGGAAAATTCACCCGGCTCTGTACATGGGNCTGGGGGGCAGTTTCGACATATATACCGGAAAAGTGAAACGCGCGCCAAAATGGTGGGTGGAGCANAATCTGGAGTTCGCCTACAGGCTTCTGAAACAGCCCAAGAGAATCCGCCGGCAGATCCGCCTTTTCCGATTCGTGTGGCTCCTCATAACTAATAGATTGTAAATGAAAAAGATACTTCTCGTTTTCGGCACCCGACCCGAAGCCATCAAAATGGCTCCGCTCTACATGGAGTTGNAGAAATATCCCCGCGAGTTTACGCCGATTGTTTGTGTCACCGGTCAGCACAGACAGATGCTCGACCAGGTGCTCGACCTGTTTGAGATCACTCCCGACTATGATTTGAAGATTATGGACANGGTGCACGACCTTTATGACCTGACTGCACTGGTTCTTACAGGAATGCGCGACATCCTCGCTGATATAAACCCCGACATGGTGCTTGTCCACGGCGATACAACCACATCGGCGGCGGCTGCCCTCGCTGCATTCTACAGCCGNATTCCTGTNGGNCACGTCGANGCGGGACTACGCACCCGCAACATTTATTCCCCTTGGCCCGAGGAGATGAACCGGCAGATCACAGGGCGTATCGCTTCCTGCCATTTTGCTCCGACANCGCTNTCACGCAGCAATCTGTTNGCGGAAGGGGTGGATGAAAATAAAATNGTGGTAACCGGAAATACTGTNATCGATGCTCTCGACATGGTCATCGAAAAAATAAACTCATCCCCNGAAACTTGCAGTGTCATTGCNGCGGAACTCCGCNATGCCGGATATGACCCGATGCGCCTCGACAACAGAAAACTNGTCCTTATCACGGCNCACCGACGTGAGAATTTCGGCGAAGGATTCCGCTCGATNTGCAACGCTATCTCTATGCTCGCCCGAAAATATCCCGACACAGACTTTGTTTANCCGCTCCATCTCAACCCNAACATCAGGCANGCGGCATACCGGTTATTCGGNACCGGTGATGNCAAACCTGACAATCTCTTCCTGATCAATCCCCTCACTTACCTCTCCTTCTGTTCGCTCATNTCCAGGTCCGCAGTCATTCTGACAGACAGCGGAGGAGTGCAGGAAGAGGCCCCGGCATTGGGCAAACCGGTGCTTGTCATGCGCCGGACAACCGAACGCACCGAGGCTCTCGGCGAGTTAGTAAAACTGGTCGGAACGGATGCGGATAACATCCTGCGCGAAGCATCAAATATACTCGACAATCCGTCACACATTAACAATTCACTTAAACATAACAGTTGCTACGGGGATGGTCACGCATCTGCCCGCATAGTTGACTCACTAAGAATATTCTTATGAAAGCATGTTTTATAGGTTTAGGATACATTGGTCTACCCACTGCCATAGTTGCTGCAAACAGCGGTATTGAAATAGTGGGAGTGGACTTAAATCCAACAATAGTGGAGCATACCAACAGTGGCAGGTCTCACATAGTTGAGGCCGGTCTGAAGGAGTTGCTCCGGGATGCCGTCCGGAGCCATAAACTGATAGCACGCGAAACTCCCGTNAAGGCTGACGCTTTTTTCGTGTTGGTCCCGACACCCATCAATAACCGCAAAATGCCTGACATCAGTTTCGTTGAGGCCGCCACACGTTCCGTAATCCCGCTGCTCGAGCCCGGAAATCTGTTCGTTATTGAGTCAACTGTTCCCGTAGGAACAACCGAACAGATGGCTGAGATGATTTATCAGGAACGCCCCGAACTGCGNGACANAATATNTATNGCCTACTGCCCTGAAAGAATGATTCCGGGCAACGCCGTCTACGAACTCACNCACAACGACCGGGTTATCGGTGGCATCAACGAAGCCTCGGCTGATCAGGCCGCACGCTTCTACTCATCCTTTGTCAAAGGNCAACTGCNCACCACCAACGCNCGCACCGCCGAGATNTGCAAACTCGTTGAAAACTCTTTCCGCGACGTTCAGATAGCCTTTGCCAACGAAATATCCATCATTTGCCAGAATGTCGGAATTGATGTAAACACCCTTATCAATCTCGCCAATCTTCATCCCCGCGTAAACATCCTGACCCCCGGCTGTGGTGTCGGTGGACACTGCATCGCTGTCGACCCGTATTTCTTAATATCCAATTTCCCCGATGAAACAGGTCTGTTGCAGCAGGCACGAAAGGTCAACACCAATAAGACACGGTGGTGCATCACCAAAATCAAGCAGAGCATCAACGACTTTGAACTGAAACACAAACGTCGTCCGAAAGTGGCGCTGATGGGACTGGCATTCAAACCGGATATCGACGATCTCCGCGAGTCACCGGCCATCGACATCGTCAGCGAGATCATGAAACTGAGCAACAACACGGAGATTATGATTTCCGAGCCGAATCTGACCCAGCATCAGATTTTCAACCTCACCGACTTCAATCAATCTTTCCGTGACGCCGACATCGTAGTCTTCCTCGTAGCACACACTCCGTTCAAGACCCTCCCCAAGAACACCGGCAAAATCATCCTGAACTTCTGTGGCGTGTAGCCTCCACTACAGCCGGTAGAATATGTATATATAGACAGGAGCACAGGAGAAACAGGAGACTTTATATTCCTACAGCCGGGAGCACAGGTATATATAGTCTGGAGCACAGGAGATTAGGTGCGTTGAGNCCCTGGGCGTCCGTCAGGACGCCGACTTTGAGAAACCGGGTACGCCGGAGCGAAGCGGAGGCGTGCCCGGACAGCGTGCCCACAAAAAGGGCGTGCCGACAGGTACGCCGAGTGAAGCAACCCGGACAAAAACACATTCCCCTGNCAAATCCCCCACGNAAAACAACTATCTGACAGAAAAATACCGCACAAGAGGATGGAACAGTATAATTCCGGTAGTAGTAGCAGCAGGATCAAGCGCGCCNTTCTCAGTCAGTTGCACCCCTATCGCTTTNTAATTCAGNAGTTTATCAAACTCATGNGTNAGCATCTGNTCAGGAAGCGAAGGATATCCGATGGCAGGGCGTATAGAGTTAGTGCCATCAGTGTAGCCCGCCAGACGGGGAGCAATACGGGAGTGTGCATACTGTGTAGCAGCCTCGACCAGACGGTGTAGCAGCAGATCNGCCAGCATACCGTTGTAACTCTGAGGGTCTCGCACCAGTTTCCGGCGGAGTGTTGAGGTTGCTGTAACCGCAAAAAGCACCACCGGCACCTTCANCCCCTGCGCCATCTGAGGCAGATAGTCGGCAAGCGACAAGGTGTGGTCAGCCCTCTCCATNAGTCTGGTCTGACGCGGNGCATTGAACGTGACTGCCTGTTTCCCGTCATTGAANAGTATNATATTGTCGTTGCTGTCNGCACAANCCTCGCACACAACCATCTCAACAGTGATAGGCAGGTCTTTTTCAACCCACTCGTCAAGCATATCCGACGCATCGGCAATAAGCGCNTCGGCTTGCGGGTCATNTNCATCGGAGGGCTTTATCCCCCANGCCGCAAGGAACTGCTTCCAGTTGATAAGGTCAATTANATCAGAGACATACACGGGCTGGATATGNACNCCGAAATCAGGCGNGGATGCAGGGAGAGCCACGGCATAATCNGGACGCAGTTCACGCGCCTTTTCCGGTGACATGCGGTCNGTNTCGNAGGCGTGNTCACGGCGCATACGTTCCTGCTCCTGTTTCAGGGCAGCCANATTCTCGGCGGCACACTGNGGGTCGAGATAAAGTCGNGCCTTCGATGCCAGGTCTGCGGCATCGGTGGTGTGAATGACCCCTCCGCTGTAGTTAGGCGCAATCTTCACGGCGGTGTGCAGCGGNGAGGTAGTGGCNCCACCCACAAACAACGGTATCTCCAACCCCTGCTGCTCCATCATCGTCGCCAATGTCGTCATTTCGGTCAGGGATGGCGTGATCAAGCCGCTCACACCGATGCAGTCCGCACCATGGTTCTTTGCGGCATCGATAATCTCCTGNGGATGCACCATCACNCCTAAGTCAATGATTTCAAAGCCGTTGCACCGCATAACCACCGCCACTATGTTCTTACCGATGTCATGCACATCCCCCTTGACCGTGGCAAGCACCATGCGGTGGGCACGTGATGCGTCCTCCCCCTTGCGTGACTGCTCGATGAAAGGTGTAAGGAATGACACGGACTCTTTCATCACGGTAGCCGATTTAACCACCTGCGGCAGGAAAATCTCACCCGCACCGAAACGTTGTCCCACGGTGTCCATACCCTTCATCAGTATGTTGTCGATAATCTCGATAGGGGACAATCCGCTCTCCATTGCCCTGGTCAGCAGATCGGTGACTCCGGAGGCGTTACCATCCAGAACGGCATTGATAAGTGTTTCATTCACAGAGAGTTCCTCGGCGGGCTTGCTTACCGCCGGTTTATCTTTTTTGGGGGGTAGATATTTCTGCGCCACAACAATCAGACGTTCCGTGGCATCGGCATCGCTATTGTTAAGCACATCGGTGATGGCAGACCGCAGATCCTCGGGAATAGTGTCGACATCCTGCAGTCCGGAGGGGTTGACAATAGCCATGCGCATACCCTCCTGTCGGGCCATGCTGATGAATATGGAGTGCATTGCTTTGCGCACCGGGTCATTGCCGCGGAACGAGAAAGAGAGGTTACTCAACCCGCCGCTGACGTTGCATCCCGGCAGTTCGCGTGTTATCCGGCGGGTGGCGGCAAGGAAGTCGGCGGCGTAACTGTCATGCTCGGCAATTCCGGTAGCCACAGCCAGAATATTGGGGTCAAAAATGATGTCACCCGCAGGTATACCCTCCTCGCGCGTGAGAATCTCAAACGATCTGCGGCACACCTCGAAGCGGCGCTCCGGTGTCACCGCCTGTCCCTGCTCATCAAACGCCATAACCACCATCGCGCCACCCATACGATGGATTTCGCGTGCCTGACGGCGGAACTTCTCCTCACCCTCTTTCAGCGAGATGGAGTTGACTACGGGGCGTCCCTGAATCAGGGTAAGGGCAGTGCGTATGACATTGAAGTCGGAGGAATCGATCATCACGGGAACACGTGCCACGGAGGGGTCGGTCGCCGCAAGTTGCAGGAACCGCTTCATGCAGGCTTCGGTGTCAAGCATACCGTCGTCCATGTTGACGTCGATGATGCGCGCACCCGCCTCAATCTGTGCGGCGGCAATACGGAGTGCCTCACTGTAGTTCCCCTCGTTTATCAGACGCAGAAACTTACGGCTCCCCGCCACATTGCATCGTTCACCGACAGCGATGAAATCATCCTCCCCGCCGGCCATCATCGGCTCCAGACCGCTCAGCACAAGGTTTCCTGACGGCGCGGGAACGGGTCGGGGTTGCTTACCCCTGACCTCTGCAGCCAGCAACGATATATGGTGCGGGGTGGTGCCGCAGCATCCCCCGACAATGTTAACCCTTCGGTTGTTAATCAGCGGACGGAGTGCGTCGACAAACTCCTCGGGTGTCTGATCATATTCCCCTAACTCATTGGGCAGACCGGCGTTAGGGTAGAGCGCAAAAGCAAACGGAGCGCTCTCTAAGGGGGCAGTCAGAGCCACGGCCTCTTCAGCGCCGAAGCCGCAGTTCATCCCTAATGCAAGGGGATTGAAACACCCCACGGTGGCAGTAAAACCTGACAACGTCATCCCCGACAGTGTACGCCCGTTGCTGTCAACGGTGGCTGATACCACAACCGGCACCCGACGTCCGCTCTGCTCCATAGCATCACCGGCAGCAACCAGGGCGGCTTTGGCATTGAGGATGTCAAAACAGGTTTCGATGATGAAAAGATCCACACCCCCGTCAAGCAGCGCACGGCATTGCTCCAGATAGGCCCCGTGGAGGGTGGCAAAGTCGATGTCGTCACCTAAATTGGCGGCCATGGTAAGCGATTTGGAGGTGGGTCCGATACTCCCGGCAACCCAACATTCGCGCCCCGACTCCTTCATGTAGGTGTCGCGCGCCCGGCACGCCGTTTCAGCCGCGGCAATATTTATCCGGCGCACATGGTCGCTCATCCCGTACTCCGCGAGCGACACTGAGTTGGCATTGAAACTGTCTGTCTCGATGATGTCGGCACCGGCTTCAAGATAGCCCCGGTGGATAGCCTCGATGATGTCGGGACGTGACAGCACCAGCAGGTCATTGCATCCCTTGAGACTTACATCGCCGGGCTTATTAACGCAGCACTCACACGTAGGGGTGAAGTCATCTTCATTCAGCCCGTATGACTGAATCATTGTACCCATGGCACCGTCAAGAACCAGTATACGCTCTTTGAGAGCCTCGGTCAGTGACAGGGATCTGTCGGAAAGGGGTAGGGAGGTATTCATCGTTTGGAAGAAAAAAAGTCTTTCATCAGTTGGGCGCACTCGTCGGCGAGCACACCGCCAACCACTTCGGCAGCGGGATGAAAGGGTGTTTTGGAAGTGAAAGTATGGTAGCCTCGTTTGGGGTCCGACGCTCCGTAGACAATGCGCCGTAACTGACTCCACCCGATTGCTCCGGAACACATCAGGCATGGTTCGACGGTGACATAGAGTGTGCAGTCGCTCAGATATTTACCCCCTAAGGTCTCGGCAGCCGCGGTAATGGCCATCATCTCGGCATGAGCAGTGACATCGCCTAATGTCTCGGTCAGGTTATGACCGCGACCGACAACCTTGCCGTCGGCCACGATTACCGCGCCAACAGGCACTTCATCGCACCGAAACGCCTCACGTGCTTCATTCAGCGCCATCCGCATGAACCGTTCGTCTGTCTCAGCCGGCATATTCATTCAGATTTATGACCATCCCCTCGTTGGCGGCGATGGTGTCAGGAAAAATGGGAACAGCCTCATCAAGCATCTCCTCGCCACTCTCGTAGCGTTTGGAATAATGCCCTAAGATAAGCAGGCGGGCCCCGGCCATACGCGCTATCTCTGCAGCCTGGGCAGCGGTGGAGTGGAATCGCTCCTTCGCCAGTTGAGCCTCCGACTGTTTGTAGGTCGATTCATGATAAATCACATCAACGCCACGCACCGCCTCAGCCACACGCGCGTTGAAGATGGTGTCGGAGCAGTAGGCATAACTTGCCGAGGGGTCAGGCGGAGTCGTCAGACGTGAATTTTCTATCACACGACCATCCTCAAGCACCAGATCCGCACCCTCCTTTATGGCAGGAATGTCACGCACAGGGACATTGAAGAATTTCACCATATCCCCCTTGATGTGGCGTGCCTTGGGCTTCTCGCGGAAAATGAATCCCGAGGTGGGAATACGGTGATAGAGCGGAAACGCCTCCACCGTCAGTGCATGAGTCTCCAGCAATACCCCTCCTTTCGGGGGAATCTCCACAAACTCAAGCGTGTAGGGGCGCTCTGTGCATATAAAATCCATCAGTTTTGAAAACACCTCTATCCCCTCGCGGTGCATATAAACCTTCACCGTACCACCGACACCATGAAGCGCCATGGTACTGAGCAGCCCCGGTAGTCCCAGACAGTGATCACCGTGGAGATGACTGATGAAAATATGACTTATGCGGGAGAATTTCAGTCCCATTTTGCGCACCGAAAGTTGCGCACCCTCGCCGCAGTCAATCATCATCAGCGTATCGCGGAAGTTAATCACCTGACAAGCCGGCAGATGGCGGGCAGTAGGAGTGGCAGAGCCGCATCCCAAAATATTCAAACTGAATTTTTCCATATCACAAAGTTACGGAAATTCCTCTTTTATAAATAAAATGCCATACTTATAATATCTTAAAACTTGTTAAATACCAACAGCCGAGTGGATAGAAGCAAGAAAAATGTATTACCTTTGCACTCACAAACCGCGCATGTGGCGTAATGGTAGCCGCGTTAGACTTAGGATCTAATGTCTCAGGACGTGGGGGTTCGAGTCCCTTCATGCGCACTGATANACCNCCTTAACANANTGAGTTTAAGGGGGTTTCTATTTNTCAGGTATAAACCAGGTATAAACTNTTTACAGAAAAATGGGGTTAACGTGGGCTGACCCACTCTTTTTACCTCAACTTGTCCAGCCCTGCCGTAATGATAATATTTTCTATTTCTTTGGCTGCTCCTGCTCCAAAACTANANACCCCGGNAAATCCGGACCGGTAATGTTTTAAAAGATCNCCCACTTTTTTAACTCCTGCTCTATCCAGTGGGAACAGTAGNCGGGGGCGAATGTCAAGCGTGATGATTGACGCACCCAGCAGGGCGTTAACGTGGTGCTGTGGCTCCTCGTATTTCTCTATATACTCTTTTCTCGTATCTTCAGGTGTGGCAAACATACCACAAAGATAATAAAATTTTGGGTGGGGTGGTGTTGAGGTTAAGGGGATATAAAAAAGCAGGGAGCAGCCCCCGGGACTGCCCTCTGCCATTGTAAAGCCTAAAACGGAAATTATGACCGATAAACCATTTTACGTTTTTAAGCGAAGAACTAATTTGTTTGAAGAAGTAATTTGAAAATGTGTGCTTTTATTATTCACTCTCTATTACCGCGCCTCGGTTCTGTTGTTCACTCGTGAGTTACTGTTTTTCTGCCGGGCCGTTGAGGTGCCGGGCGTTGTGCTTTGGGTCGNGGTGCTTGTTTGTGGTTTTCTCCCAGTAGCCTACGGAGATTGTCAGCGCATTTTGTNACNCGGTNAAATACCGTTGACCTGCTNCTTAATCCCTNCATNNCTGCTATTTCCNGGAAACTGTAACCCTCAACGTATAACCGNGCTTCTGTGTTAAGGTTCTGCATTATGNACGCTNCNTGTAATATATTCTCGGGGTTGTCTGAACTCANGGGGATGTACCATTCNTCAACGGCATCCAGTGNCACCGTGCCACCNATTCGGGCGGTGTTATAGATTATACGGAGGATGACCACACAAGCCCACGGNAATAACTCACCTTTGCCGGGATCGTAGTTATCACACAGTCGCAACATCTTCAGTAACGCGGTTTGTCTGATGTCCTCCCATTCCTCCGAACGGTTGTAGTANGCTGCATANTTNCGNGTAACATTGTCAATNCACGGAAGTANGGGTATTAACACTTTCTCAAATTCTTCTCTTNTCATAGTCCGGATATTATTCTTAACGTGTACCACCGTGGCAAAGTTGGTGTATCAGTTCTTTCTCTATGTTAACTTGCTCTTTTAATCGTTGAGCGTTCCGATGCAAATCTGCAATTAATGTGTCCTCCTCTTTACGTGCAAAGCGTTCTAATCCTCTGATACGTTCAGACAGGTTAAAAATTATCTGCTGAAAGTCCTTAATCTCTGATTCTATCTGATACAGACGGCGTCCAANGTTGTTGAAGTTCTTAACGGGGTTTACTCTTTTCTTTTTCATTGTCGTAGTTGTTTGGGGTGTTATTGTTTGGTTTAAATGATTCGTTGAGGTTGAGGGGCGGAGAGGGCTGTTAACGCCCTGCTCCATCCCATCGAGGTTATATTATACCAGGGGGCAAAGATTTGCTTTCTTGAAACTCCGCCACTCCTGGCGTTCTGTGTCGTAGTANGTTTGTATGGTGTCGTTAGTCCTTCGTGNTGAGGTTGACGCNGTGGCGGGTGTCAGACGTTCACACANNGTGCCGTAAGCCTCGCGTGTGCTGCCGTCCACCTTACGGAAGTAGAAACGGACTATCCGGCTGCTCATCTCTGCACGGAGTTTGATGTTACGCCACGCCATTGTTAACGCNTCTGACAGGCTGAAACCATTNCNTTTGATGAACTGCCACGCTAATTGCATCACACTGCTCAGGGTTGTTTTTCTTTCGTTACTCATTGTTCCGGGGTTTTAAGTGGTTAATTTTCGGTTTATCTTTATTTTGATGCTGCAAATTTAGGTATTTTTAAATTNTATACCAAATATTTCAACGGAAATATTTCANTAAACCCCAATTTTTAACACTTATAATTTGTGTATACCTAAATTTTAATCTATCTTTGCAGTGAAATAATATTTAAGTATACCTAAATATGAGAATAAAAGAACTACTAAAACAAAAGGGTATCACGGCAAAAGAACTTGCTGCAAAACTCAACCTCAGCGAGGGGGCTTTATCTCAATCGATGAACGGTAACCCCACGTTAGAACGGCTCACGCAAATCGCCACTGCNTTAGGTGTGTCGGTNTCTGAACTNTTTGAGGAACCCAGGAAGGACAGCACCGTAATAACCTGCCCTCACTGTGGGAAACCAATAACCATAAATGCTGAGAAATAAAATGAAGCAACTTGAGGCTATAAGTTCTAAAATCTATGAAATACGGGGGCTGCGTGTTATGCTGGATCGTGATTTAGCGGCAATGTACGNCGTGGAAACACGTACTTTGAACCAGTCTGTAAAACGTAATATCGAGAGATTCCCTTCTGATTTTATGTTTCAACTTTCCCGGGAGGAATGGGAGAGTTTGAAATCACAAATTGTGACATCAAACCGTGGGGGTGTCCGAAAAATGCCGTATGCTTTCACCGAAATGGGAGTCGCTATGCTGTCAAGTGTTCTTGCTTCACCTACAGCCATACAAATAAACATTGGCATAATGCGAGCCTTTGTTACAGTACGCCAGTCTTTGACATCTCCGACCGCGGATAACTACGGACAATTACAAAAGGATGTGAGAAAATTAAAAGAATATCTGGAAGATGTTCTAACTGATCAAAACGAAATTAATGAAGATACATCAATGAGGCTTGAGTTAATAGAACAATCTCTTGCAGAACTTCAACCACCTCAACCACGTAAAAATATAGAACGGCCCAAAATAGGGTTCAACATCTAACTTATCACCTCAACGGGATGAAGATTATTTTCATTTTTGATGTGTGAAGTTTTAACTACCGTTGAGGTTCAGGGCGTGGGTCGTGAGATTCGCGCCCTTTAGTTGTCAAGTGAGTTGTCAAGTGAGTTGTCAAGTGAGTTGTCAAGTTTTTTGGACACCTACCCACCTCAACGGTTATATTAGTTAATGTTGCAGAAACCCTGCAGAAACCCCGGTTAATGTTGCAGAAACCTAATAACTATTGCAGTGACCACGATAGACCCCTTAAATTAGCCATTATTTTACCCTTTGCTGTACTCTTTACCATTCCACGGTAATATGGCTTAAATAGCCGTATTTCTGTGGCTTGTGGAGCATTTAAGAGGATGTTTATTAACCTATTTTTGGCGGTTGTTCGTACTCTCCAAAAAACTTGGTATTATCTTGGTATTATCTTGCTATTATCTTGCTATTATCTTGGGGTCTTATCTTACCCTTTCGGGGACTCCTTCCGGACACTTTTTTTACAACTTCTAACGTCAAAATTATACTTACCCACGTTTGACGCATTTAATTTGCGTTTGACGCGTTTAAACCTTTCTTGTGGGTAAGTTATCAAATTTTGTAATAGAGTGGGAATTTACCCCGTTTCTGCGTCTTGTACGCTCTGTTTACCCTCAGCAACATCCTTTAGTAGTTGTTCCGGATTGTCACACCCCTCCATTTGCAGATATAATAACGTGGCGTGAATTATTCGCGCTGCTGCAACCTCCTTTTCACTCCAACACGGAAACACTTCCGATCTGTGACGTGTGGCACGTTCAAATAATTCTCTCCACCATCGGCTAATTTGGTACACTGCAACCATCGGAGAACTCTCGGTATTGATTAACCCCGTTTCTCTCGCGTTGCCCTCTATCTTCTTGACTAAGTTTTTTATTGATATTGCCATTTCTTTTTTACTTGGGTTTTATTTGGTGATTTTCTGAGGTTCGGTAGGAGTCATTGGTGAAGATTATTGGAGTTAGCATTTCTCTAAAGCGTTCATCTATTCGCGGACCGTATTTATCAGCAAGTTCAGCAGCGTTCAGATTGGTTGTTATGACCGTCAATTTGCGTGACGCATATCTGCTGTTTATTATGTCTATGACAGGAGTATGAACCATCCCGTATGACATCACTTCCGTTGGTTCCTCACCGAGATCGTCTATAATCAGCATAGGCTCGGTACGTATCCGAGAATATTCATCATACTGCTCCTTGAATTTCTCTGCTGCAGCACACAGCCTGCATATATCCTTAGCCGTATAGAACTTAAACGTCTGCCTCTGAGAGTAGCCGTTTTCCCGTTCGGTTAAGAACCCTACAAAACGCTGCATAGCCAGAGCGAGTGTACTCTTGCCATTTCCGTACAAGCCTCCGAGGCGTAGACCGGGACGACCGTTTGGGTCAACAAGCCATCGCGCTGCTGCCATAATATGCGAACGAGTGTCCTCATCAGGGATAAACACGAATCCGCGTGATTCCACCTCCACTTTCATAGAGGCATACAGCCCGTGAGCGCAATCCTTCTCATCCAAATCCAGGAAGAACCGTTCAGAAGAAATCCTTTCGGCTTTGAGTACCCGGCACAGTTCCCCTACGTTCTGAAAATCTATCTTTTTTGTCAGTTTCATTTGATTTATCGTTTTCATCCAACAACCAACTCATTGCAAGAGAGTCAATATCGGATGCTATTTTGCCATTGCTTTTCATCCAACCTTGAGAGTTGTAATAAGCGAAGAATTTCAGCGCCTCTTTTTCCCATCCGGAGATTTCAATATTTTGCTGTGAAAGGAAATTTACCTGTTGGCGAAATACCTGCTTAATCTCTTCCAGTGTGGGAGGGGTGAATTTCCCTACATCGGAGGCGCGTACGCCTTTCTTTAACTCTCTTTCTGAAAATAAACTCGGAGGGTCCCCGCGCGTACACGCGCTATCTCCGTCAGGAGATATATAATTTACATTATCATTATCATTTACATTTACATTATCATTATCATTAGGGGTTGTTTTGGGGTTGTTTTGGGGTTGTTTTGGGGTTGTTTTGACTGCATTTTTGTTGCCCTTTGGTGCACCCCCTTTTTTGCCGTGTGCACCCCCTTTACATCCGTTCTCATATCTTATTAAATTTGCGTCAAGTTGAGGTTTAATTGCTTTCCAAACTGCTTTAACCATCCCTTTAAGTTGTGGTTCCTCCTGATATAACGCATATTTAGCGATGGCTTTGTATAACAAAAGTTGGCTTGGTTGGTCTGCTTCCTCAATTGATTCAAAAAAGGAACGATAAAAAATGAAACTGTCGCGCATACTCATCACTCCGCAAGCCAGTAACGTTTAAATCTGCTTCCGTTCTCACTCACCCACTCATCAGCGATGTTAATTCCACGTTTGCGCAAATTACGTATGTGGCCCCGTGGGTCACATTGACCGGTAGAGATAGTTATATCAGTAACGGTGAACTTACCCCCACGTTTGAATAACTCTAATAATCGCGTCTCCTGCTTGCTCATGGGGCGTGGTGTTGAGGTTTCGGGAAGGTCAAACAGTGAACGCATCATAACACACCCCCTCCCTGCATAAGGATTTTATTTGCCCGGTCGTTAATCTCGGTTGTTGAGGCGCATTTGTTAGACTGTAACCACGCCTCAACCTCTTTGCGGTTGAAGTAACATTTTTTACCTAACGGCTTATAGTGGGGGATAGCCCCACGCATTGTTAGTTTATATAGGTAACTTTTGGATATGCCCATATATTGGGCGGTTTCTTCAGCGGTTAACACTTCTTTTGTGTAAAATACTGCCTTTGCTGTTGCGGGATCCATAGTGGGTTTTAATTCTTGTTCTCTCATAAAGATTAAATTTATTTAAATTGTAATTATGGCAAAGGTAGATACTAAAGGAAACAAAACACCCCTACGTTAACCCATTGTAGGGGTAATGTAGGGGTGAGTGGTTGTGTTACTCAAATACGCGGTCGACTAAATCAGAACCAATCGGATTTAGTCCGGTTTTATGTATTTCATTATAGAGTGTTCGTAATTTTCCTTTTTTTAGTTTAAATAGTTCTTCAAATGGTTGCCATCGTATTCGTGTGCTGCCATTGGAATTGCGACCGTGTCCTAAATTTAACGCATCACTCATTTTACACGCAAAATAAGCCAATAACGTAAGATGTTTCGTACCTTTTTGATTTTTGGGTAACCAGTCGTATTGTTCGTTAGTTAACCCAACGGCTATTGCTGCGTTAATATATTTCTGTGCTTCAGGCGTAAGGAAAACTTTAGGTATTTTATGTTCCTCTGTCCCCCCTTCGGTAACTTCTGCTATGGTTATACCGTTGCTTAAATCTAGGGTATCGTTTGCGCGTCCTTTCTCTTCAATGATTTTAGTTAGATTCTCAATAACAAAATCATAATGAATAGGCTTATAATATTCTGTTATATCTCTGTGGTCAGGTTCGCGGGGCAATCCGTATTCCTCTAAAATTTGATAATACTTGTATCCGAGTGGTTGCGTGTGTTTTGTCCACCTTAACAAAAGAGAATCAAATTTAACTGCGTCTTTGTAGTGTATACCTTCCTCTACATATTCTTTACAAAGTCCTTCAAGTTCTTCAGTGAAAAATTTTAATGTACTTATAGAACACTCATTCGCGAGATCTTCAATTAATCGTAATAAGGTAATTTTGTCTATATTATCATAGACTAATTTATTAAATAGTTCTTCAGGTGTTATCATAATTTCAATTTTGGTAAACTGTCTATTGCTTCTTGTTTAAGGCTGTCAACGGCACGGGTGTACTTCTCGGTATTCTGCAACCCACTATGACCTAATAGGCTTGCAACTGTTTTAATGTTTGCACCATTGTTGAGGATGTTAACCGCGAAGGAATGGCGGGCACAGTGCCACGTGATATGTTTTTCTATTCCGGCACGTGCAGTCCAGTGGCGCAAAGCCTTCAGGCACATAGTGTGGGAGGGTAGGGGGAAAATAATATCGTTGCGTTCCCCTTTGCCTATCAGTTTTAATAATCCATCATTAAGGGGGATAACAACACCGCTCGCGCTGCTGTGTCCTTTGGTCTTGGCTTGTTCAAACTTTAACAACCGGTTGGAGTAGTCCACATTCGCAAATGTGAGGTCTTTAACATCACACCACCTCAACCCACAATATAGACAAAAAATGAAGGCTCGCCGGATGTTGGGATTTTCACCGGTGTAATGGGTATTTATCAAACACTCTATTTCCTCAGTACTCAAAACATCTTTTTTTAAGGAACCGTTATCAATCTTTATACTTATTCCGGTTGTGGGGTTCTTCCTCATAACGTCAGCCTCTACCGCTGCTTTAATTATTTTCTTAAAACGGGAATAGAGAGTGTGAGGCCCTTCTCCTACGAACCTACTCTGTAAATATTCGGTGAAGGCAACGATAATCGCTTTAGTTATGTGTTCAGGCTTTATTCGTTTCGCATACTGAGAATATTCCGGCGTGGCATTAAGAAAGTCACCAAACACAATGTACGCGCGCTTAATATGGCGTTTGTCGGCTTTTGTGTATGATTCATAATAATTCCACATCCAGTCAAGAAAATTTATATCTCGATCTTTTTTCAGTCGGTACCCCTCGGCATCCTCTAAAAGTTGCTGCCCCCGCTCAAACCTTACACGTTTGGCAACTTCCAACGTTTCTTTATTCTGTACCTTTTCGGCTGTTCCTCTCGGTGCTTGCCATAGATATAAACCCATATACTCGCGTTTAACATTCACGCGCTTATACTCTTTCCCGGTTTTGCTGCTTATAGCCATCTCAAAACCGAAATAATAATCCAAAAACAGACTTTCACGCCCATCGCTCAGGACTTTCGCCCCTAACTTTGGGTTGTCTGTGCTGTCGGTACTGATTATGTAGGTGTTATCGGCACGGTAATTCTTCTTCATTCTCATTTATTAATTTTCCATTTTAGTTCTTCATTAATTCTTTATACTTCCCTTTGTTTCTTATGTTCACTAAACATAGCAAAAAAATCACCTTCAGGTATAAACCAGGTATAAACTTTTAGCAAAAAATGGTCTTAAATAGGAAATCAAGAGAATTAGTGATTTTTGTAAAGTGCTGATTATTAATGCTTTTAGATTCTCTTGGCTTCCTTTAAAAATAGCGTTATATGCCCTTCATGCGCACACAAGGCTGTGTCAGAAATTGATGCAGCCTATTTTTTTTATGTGTTGTAGGTTCATGGACAGTTAGGTATATTCGGCGGATGCTCCGGGGAGCATCTCTACATTCTTGATAATCAATGTATTAGTCCTGTAGGGCTGCTCCATGGAGCAGCCGCATGATCCTGTATACGGCGAGGCTTCGCCTATTTTGACACACCCTCCTAAGGGGGTGGTGAGACGGGGTGAGGGTTTGAAATAGGTTGATTATCAGGGTGGTGGTTCGTGGATTTTATTGAGATTCTTAAACACACGGATTTTTTAACTCGCTTCGCTTTGTTTCCACGAATTTTTACGGATTTTCACGGATCATTTTCGTAATCATACACACGGGTAACTTGCTGCGCTCGTATGCACGGATGGGAGGGATTTGCACGGATTGTGGCGTGAAAAAATCCGTGTAAATCCCTTTCAATTCGTGGTTGCGAGCGTAGCATCGCTATGAATCTGTGTGTATGCGGAATAAAAATCTGTGAAAATCCGTCCCAATCCGTGACAGTAAGCGAAGCGACGCTAAAAAT
>JAAVGE010000003.1 GCA_014800385.1 Bacteroidales bacterium
CTTCCCATTCCGAACAGAGAAGTTAAACCTCACCACGCCGATGGTACTGCGAAAGTGGGAGAGTAGGTAACCGCCCCCTATCCAAAACCGGACGAGAAGAAATTCCCGCCCGGTTTTTTTATTTCATCCCCCGCACAAATCCAAAACAAATCAAAAGAAAAGGACTGACCACCTAATAAATTGATTACAAACCAGTAGGGATGCTCCACGGAGCATCCGCCGAAATACACGGCGTTTTTTTAGACAGGAGCACAGGAGAATCAGGAGCAATAATCGGCTAATTTTTAGACAAAACATTAGAATCAAGAAATAATTGAATTGATTTGAATGGAATCAAACACACAGATCTTTCTCGCTTCGCATAGTATCACGGATTGAGACGGATTTTCACGGATTTTTTGGTGTTTCTCCACACCGATTCCTCGCTTCGCATAGTTCACAGATTGGAGAAGATTCTCACGGATATTACAGAATAACTCTGTATAAATAAGTGATAGCGAGCCTCCGCAAGCCAATAGATCCGTGTGTAAACAACCTTCACATAGCAACGATTAATATTTCACGGCCTTCTTAACTCGACGTACCTCTCAGCACGCCCTCCATACATGGCTATCATACCGGTAACGCCTCCACTAAGTTCCGATGTAACCGGCTACACAAAATCAGCGTCCGCCGGATGCCCATGGGCTTGTTAGAATTATTATAATTTCACCTAATAATGGTGGCGGCTGCTCCGTGGAGCCGCCGTACAGTGCTAATACGTATATTGTCAAGAGGGTAGGGATGCTTCCTGAAGCATCCGCCGAATATACATAACTATCCATGAACTTACAATACAAAAAAATACAGGCTGCATCAATTTTTTACACAGCCATTTGGTGTTGATTGGCGTTAATCGGCATTAAATATTTGACCTCTGAGTATGTAATTTCAATATATAATCCTACTTATTTACAACGGCATTATAAACCACACGAGATATGTCTGCAATTATTTTCTCAGTATTTTGCATATTGTATGAAGAATTAGCGATAAATACCGCAATCGAGTAATATTGCCCATTTGGAAGTATTACATATCCACAATCATTGATTGCTGAAATCTTTCCTGTGGGGAGTAAATCTCCAGTTCCAGTTTTATGTCCTATTATAACGTCAGATTCATTCAATGATGCCTTCAAGCGATTAGTACCTGTTTTGCAAGTTTCCATCATAGTTGCAATTTCAATTAAACTTTCCGATTCATGTTGTCTATTCCTGAAATTATTGAAAAGTTCAGCCATTGCTAATGGTGTAGATGAATTTAGATAAACTAATGTTGGATTTCTATGCATATCATCCTCCGACGCTCCTATCTTTATTTGAGAAGGAATAAGAATTTCGCTCATTATATCATTAATCCCCTTGACGCCTCCAACATAATTCAATATGATGTCCGCTGCATTGTTATCGCTTTCTTGAAGCGACCACTCCAACAATTCGAGTAATGAAATTTTTAATGGTCTACGACCATATTTTAGAAGCATGGGACTATACGTGTTTTCCTTTAAGTCCTCAGGAGTTACGGCTATTGTATCATTGAGACTTAATCTCCTGCTATCAACATAGTGAGTTAATGTCAAGGCTAAAGGGAACTTAAAAACACTCATCATCGGGAAATCTTTATCCCCATTTATAGAAATTGTATCGGTATCGTTCAATATAACTGCGACCCCAATCGAAGCATCTTTGGAATCTATATACCCTTGAAGGCTCTCCTTCAAATTATCACAGACTTCATTTTTCATTGCTTCCGAAGGCTCTCCGTAGACATTGATATAAACAAAGAACGAAAAGATGTAAAATATTCTTTTAAGATTAGACATAATCCTGACTGTTTTATTGGAATTTCATTGCAATTAATTCTAAATATGTTGATATAAACACTCAAAGTTACGCATTTTCGCTGATATACAGCGCACTCCGTTGAAAATTCGTGTCTTTTCTGCAATATTACTTCCACCTTTGTAGTAAGCCCGAGCATAAATTTGGCTCTATTTCTGCGGTCAAGTGTACGACACCCCTAATCGCAAATTAGGCTGTAACCACCTTTTATAGTGAGTTACAGCCTAACTGACTGGATGTCTTATATGTCGGATTAAGTATCCTTAATCTTCAATTGCAGCCTGGGCCGCTGCTACGCGTGCGATGGGCACACGGAAGGGTGAACAACTTACATAGTTCATGCCGAGTTTGGCGCAGAATTTTACTGATGAGGGTTCGCCACCGTGTTCGCCGCAGATACCTACTTTGAGTTCGGGCTTAACGGAACGTCCTTTCTTAACGCCCATTTCGACGAGTTGTCCTACGCCTTCCTGGTCGAGTACTTCGAAAGGATCTACTTTGATGATGCCGTGTTCTTTGTAGAATTTGAGGAATTTGGGGGCATCGTCACGTGAGAATCCGTAGGTCATCTGGGTGAGGTCGTTTGTACCGAATGAGAAGAAGTCGGCTACCTGTGCGATTTCGTTTGCGGTGAGTGCTGCACGGGGTACTTCAATCATTGTACCTACCATGTAGGGGATTGTTTTGCCTTGTTCTTCGAATACTTTTGCAGCGGTGATGTTGATGACGTTAGCCTGGTTCTGGATTTCCTTGAGTGAGCCTACAAGGGGAATCATGATTTCGGGGTGTACGTCAACGCCACGTTCTTTGACTGCGAGAGCGGCTTCGATGATGGCGCGTGTCTGCATTTCGGTGATTTCGGGGTATGTGATACCGAGACGGCAACCACGGTGACCGAGCATGGGGTTGAATTCCTCGAGGCTGTCAACTTTTGCTTTTACTTCAGCCAGAGAGATACCCATTTCTTCGGCGAGTTCTTTCTGGGTTGCAGTCTGATGAGGTACGAATTCGTGCAACGGGGGATCGAGCAGACGGATTGTCACGCCGAAGCCGTCCATTGCTTCGAAGATTCCTTCGAAGTCGCCACGCTGCATGGGGAGCAGTTTTGCGAGTGCGATGCGACGACCTTCTTCGTCAGAAGCGAGGATCATTTCGCGTACGGCTTTGATACGGTCACCTTCGAAGAACATGTGTTCTGTACGGCACAGACCGATACCCTGTGCGCCGAAGTGGCGTGCCTGACGTGCATCGCGGGGAGTGTCGGCGTTGGTACGAACGAGTGTTTTGGTGAATTTGGCAGCAAGGTCCATGATTGCGCCGAAGTCACCGTCAAGTTCGGGTTCGGTGGTTTTTACTTCGCCGTTGTAAACTTCACCGGTTGAACCGTTCAGTGAAATCCAGTCACCTTCTTTATATGTTTTGCCACCCATTGTGAGGGTTTTCTCTTTGTAGTCGATTACGATTTCGCCGGCACCTGATACGCAGCATTTACCCATACCGCGGGCAACTACGGCAGCGTGTGAGGTCATACCGCCACGCATTGTGAGGATACCCTGTGCAACGGCCATACCACGAAGGTCTTCGGGAGATGTTTCGATACGAACGAGAACCACTTTGCGTTTTTTCTCTGACCATGCTTCAGCGTCTTCGGCTGAGAATACGATTTGACCTGCTGCTGCACCGGGTGATGCGGGGAGACCTTTAGCCATTACTTTGGCGTCTTTGATGGCTTTTTTGTCGAATACGGGGTGGAGGAGTTCGTCGAGTTTCTGGGGTTCCATGCGCAGGAGGCATGTTTTTTCGTCGATTTTGCCGTCGCGGAGCAGGTCCATGGCGATTTTTACCATTGCTGCACCGGTACGTTTACCGTTACGGGTCTGGAGCATCCAGAGTTTGCCGTCCTGGATGGTGAATTCCATATCCTGCATGTCGCGGTAGTAGTCTTCGAGTTTGTTTGCGATTGCGATGAGTTCGGCAGCGCAAACGGGCATAGACTCTTCGAGTGAGGGATATTTAGCGGCACGTTCTTCTTCAGAGATTCCCTGGAGAGCAGCCCAGCGGCGTGAACCTTCTACGGTGATCTGCTGGGGAGTACGGATACCGGCAACCACGTCTTCACCCTGAGCGTTGATGAGGTATTCGCCGTTGAAGATGTTTTCGCCTGTTGCAGCGTCGCGGCTGAATGCAACACCTGTTGCAGAGTTGTTGCCCATGTTACCGTAAACCATTGCCTGAACGTTAACGGCAGTACCCCATTCTTCGGGGATCTGGTTCATACGGCGATAGATGATAGCGCGTTCGTTCATCCAACTGTCGAACACGGCGCAGATACCACCCCAGAGTTGTTCCCATGCGTTGTCGGGGAAGTCTTTGCCGGTGTATTCTTTTACTGCGGCTTTGAAGAGTTTTACGAGGTTTTTGAGGTCTTCTACTTCGAGTTCGGAGTCAAATTTGATACCTTTCTCTTCTTTTACTTTGTCCATGATTTCCTCGAAGGGGTCGATGTCGGCTTTGCTTTTGGGTTTCATGCCGAGCACTACGTCGCCATACATCTGGACGAAACGGCGGTAACTGTCCCAAGCGAAGCGGGGGTTGCCGCTCTTTTCAGCCATTGATTCAACGGTTGCGTCGTTCATACCGAGGTTGAGGACTGTGTCCATCATACCGGGCATTGAAGCGCGGGCACCAGAGCGCACTGAAACCAGGAGGGGGTTAGCGGGGTCGTTGAATTTTTTGCCTGTGAGTTTTTCTACGTGAGCCACAGCGGCTTCTACGTCTTTCTGAAGGCGTTTAACTACTTCGTCTTTGCCGTACTGGGTGTATTCGGTGCAGACTTCTGTTGTGATTGTGAAGCCCGGAGGAACAGGCATTCCGAGGAGGTTCATCTCAGCGAGGTTTGCGCCTTTGCCACCGAGGAGGTTTCTCATCGATGCGTTTCCTTCGGCTTTACCGTCGCCAAATGTATAAACTCTTTTCATGTTGTTTTATTTTTGATTATATGTTTAGTCAATTGGATTCTGCAAAGATACAAATTTCTTAATTAACTAAAAAATTTATTTTGTTGTAGAATATCTAAATTTATATAATTTCTATTTATTTGTGGTGGGACTTGGCTGTGATGAATAGCGAGAGGGCTATAAGGACTATTCCTAAGCCGAGTTTCAGAAGGTCGTTTACGTTGCCGTATTCAACTTCGATGGAGTGTTTGAAGAAGGTTACGATAAGGACCATGAGTATGACTTTGCCGAGGGCTGATTTGAGGTCGTCGACATTGCTTACATGCATCCATGAGGGTCGACCGTCGGCTTTTTGAAGGACGGGGTCAATCTTGGTTATGAACAGTTCGTAAATGCCTACGCCGAAAATTACGAGTACCATGGCGAAGAGGAATACGTCGACTGAGGAGACGAACATTTCGAGCATGTGTTCGTAGTTTGGTGAGGCCAGGTCGGCCATGAACAGTATCAGGGCGTCTATGACGATTACTGACCCTTTTATGAATAATGCGATGGCGGAGAAGAGTGAGCCGAAGACAGCCAGCAATGTCAGGTAGCGTGTGAAGTAGAGACACTTCTCGAAGTTTCTCGTGATTGAGTTTTTGTAATTGAGTATGCTGGGAAAGTTGATGGATCGTTCGCGCAGTGATTTTAGGAGAGCACTGTCGTAATCGTCAAATTTTTCGCTGTTTTGAATCTTTGCACGCAACCATTTGGCTTCGTGATCATCTATTTCTCCGGGGCTTTCTTCATCTTCGAGCAGAAGGGTTGTTATGGCATCGATGAACAGTGTTTTGAATTGTGGGGATACGCGCTTTGTGTTTATGCTTTCTTTAAGGGAGTAGAGGAAGTCTCCTTTTTCCATTGTCATTCCATCTTCAAAGAGTGCCTCGCGCAGTTCCTGCACATCTTCATCGTTAAGATTGCCGTCGGCAATCAACCGTTTTTTGAGTTTGTTCAAATCTTCCATAAATAAGTAATCTTATATGATCGGTTATGAAAAAAGCATCTCCGCGGGTGCTGAGATGCTGAGTCGGATCAGTAGCAAAATTATATAATTTTTCTGATTCCTACAAATTCAGGGTTAATCCTTTTGGGGCTCTTTTTATTTTCGTGTGTAATTGACTAAAATTACCGTCTTTCGGCAAAGAAACTTGTAAAGGCGTCATGTTCCTGCACCGGCAAGCCTTCTTTTTCTTTTTGTGCGCGGATGGCTTTGACGAGGAAGGCTGTGTTACGGGCGAGGTTGCGCATGGTTTGGAGTCCTTCGAGGTCGGATTCGACATCTTCGGCAGTGAATCCGTGAACTTCGTTCCAGTAGGTTGATGATACGACGGGCATTGAGTTCATGGAGAAGAAGTGGTTGAGGCTGTCGAATGCGGATGTGCTACCTGCACGGCGTGATGAAACCACTGTTGCACCTACTTTCTGGTTGTAGTCGATGTTTCCGAAAGTGCTGTAGAAGAGTCGGTCAAGGAAGGCGTGGAGTTGTCCGTTTGCACCGGCGTAGTAAACGGGTGTGCCGACAATCATTCCGTCGGCTTCGGCAAGCAGCGGTGCCGTTTCGTTGACGGCATCATCGAACACGCATTTGCCGTGGGTTTTGCAGTAGTTGCATCCTATGCATCCGCGTATCTCTTTGTTTCCTACGTTTATGCGTGTGGTTGAGATTCCGTTTTCGTGGAGGGTTCGTTCGAGTTCGTCAAAGGCACGACCTATGCACCCTTTTACGTGGGGGCTGCCGTTGACCAGTAGTATATTGTATTTCGGTTCCATATATTTTTAACGGTTGTGCATTAAAAATGTTTAGAACAGAAAAGAAAAAACCGGGACGTTTGAGGTGTCCCGGTTTTTTTCAATAAATTACATTTTAGAGGAGGTCGACAGAGCGACGGATGAATTTGCTGAGTGCTTCCCCTTTCAGCAGACCGTTGCCGAGGAGAGCGAGGTCGATGAGTTGACCAACGAGGGGAGTTTTTGCGGCGTAGTCGGAGATGATTTTCTCTTCATCAGCACGTGCGTTGGCGACATCGGCTTCGAGTTCCTGCTGTTGTTTTTCCTGTTCGGCGGTTGGTTTACCATCTTTGAAAGCGGCGCGCAGTGCGGTGATTTCGCTGTTGCTGTCGTCGATTTTCTTTTCGAGGGGAGAGATCTGATCGCCGAGGTTGTCCTGTGACTGGTCACGCAGACGGATAATCAGCGGATGTTCGGTGTTGACAACGAGGTTGTAGTTGTCGGGGAGGTTGCCGTAGATGTCCATTCCCGGTTGCATGGACGCCATATCTTTCATACGGCGCATGAATTCGTTGAGAGTGATTACGATGGGTGCATCGTTGGCATTCATTGCTTCGAATGTTACCAGGAACTGAGCATTCTGCAGGGTGGGGAGTTGAGAGCGGAACAGCGTGGTGAGGATGTTTCGCTGGAGGGGTGTAAGGTCGGCTTCCTTTCGGTTGTCTTTGACGATGAGGTTATCGATAACATCGGAGTCGACGCGGACAAAGCGGCTTTTTTCGATTTTCTGTTCGAGGAGTCCTACGAAATGGTTGTCAAGTTGACCATCCATGATCAGGACGTTGTAGCCACGGCTTTCGGCACTCTGAATGTAGTTGTATTGTGCTTCGCGGTCGGTAGCGTAAAGGAATATGATGTTTCCGTCCTTGTCGGTCTGCTCGGGTTCAATGAGGGTTTTGTATTCATCGATAGTGAAATATTTGCCCTGTACATCTTTGAGCAGGCAGAAGTTCATAGCGGCGTCGCAGAACTTGGTGTCGGTCAGCATGCCGTACTGGATGAAGATTTTGATGTCGTCCCATTTAGCCTCGAAATCCTGACGTGATTCCTTGAACAGTTCGTCCAGTCGGGCTGATACTTTCTTGGTGATGTAGGATGATATTTTCTTCACTGAAGAATCGCTCTGCAGGTAGGAACGAGAGACGTTGAGGGGGATGTCGGGGGAGTCGATGACACCTTGCAGGAGCATGAGGAATTCGGGGACGACACCTTCGACAGAGTCAGTAACGAACACCTGGTTGCAATAGAGTTGGATTCGGTTTTTCGTTACTTCGAAGTTATTCTTTATTTTGGGGAAGAACAGGATACCTGTCAGAGTGAAGGGATAGTCCACGTTGAGATGAATCCAGAAAAGGGGTTCTTCCTGACCGGGGTAGAGATCCTGATAGAATTTCAGGTAGTCCTCACGGGTCAGGTCGGCCGGTTTTTTCATCCATATAGGTTCGGTGCTGTTGACAACTTTGTCACGGTCAGTGTCGACCATTTTGCCATCTTTCCATTCCTGTTCCTTACCCGAGATTACCGGCACGGGGAGGAAGCGGCAGTATTTTCTGAGAAGAGAGTCTATGCGGCCCTGCTCCAGAAATTCTTTGTTGTCATCATCAATATAAAGGATAATGTCGGTGCCTCGCTCGGATTTGTCGCATGGTTCCATGGTGTACTCGGGTGAACCGTCGCAATCCCAGCGGACTGCTTCTGCCCCTTCCTTGTAGGAGAGAGAGCGGATTTCGACTTTCTTCGCTACCATAAAGGCAGAGTAGAAACCGAGACCGAAGTGTCCGATTATGCTGTTGGCGTTGTCTTTGTATTTTTCCAGAAATTCCTCCGCGCCGGAGAAAGCAATCTGGTTGATGTATTTGTTGATGTCGTCGGCGGTCATACCTATTCCGTGGTCCGAAACGGTCAAAGTTCCGGCTTCCTTGTCTATTGTCACACGGACATCGAGAGTTCCGAGTTCACCTTTGAATTCGCCGAAAGAGGCGAGAGTACGGATTTTCTGGGTAGCATCAACGGCGTTAGACACCAGTTCGCGAAGGAAAATCTCATGGTCGCTGTAGAGAAATTTTTTGATTACGGGGAAAATATTCTCGGTTGTAACCCCGATGGTTCCTTTTTGCATATATATGTAAGTTTATTATTATTATTCTAATACTATAACAACTTGCAAACCTCGTGCCAAACTTAATTTTTCGGAATTTTTGTGAAAAAGGTGTCAAAAAAAAGAGGCTGTGTCATAATTAAGGTTTATGAATTGCCTCAATTAGAAAAAGATCACAGATCGGTTCCGGAGCGAGGATTTTGCGCCTTAAGTTAACTTCCTTCTGATAATTCTCCCCGCTCAGGCCAGTCTTTGTCAGCCCGGTCTTACATCCGATAAGCAATCTTGACAGATATATCTGAAAAATTATATTATTCAATAATAAGGGTTTTAACAATTTCGAAGCAGGTAGAAATGCGTCGAAATCCTTAATATTGAAGAAACAATATCTCAAAAAAGTGAGCGTAAGTCAAAATAATTTGCTAAATTTGCGGCCGTTAGCGGAGGAGAAATACCGCTGACACAAGAAAGCGTATAGCAGAAGTTCCTATCTGTAAAAATCCGGCCAGATTTATCAAGAGGAAGAAGCGACTTTACGCTCACTTTTGTTTTCCGTATCTTTCCTATATCATGGGACTTTATGTTCTCGTATAGGATTATATATGAGAAACAAGACGTGGGATTATTGTTTCTTCTCGCTCCATTCCTCGAAGGTTCCTTGGCCGGAAACGTCGGCTGAATGGAATTCCTTTTATTCATTCCGACATACCTACAGATAGTGGACGTAAGGCTACAAGTCTCGCGTCTTTCTTGTTTTATGTCAAAACATTAACGCCGAATTCGGAGACTTATAGGTAAAACTACTATGGTGAAGAATCATATAAAAACATTATAAAATGAGATACATANTAATATTATTTATGGTTTTATGCTCACTGGTATGCTATCCGGAAACACTTTCAATCGATAAGGCGGGCAATCTGAATAAAGTTCTTAAAAACCATAATGTGAAAGAAATGAAGTCTATAAAGATTATTGGCACTTTAAATTCTTCAGATCTTAATGTACTTAAGAAATTATCTTCACTCGGGGAACTGGATCTTCGGGATGCCGAGTTTCAAGAGTTCAAGAGTAAAAAAACAGANTATAAATTCCCAAAACTCTCCACACTCCATACATTAAGAGTAAGCAAGAAATTCGCAGAAAATANAATTTTAGACATTAGCCAACTTGGAGAAATCAGAAACATAGAAACACCATCAACAAACATATTCGTGGGATTAACCACTAATCTCATCGATTCGTTAATTATAAATGACTCCGGTTTTTTATCGCATTCACATCCAATCTTCGTTACTCCCGTAACAATAAAATTCCTGTCTAAAACAGATTCGGGTGCTTATGAACCGAAAAGGAGGCCCAATAATATTGATGTACTNGTGTATAAAAATGACGATGGTTGTCAGGCCATACACATTACAAACGACAATATTGATCTCCTCAATCAGTGTGACGAGATAAACAGTAATTGTATATGGGATATAACCAATAATACAGTTGACTTGAGAAACATTGAAACATTAGGTGCCAACGCGTTTAAAGGCTCTAACATAAAAGAAGTGCATCTATCTTCATCTATAAAAAAGATTGATACTAATGCATTTAACAATTCCAATATAAAGATTGTAGAATTTGTAGAGCCTCTAAAAATCAAAAATTTAAAATTTGTTTTCCCGAGAAATGTTACCGTTATTATTCCGAAAGGTTATTACGGTGAATTTTCATCAATTGTTAAATCCCCTGTTTTTGAAAAAGGGAAAACAAGCACACAGCATGTAATAGTTCCGAAAGGGAAAAAACTGTCCGAATTTCTATCAGACGATTCGCTTTTTCGGCTGGACACTTTGAGCATTGAGGGAACNGTACCCCTTTCAGACCTAAAATTTCTTGAACGTGCAAGAAACCTTAGAGTGCTTAATTTAAAGAAATGCAAAGTGCTTAAAGATGAAGTAAAATTATACCAAGAGAAACGGAAACTTGCTTGTAACCTTATCAATGAACTTTGGGTTGAGACTTTAAACAACATATATAAAATACGTGATGACCAAGCCGAAGCGCGAATGGCGTATGCTCTAATGGGGTATATAGCAGGTNAAGTAAAGAATAATAGCAAAATCGAGTATGAAAATGGGAACTTTTTTGCAATCTTTGACCATTATATGGCAAAATCACTTGAGGAAGATGCTAATGCTAACTATAAAGCACGTAATGGTATAAGCCAAAAAGAACAGGATGCCATAAACGACTTCAAGAAAAATTACGATAAAGTTCTTGCAATTACCGGTATCAATCAAAACCTGATGGAATACTTGCCTGAATATGTTCCAAATCCGGATTACGGTGGGAATGAGATTTTTGTAAAAGATGTGGATGTAATGAAGAGATACAAAGAAATTGAGGAGTTATTCAAGCCTAAGCAAAAAATAAGTGATATAAAAGATATGGGTCTTACACCCTTCCTTAACGAGTATGACCCTATTTATTGGTGGACCTGCACGANNCATGATGGTAATNNGAAATTTTATCGGTANAGCCAAAAAGGGCTTTCTAAGCAGTCACATGAATGGAGGTNGCGAAGTTTTTTGAAATTGAGAGATGAAATGGAAAATATTGAGAATGTNCCTTTAATAGTGGAGGAATTCTCATTTATTCCGTCATTGAATCGGATAATTCGATAACTAAACTTATATGGTCTCGACANAATATACCAAGGGGACAAAGTCAGCCNTAATAGTTATATTGCTGTCCGATAAAACTCAGAAAGTGCAATATTCGCGCATCGGTTAATTNAGTTTTTGGCGAAANAAAAATAACCTAAAAGNGTCNAANCCTNCAANTCNGAATNGANCCTAAATTTTTATGTCTTCAAATATTTTTATCGGACAGCAATATCAAAAAATAGGCTGTATCAAAATTGGAGCAGCCTTGCCGTATACGGGATTATGCGGCTGCTCCAGGGAGCAGCCCTACAGGGTTAATACGTTGAATATCAAGAGGATAGGGATGCTCCATGGAGCATCCGCCGAATATACATCACTGTCCATGAACGTACAACACATAAAAAA
>JAAVGE010000004.1 GCA_014800385.1 Bacteroidales bacterium
TGTAGTTCACTACACTCCTTCTTCAAAAACAAAATATCACTCGAAAATAGAAACGAACTAAGTATAAACTAATTTTCAACATCTACTTAAAGAGAGATGGTGAAACCGGGACGCTCCCGGTTCCATCATCTCAGAACTATTTTTACAGATTATTCTGCTGCGGGAGTGATGTTGGTGATTTCAACTTCAAATACCAGCATTTCGTTGGGCTCGATCTGTGCCATGGGCTGACCGTTCACACCGTATGCGAGGGCACCGGGGATGTAGAGAGTGGCTTTACCACCTTTACCGATCAGTTTCAGACCTTCGGTGAAACCGGGTACTACGTGGTTCAGGTCGAAATCAACTGCTTCGCCACGTGAACTGTCAAATACTTCGCCATTGAGGTGTTTACCGGTGTAGATAACGCTTACGATGTCATTGTTAGTAGCACGGGTTGCGTCACCTTCGTTCTCAATTTTGTAAGCCAGACCTGAAGGGGTTGTCTTAACAGCAGAATCTTCTTTCTGAAGTTTAGCCACATATTCTTCACCTGCTTTTACGTTGGCTTCAGCCTTTGCAGCACGTTCTTTTTCAGTACGTTCTGCTTTCAGTTGCTGATAGCGGGCCTGGATAGTCTGCATCTGCATGTAAACCTGCTCCATAGTGAGGGTAGTGTCATTCAGAGCGTCAATAAATGCTTTTGCCATTTTGCCCTGATTAACTTTCAGACCATCTTTTGACCACGTGTAAGCGGAACCTGAGAGATTCATACCATACTGGAGACCAAGGATGTAAGAGACATCGGTGGTGTCGAGTGTAGCACCGGCCTTCACACCTTTTTCAAATGAGGCACGGTTGAATTCGTCACCGAACTGTGCTTCGATCATAGGAAGTTGCTGACGCAACTGCATACCCATTGATTGTGCTGTACCGAGAGCAAGAGAATCAGCGAATGCGGCATTGTTGTCGCTTGATTTGAGAGAGTCGTTACAACTTGTTGCCAGCATGAGGCCTGCTGCAGCGACTGCGAAAAGAATTTTTTTCATTTTGGATAATGATTATTTATTTTTCAACTATTTTCAGAAGTTCAACATCAAAGATGAGTGTTGCGTTCGGGCCGATAACGTTACCTGCGCCCTGCGGACCGTAAGCGAGTTGTGAGGGGATGAACAGACGCCATTTTGCACCGACTTTCATCAGTTGGAGCGCTTCAACCCATCCGGGGATAACCTGAGTTACGCCGAATGTTGCGGGTGCGCCACGTTCTACAGAACTGTCAAACACTGTGCCGTCGATAAGTTTACCGGTGTAATGCACCTCAACCATATCCTCTGCGGTAGGCTGAGCACCTGTACCTTCTTCGAGTACTTCATATTGCAGACCTGATGCGGTGGTTTTCACTTCCACACGTTTGCCGTTTTCTGCCAGGAATGCCTCGCCGGCTGCTTTATTTACTTCACCCATCTTGGCGGCAGCCTCACGCTGTTTTTCCTCCATAGCGGTGAAGAACTTGCGTATTTCTTCTTTGGCTTCGTCGTATGTCATTTTGGGAGTAGAGCCATAGAACACTGCTGCCACACCGTCAGCGAAGTCGTTTACAGAGATTTTTTCAATTCCTGAACTGCGGAAGTTGTTGCCCATGCTCAAACCGAGGGCATAACTGAGTCGGTCAAACTGTTCGTTTTCCATATCAATATTTATTTTAAGTTTATCTGCTTGATTTGCAATTCATCGCCACGCGGTGAATGCTTCGGCAAAGTTAAGTTAAATATGTTACAATAAAGAATATTTTTAAATAAAATTTCATAAAACCACGCGCCTCTCAGAAAATTCTTCTCAGAAGCACGTGATTGTAGCAGTATTCAATTAACAATCGTGAGTTGAAAGATGTTCAAACTCAGGGGGCTGCGTCAAAAATTGATGCAGCCTGTATTTTCAAGCGTTATACGTTCATGGACAGTGATGTATATTCGGCGGATGCTCCAGGGAGCATCCCTACACTCTTGACAATAAACGTATTAGCCCTGTAGGGCTGCTCCATGGAGCAGCCGCATAATACTGTATACGTCGAGGCTTCGCCTATTTTGACACACCCTCCTTAGAAGCAGATTAACTGTTATCAGTTGATGATGTCAAAGCCGGTGTATTTGCGGAGACATTCCGGAACCACGATACCTTCGGGAGTCTGGTTATTTTCCAGCAGGGCAGCCATGATTCGGGGGAGTGCCAGGGCAGAACCGTTCAGGGTGTGGCAGAGATGGGTTTTCTTGTCATCACCGCGGAAACGGCATTTGAGTCGGTTTGCCTGATAGGTTTCGAAGTTTGACACTGAAGATACTTCAAGCCAACGTTTCTGGGCGGCTGAGAACACTTCGAAGTCAAATGTGATGGCTGAGGTGAAACTCATGTCGCCGCCACACAGACGGAGGATATGCCAGGGGAGACCTAATGATTCAAGCAGTCCCTGAACATGATTTTTCATCTCTTCCAGTGCAGCGTAAGAGTTCTCAGGTTTCTCAATGCGGACAATCTCAACCTTGTCAAACTGATGCAGACGGTTCAGACCGCGCACATCCTTACCATAACTTCCCGCTTCACGACGCCAGCATGCTGAGTAGGCGCAGTTTTTGACGGGGAGTTGATCCTGGGTGAGGATTACATCGCGATAGATGTTTGTGACGGGTACCTCTGCGGTAGGGATAAGATAGAGGTTATCTTCGTTGACATAATACATCTGACCTTCTTTGTCAGGTAACTGACCTGTTCCGTAGCCTGATGCTTCATTGACCACGTAGGGGGGCTGGATTTCGGTGTATCCGGCTTCGTTGGCACGGTCAAGGAAGAACTGGATGAGAGCACGCTGCAGACGTGCGCCTTTGCCGATATATACGGGGAAACCGGCACCGGTGATTTTCACACCGAGGTCAAAGTCAATGATATTATATTTTTTAGCAAGTTCCCAGTGGGGGAGCGCATCTTCGGGGAGATGGGGTTCGGGACCACCGGTTTTCTCAACAACGTTATCCTCGGCTGTACGACCCTCGGGAACCATGTCGCAGGGCACGTTGGGTATATTGAGCAGACGGCGACGCATTTCTCCTTCTATTTCGGAGAGTTTGTCAGCAATCTCTTTCTGCTGTTCTTTTAAAGATGCAACAGTTTTCTTTGCTGCTTCAGCCTCCTCTTTCTTACCCTGTTTCATCAGGGCACCGATCTGTGCTGCAGCCTTGTTGAGTTCCGCTGCCAGATTGTCATTATTCAACTGATTGGCACGGCGCTGCTCATCAAGTTCGAGGAGAGTGTCAATCTCCTCTTTGCCGTCAAAACCTTTCTTTGCCAGACGGCGCACAATGTCAGCGGGGTCTGCTTTAATTTGCTGTAATGTAAGCATTTGTATTTTCTTATGAGAGTAATTCTTTTACTTTTGTTGAAATGGCTCGTCCATCGGCACGACCTGCCAATGCTTTTGAGGCCACACCCATCACCTTGCCCATATCCTTGGCAGAGGTAGCGCCTACCTGCTCGATGATTTTCTTGAGTTCGGCGGTCAGTTCCTCCTCGGTTAACTGTTTGGGGAGATACTCCTCAATCACCGCTGCTTCAGCCAGTTCAGCATCGGCCAGTTCATTGCGGTTGTTCTCCTGATAGATGCGGGCGCTTTCCTTGCGCTGTTTAACCATTTTGATGAGAATCTTCATGGCGTTGTCGTCAGTGAGAACGCCACCGGCACCCTCGGCTGTCTTTGCCTCGATAAACTCTTTCTTAACACCGCGGAGAGCCTCCAGACGCACTTTGTCGCGCGCCTTCATGGCTGTCATTATATCTGCGGAAATCTTGTCAAATAAATCCATCTTAGTCTACTATCTTAATGAGGAAATAATTCTTTTTACCACGCTGAGCCAGGATAAACTTGTCATTCAGCAACATATCGGTTGATGCTGTTGCCTGAACATCGGTCACCTTCTCCTTATTAATAGAGAGGGCACCCTGCTGGGTCATCTTGCGGAATTCCGCTTTTGAGGGGAATACGGCTGCATGTTCAGTCAGGAGGTCCACCAGTTTCACACCGTCATTAATCAGTGAGCGTGACACTTCAAACTGAGGCACACCTTCAAAGATAGCCAGAAGCGTATCTTCATCCAATCGGTGAAGAGCGTCGGCAGTGTTGTTACTGAACAGGATTGATGAAGCCTCGACAGCATCGTTGTAAGCCTGCTCTGAGTGAACCATTGTGGTGATTTCCTTTGCCAGACGTTTCTGAAGGGGACGTGCTCCGGGGTCAGCGTTCTGCTGCTCGATGAGCGAATCGATTTCCTCCTTGGGGAGTGTGGTAAAGATTTTGATATATTTTTCTGCGTCGGCGTCAGTCACGTTGAGCCAGAACTGATAGAATTTGTAAGGTGAGGTGTAGCGGGCATCAAGCCATACGTTACCGCTTTCAGTCTTACCGAACTTGCCTCCGTCAGCCTTGGTGATCAGGGGGCATGTGATTGCATAAGCGCCTTCCTCGCCAGTGATGCGGCGGATCAGTTCTGTTCCGGTGGTCATATTACCCCACTGGTCAGAGCCTCCGAGTTGCACACGGCAGTTCTTTTCCTTGAACAGATGTAGGAAGTCGTAGCCCTGGAGCAACTGGTAGGAAAACTCGGTGAATGACATACCCTCGCGGCTTTCGCCTGACAGACGTTTCTTAACCGAATCCTTGGCCATCATGTAGTTAACGGTGATGTGCTTACCAATGTCGCGGATGAAACCGAGGAAAGAGAAATCCTTCATCCAGTCATAGTTGTTGACCAGTTCGGCGGCGTTGGGAGCGGTGCTGTCAAAATCAAGGAACTTTGACAGTTGAGCCTTGATGGCCTGCTGATTGTGGCGAAGAGTTTCCTCATCGATAAGTTTGCGTTCCTGACTCTTCATCGAGGGGTCACCGATCATTCCGGTGGCTCCTCCGACAAGAGCGATGGGCTTATGACCCGCACGCTGGAGATGCTTGAGCATCATCACACCAACGAGGTGTCCGATATGCAGAGAGTCGGCGGTAGGGTCTATTCCGAGGTAGGCTGTGGTCATCTCCTTCTGGAGTTGCTCCTCCACACCCGGCATCATGGAATGAATCATCCCGCGCCATTGCAGTTCTTCAATAAAATTCATCTTATATAGTATTTATGTTATTTATTTCTTGGGAAACAAGGGAGTCGGATACTCACCCTCGGCATGCAGACCGGCCAGGCGCTCAACCACCATAGGACGATCCTCGGGATAGGTCACACCGAACCATCGTGAGGTGGTGTGAAGCATCTTCACTGTGGCATCGCCTCTCTTGACAAGGATGTCAACNACCGTNGGTATGAAATATTCNGCGGTNAGTGAGCCTGCGTTGGAGTCAAGGAAGTTGCGGAACTCCTTCACGGAATGTTCCAGATAATCCGGGGTGAACCCCCAGAGGTTCATNGACACGGGAGTTTCNGGAGCAAGAGTCTGCTGCNNGCCATNCTCGTCNGTGAACACTATGTTATGATTTTCATCATAGCCTATNGCCTTTCGTTCAACCACGGTGTCAAGGTATCCGTCGGATGTGGTGCAAACGCCACGCGAAACCGTACCGTTTTCGGTGACAGTGTTGCCTACNCGGAATCCNACCATACAGTAGTCACCCTGTTTTTTCGGTTTTGANAGTTCTTCCGCTATGACACGGAAAGCATCCTGACCATAAAAGTCATCAGCATTAATGACTGCGAACGGTTCATTGATTACACCATGCGCCATCATTATTGCATGATTGGTNCCCCAGGGCTTCACACGCCCCTCGGGAACNGNGTAGCCTTCCGGCAGTGAGTCAACACCTTGGAACACNACTTCGGTAGGAATCAAACCGATATATTTACTCAGGATTTTCTCACGGAAATCCTGTTCAAAATCTTTTCGTATCACGAATACTACCTTGCCGAAACCGGCACGTATAGCGTCAAAAATGGAATAATCCATTATGGTTTCGCCATTGGGTCCGACCGGATCCAACTGCTTCAAACCGCCATAACGGCTTCCCATTCCGGCAGCAAGTACATATAAAGTAGGCTTCATAAATTCTTTTTTTAATTATAATTTTGGTTTTCAACCTGCAAATTTACTCATTTATTATATAACAGCCAAACAAAAAACAGTCCAACAGAAGGGATTTTTTGTGTTTTCCTTTTATTTTNCTGNCTCTTCAATAAGTTTCGGGGCAAGTTCAGCCATNCCCTTTGTGGCGGTACGGGCTATGACGGTTACATGCGNAGGGACNACNGCAGGATGCGGGTCGATGTAATACACTTTTGCATCGGNACGGGTGTAGCGCAGNAGTCCTGCNGCAGGATACACGTTGAGCGATGTGCCGATGATAATGACAATATCCGCATTNCCGACCAGATCTATGGCAGGCTCGATCATNGGAACNGCCTCCTCAAAGAATACTATATGAGGACGNACATGATGACCTTCNATGATGGTGTCAGGCGTTGTCGACAGGTTATNTTCATCAAGGGTAAAGGTCAGNTTTTCATTNTCCATNGCGCGCACCTTCATCAGTTCGCCATGCAGGTGCAGNACATTTGAACTACCNCCNTTTTCATGCAGATTGTCGACATTCTGAGTGATGACATACACATTAAAATACTGCTCCAGACGGGCAATCCAGCGATGTGCNTCATTAGGCTCTTTGTCCAGCAGGTCGCGCCGGCGCATATTATAAAACTCATGCACCAGCGCCGGATTACGCAGGAATCCGGTGTGGCTTGCNACTTCCATCACGGGNTAATTCTCCCAAAGTCCGTCGGAATCGCGGAANGTGCTGATGCCGCTTTCCGCACTCACACCGGCACCGGTGATAAAAACGATATTCTTCATATTTCAGAATTTAATTTGCCATATTTGCCATAAAAGTACAAAAAGTTACTGAACCACACAATAAAACGGGAGTATTTGAGTTATTATTTGTGTAGAATTATATGATGATGAAATTAAACCGTCTTTACATACTTGCAGCCTCGCTGCTTTCAGCCGCAGGCTTGATNCATGCCGATGACTCAGGCAAAAACCAGTTCAACCCCATCACCACAGGTGTCACNTCGCTGAGTATCGCACCCGATGCGCGCGGTGCCTCAATGGGTGATATCGGTGCAGCCACCGACCCTGATGCCAACTCTCAGTTCTGGAANCCCTCNAAATATGCGTTTGCCTANAGCAACGGTGCCGTGTCNCTGAGTTACACCCCGTGGCTNCGTAAACTTGTCAATGACATCTTCCTGGCCAACGTNTCNGGNTACTGGAAGTTAGGCTCGCAGGANAATCAGGCTCTGAGTGCCTCGCTCCGCTATTTCTCCTTAGGTGAGGTTAACGCCAATGGTCCCGGCGATGCCACCGGNCAGTCGCTCAACCCCTACGAGATGAGTGTCGACGTGGGTTATTCNCGCAAACTCTCCGAGAAGTTCTCCATGGGTGTGGTTTTCCGNTACATNTACTCCGANCTTGGATTCAGCGACTCCTACGCNGGCGACCAGCAGACNGGTGCTTCTGCCTTCTCGGCCGANATATCAGGATATTACACCACCTACCCCATCATTGGCAGAAACGAGTGTCAGTGGTCATGGGGTTGGAACATCTCCAATATCGGTACNAAGGTGCAGTTCAACAATGGTGAGAACCCCGCGTTCCTCCCCACCAACCTGCGTCTCGGTACAACATTCATGTTCCCNCTTGCCGACTACCACACTCTGGCCCTGTCGCTCGACTTGAACAAACTGCTCGTCCCCACCCGTCCCCGTGAGATTGACTTCGACACAGAAACCACCGAGGGTCAGGCCGCATATCTTGACGCATTGGAAAACTGGGAAAACATGTCGCCCATCACCGGTATCTTCAAGTCATTTTCCGATGCTCCCGGCGGCTTCAGCGAAGAACTCCGCGAGATTTATTATTCACTCGGTGCGGAATACTCCTACAATCAGCAGTTCTTTCTCCGTGCGGGTTACTATCATGAAGACCAGTTCAAAGGAAACCGCCAGTATTTCGGCATCGGTGCCGGATTCTCGCTCAACGTGCTCCGNCTGGATGCATCATACATGATGGCGACCGCCCAGACCTCACCCCTTGATCAGACNCTCCGCTTCACCCTCACCTTTGATATGGACGGTCTGCGTGAAATCCTTGGTAAAAGACGCAGATAATGATACGCATAGGAAACGGTTTCGACGTACATCGTCTGGTGGAGGGCCGACGCTGCATAATCTGTGGTGTNGAGATTCCCTACGAGAAAGGTCTNCTTGGTCACAGCGATGCCGANGTNGCGCTTCATGCCCTGAGCGATGCCTTGCTCGGAGCAGCAGCCATGCATGACATAGGGTATCACTTCCCCGACACCGACCCGCGTTATAAAGGTGCGGACTCNCGTCTGTTGCTGCGCGAAGTGCNTCGTATAATTGGTGAGAAAGGCTACCGNCCGGTAAACGTCGATGTGACCATTATAGCCCAGGCGCCCAAGATGCTCCCCCACATTGAGCAGATGCGCCGGAACGTAGCGGATGACCTCCGGATGGANGTGGATGCCGTCTCCGTTAAAGCNACCACNACCGAACANCTCGGCTTCACCGGTCGCAAAGAAGGTATAGCAGCNCTGGCCACNGTGCTGATTGAGAAATAATATCAGATAAACTGACACTGACACCCCTGCTGACACCCCCTGTCAGCAGGGGTGTCAGTTTTTACATAAACNTAATTTATTGATTAACAACCTTATATAAAAATTAACCAAAACCACGTCACCCNNTTNCAACCTTTTTGGCACGTTATTTGTTCTTTTAATGTAACGACGAGCGAAAGGCTCGGAAATAAACAAGAATTAATAACACATAAAAATATATTCAACTATGGGAAAAATTATAGGTATTGACTTAGGAACAACCAACTCATGTGTATCAGTTGTTGAAGGTAACGATGCAGTCGTTATCCCTAACAGCGAAGGCCGTAACACCACTCCTTCTGTAGTGGCATTCGTTGACGGTGGCGAACGCAAAGTGGGTGAACCCGCAAAACGTCAGGCTATTACCAACCCGAAACGTACAATCTATTCTATCAAACGTTTCATGGGAGAAACCTGCGAGCAGGTAGAGGATGAAATCAAACGNGTACCTTACAAGGTTGTGTGCACCGCAAACGGCATGCCCCGTGTGGACATCGACGGTCGTGAATACACACCTCAGGAAATCTCAGCCATGATTCTTCAGAAAATGAAGAAAACAGCCGAAGACTTCCTCGGTCAGGAAGTGACAGAAGCGGTCATCACCGTTCCTGCATACTTCAACGACGCACANCGTCAGGCAACCAAGGAAGCAGGTGANATCGCCGGTCTGAAAGTTATGCGTCTGGTGAACGAACCTACCGCAGCAGCACTTGCCTACGGTATTGAAAAGAAAGACAAAGATATGAAGGTTGCCGTATTCGACCTCGGTGGCGGTACNTTCGATATTTCTATCCTTGAATTCGGTGGCGGCGTATTTGAAGTACTCTCAACCAACGGTGATACCCACCTTGGNGGTGATGACTTCGACCAGGTAATCATCAACTGGCTTGCCGATGAGTTCGAAAAAGAACACGGAATTGACCTCCGCAAAGATCCTATGGCACTGCAGCGTCTGAAAGAGGCAGCAGAAAAAGCCAAAATCGAACTT
Source organism: Bacteroidales bacterium (assembly GCA_014800385.1). GTDB lineage: Bacteria > Bacteroidota > Bacteroidia > Bacteroidales > Muribaculaceae > CAJUPY01. Next base: position 9,687 of record JAAVGE010000004.1, read on the forward strand.
TCAAGCACCACNACCACTGAAATCAACCTCCCCTACATCATGCCCGTTGACGGCATACCTCAGCACCTTGTAAAAACTCTTACNCGTGCTAAATTCGAGCAACTGGCTGACAAACTTATCCAGGACACNATCAAACCCTGTGAACAGGCTCTTAAAGATGCCAAACTCACAGCAGCCGATATTGACGAAGTGATCCTCGTGGGTGGTTCAACACGTATCCCCGCCGTTCAGCAGGTTGTAGAAAAATTCTTCGGCAAAGCNCCCTCAAAAGGTGTTAACCCCGATGAAGTTGTGGCTATCGGNGCTGCCATCCAGGGTGCATCAATGTCAGGCAACCAGAACTATAAAGATGTGGTTCTTCTTGACGTTGTACCTCTGTCAGTTGGTATCGAAACCCTCGGTGGCGTGATGACCAAACTTATTGAAGCGAACTCAACAATTCCTATCCGTAAGAGCGAAACATTCTCTACCGCCGCTGATAACCAGCCCTCAGTAGAAATCCACGTTCTTCAGGGTGAACGTCCTATGGCTAAGGATGACAAGACTCTGGGTAAATTCCACCTCGACGGTATCGCACCCGCTCCCCGTGGTATTCCTCAGATTGAAGTTACCTTCGAAATCGATGCCAACGGTATCCTCAACGTTTCAGCCAAGGATAAAGCAACCGGTAAGGAACAGTCAATCCGTATCGAAGCATCAAGCGGCTTGACCGATGCTGAAATCAAACGAATGAAAGAAGAGGCTGAAGCCAACGCTGCATCAGACGCTAAAGAAAAAGAACGCGTCGACAAGATGAACCAGGCTGACACCTACATCTTCCAGACTGAAAAACAACTCAAGGAACTCGGCGACAAGATTCCCGCTGACAAGAAAGCACCCATCGAGGCTGCACTTGACAAACTCCGCGAGGCACACAAAGCAGGTGATGTTGCAGCAATCGATGCAGCAATCAACGAAATCAACACTGCCTTCGGTGCCGCTCAGCAGGATATCCTCAACGCTCAGCAGCAGGCAGGCGCACAAGCCGGCGGCGCATACGACGCTAACGCCGGTCAGGGCTCAGCCCCCTCTGATGACCACGTAACCGACGTTGACTTCGAGGAAGTGAAATAAACCACATAAAGGTTAATAGTAAAATATGGTGTGACTCAATGAGTTGCACCATATTTTTTTATTTCCATCCAAAACAATCCGCTAATTATACTATTTTTACTCAATATTTTGAAACAACAAAAATAATGTGTAATTTTGCTCTAGGTAGATGTTGAAGTTTGTTTATAACCATCTACTTATAATCAAATAGGAGACACCATTATGTCGGAAGAACAGATGAACAGTTATCGACTCACGTCAATGGAGGAGCCGGGCGACGAACGCATGGCTCAGATCATGCGCGAAGTTGCCGAGGATGCACGCGAAAGCACCCGTCGGGCTGCCGAACGTGTGGCTGCCGGTATCGAGGCTGCCTCACTTGAGGCCCGTGCTAACGTGGAAGAAACATTAAACCGTCTTCGCAATGGACGCAAATGAGCATAAGCCTGTTCTGATTGTTATTGCCGGTCCAAACGGGTCTGGTAAAACTTCCGTTACCTCAAAAATCTTACATCATGAGTGGCTGGAAGATTCGGAATATATCAATCCCGACAATGTGGCTCGTGATATGTTCGGTGACTGGAACAATCGGGAAGCGGTTCTTAAAGCCGCCAACTTTTGTAACGACTGGCGCGAAAAATGTCTTGCAGAACGCAAAAGCCATATCTTTGAGACGGTGATGTCGGCTACCGATAAGGTCGATTACATTCTCAGAGCGAAGGAAGCAGGATTCTTCATCCGTCTGTTCTTCGTTTCCACTGAATCTCCGACAATCAATGCAAAGCGAGTTGCAAACCGTGTCTTGAATGGAGGTCATGACGTGCCCATTCCTAAAATCATTTCACGTTACGACAAATCCATAGCAAACTGCATCGCATTATCTCCATACGTTGATCGGCTTTATGTCTATGACAATTCAATAGAAGATGCCGAAGCACAACTACTTTTCCGTTTAACCGATGGTGAAGTCGCAAAATGCTACGTTAATAACCTACCCAATTGGTCGAAACTAATATTTCCAAGTCATAAAACAATGAAGTAACTGAGACGTTTCTCCCGTCACATCTTCATTCTTGTCCATCTCGGAAAGATTTTGTAATTTAGCGGTTATGAACAACCCTTTTGACTATACGCCTGATGCTGAATGCGTGAAGGCTTACCTCGATTTGACCGAATATATCGGACGGCTGAAATTAAGCAATCAGCCGGAGCAGATGCGTTTCTGCCATGAACTGGATGAGGGTAAGATGCTCGGCGTACTCATTGCAGAGGATAACGATGGCGTGCGTCATACGCTTTACGCATTCTCCGGTCAGTTGGGTCATGGTGGGTTCATGTTTCCCGGATTTGTCGAGCCGGTGTTTGACTACCTCCAACCTGATGGATATTTCAAGGTGCATGAACGGGACATCTCTCTTCAGAATGCCCGCATATCGGAGTATGAGAAGTGTGAATTAGCCTCTGCCCGCAGGGAATATGAACAGATGCTGCAGGTGGCGGACTCCAGAATTGAGGAGTTTCGGCAACAGTGCCGCCGGTCAAAGATGGAGCGTGATGCCCGACGGGCTGCTAACAATGTCAGCGAGGATGAAATAAAAGAGATGATCCGCCAGAGTCAGTTTGAAAAGGCTGAACTTCATCGCATGAAAAAAAAGATGGCGGCCGATCTGCTCCCCTTTGAACAGCGGCTCAAAGAAGCGGAAAGGCATATAGAGTCACTGAAGGAGAAACGGCACACCGATTCCGAGAATCTGCAAAAATGGCTTTTTGATAATTTCCGGGTACTGAACGCCCGCGGTGAATGGCTAAGCCTAAGTGAAATATTTGCGGAAACGCCAATGAAAACGCCTCCGTCGGGTGCCGGTGAATGTTGTGCCCCCAAACTTCTTCAGGCTGCCTATCTGCGCGGATGGCATCCGTTGGCCATGGCTGAATACTGGTATGGGAAACCTAAAGGTGGTGAACTGCGCATTGAAGGGGAGTATTATCCGGCCTGTCGCGGTAAATGTCTGCCGGTGTTGTCATGGATGCTTCAAGGTCTGGAGGTTCAGCCTCCTCTTGACACTGTCAGAGGGGGAACATGTAGCCTTATTCCGGAAATTCTCTATGAAAATGAGTGGTTCTGCGTCATCAACAAGCCTTCCGGAATGCTTTCGGTGCCCGGAAAAGGGAATTCGGTGTCGGTTCAGGAATGGCTTATGGAGCATTATGGCGGGAAGAACGTGAAAATGGCGCATCGGCTGGATCAGGACACCTCAGGGCTGTTGATAGCAACCTTCACCGATGAGGCTTATAAACTGATGCAGAGGATGTTTGCCACTCGTCAAATAAAGAAAACTTATATCGCTCTCCTTGAGGGTGATTATACTTCAAAACGCTTGCCAACGGAAGGGGTGATACACCTGCCGCTATCGCCCGACTGGCTTGACCGTCCGCGTCAGCGCGTGGATTTCGATGGGGGTAAGGAAGCCGTGACTGAATATCGGTTTATTGATGCCACGGATGGTCGCAGCAGGGTTATGTTCACCCCTCTGACCGGTCGCACCCATCAGTTGCGTGTCCACGCTGCCTCACAGATGGGGCTCGGGATGCCCATCTGGGGTGACCCTCTTTACGGCAGCCGAACCGGAAATGCCGGTCGTCTGCATCTGCACGCACAGAAACTTGAGTTTACTTTCCCCCTTGACAATAAACCGTACTGCTTTGAACTACCAGCTACGTTCTGAGGTTGCGAGATAGTTCAGTTATTTCTTAATTTTAATTAGCAGTACGATTTCCCTTTTGTTGCTTGTTCATACTTTAGATTTTTGTCACATGTGACACTTTTCTAAAGGCAAATACGCTATGACCCCAACGGAAGGATATTGTCATTCTTGATTTCGCCGAGCACAAACGAACTGTTCAGCGACCCAATGCAATCAATCTCGCCAAGGATGCGGAGCAGGAACTTCTGATAGGTTTTCATGTTGCGTGTGTAGATTTTGAGCAGGAAATCGTAGTCGCCTGAAATGTTGTAACACTCCACTATCTCAGGTATTTCCTTAACAGCCTCCATAATCCGCACGGCATTTTCATAGGAGTGTTGTTTCATTTTCAGATAACAGAATGCCACGAAGCCGCAATCGAGTTTGTCGGCATCAAGCACTGCCACATATTTCCGGATATATCCATCGCGCTCCAGACGTTTGACACGTTCAAACGTGGGTGTGGGCGACAGGTGTATCGCAGCCGCCAATTCCTTGTTGGTCAAACGTCCGTTTTTCTGCAATTCGCAAAGAATCGCCTCGTCGGTCTTGTCTAATTCGTTATTCATACTCTTTCTTATAAAGATAATAATTCTGCAAATCGGTTTTTCAATGCCCCACTGAAGACTCTTTTTCTGTTTATAACTGCAAAATTAGAATTATTTTCCTTATTTACGCAACTTCATGGATAATAATTTTATAATTACTAACTTTGCAATCAGAAAATTAACTATACGACTATGGCAAATAAAGATTTACACTTCGAGACACTTCAACTTCATGTCGGACAGGAGCAGCCCGATCCTGCAACCGATGCACGTGCAGTTCCCATTTATCAGACCACATCATACGTGTTCCGCGACTCACAGCATGCCGCGGATCGTTTCGCCCTGCGTGACCCGGGCAACATCTACGGCCGACTGACCAACTCTACCCAGGCAGTGCTCGAGGAACGTGTCGCCGCTCTGGAAGGTGGTGTGGCGGCACTGGCTGTAGCCAGTGGTGCGGCAGCCGTGACATACGCCCTGCAGAACATAGCCCTCAACGGCGACCATATCGTGGCGGCAGACAACCTTTACGGTGGCTCAACCAACCTTATCAGCCACACTCTTTCCACTCAGGGGATAGAAAGCATATTTGTTGATGTGAGCGACTTCGAGGCTGTGGAAAAAGCAATCCGCCCCAACACCAAACTGCTGTTTGTGGAGACTTTCGGCAACCCCAACTGCGATGTGACTGACATCCGCGCTCTTGCCGACATAGCCCACAAACATAACATCCCCCTGATTGTTGACAACACCTTCGGCACACCTTTCCTGGCTCGCCCCATTGAGCAGGGAGCCGACATTGTGGTACACTCTGCAACCAAATTCCTTGGCGGCCACGGCACGTCGCTCGGTGGTATCATTGTTGACGGAGGCTCATTCCCCTGGTCCAAGTATCCCGACAAGTTCCCTACCCTTGCCAAACCAGATCCCAGTTACCACGGCGCAGTATTCGCTGATGTTGCCGGCGATGCAGCCTTTGTGACCCGCGTGCGTGCCGTGATACTGCGTGACACCGGTGCTGCCATCTCCCCCTTCAACGCCTTCATCATCCTGCAGGGTGTTGAGACACTCTCGCTGCGTGTGGAACGTCATGTGGAGAATGCGCTCAAAGTGGTGGAATTCCTTGCCGGACACCCTAAAGTGGCCAAGGTGAACCACCCCTCGCTCCCCGATCATAAGGATAACGAACTTTACCGGAAACTCTATCCCAACGGTGCGGGCTCAATATTCACATTCGAGATTAAAGGTGGCTCGCCGGAAGCATGGCGATTCATTGACTCGCTACAGATTTTCTCCCTTCTTGCCAACGTGGCCGACGTGAAATCTCTTGTCATCCACCCCTACACCACCACCCACTCGCAGTTGGAGCCTGAAGAACTGGAACGCCAGCGGATAACCCCCGCCACCATCCGCCTGAGCATCGGCACAGAGCATATCGACGACATCATCGCCGACCTCGCGCAGGCTCTTGATAAAGTATAATTACACGGGTATAAGTAGAAGTTGAAAATTATTTTATAATCTCAAGCAGATGTTGTTTCTACTTATTTCATTTCTCTTTTCGGCGCTATTCCGNTTTTTCATCAGTCGTGTAGTTCACTACACTCCTTCTTCAAAAACAAAATATCACTCGAAAATAGAAACGAACTAAGTATAAACTAATTTTCAACATCTACTTAAAAAGATTTGTTTCACAGCAGGTGNAGGATCGTTTTTCTGTACCTGCTGNTTATTTCTTGCAAAATCCAAAAAATCTCAATACCTTTGCAGTAAACATGAGTAGGACACAATGTCCCTGTTATCACCGATCTATTTACCTGAATAATGAGATACCTTGCTACTGTTCTGGCGTGTATCGCAGCACTNTGTTGCTGCGCTGCCGAGTCATCTGACGCTGCCGTTGAAACGTCGTCCGAACTGTTGAATCTAAAAGTACGAGCCCGCGCCGACTGGCAGGGAGACTGGCAACACTCCGAGATGAACGATGAGAACTCCGGATTCAAAGGGAAATACCTGATGATGCGCCTCGACGGTGAGATCATACCATCGCTGACCTACTCCTGGCGNCAGCGTCTGAGCCGTAAAATAAAGAATGGCAACATGTTTGACGCCACCGACTGGCTTTATGTGCGTTACAGCGTTGACGGATGGAACTTCTCCGGCGGTAAAGAANTGATAGCCTTNGGNGGATGGGAATATGACCGCAATCCGGTTGACCTGTTCTGCTACTCCGTATTNTGGCAAAACACCCCTTCGTTTGAATTTGGNGCAACCACATCNTACGACNTCACNCCATCGGACAACCTGATGTTTCAGGTCACCCAGAGCATGTGGCGACGCGAAGGGCTGAACAACATCTACTGCTACAACCTTATGTGGAGCGGCAACCACGGNATCCTCTCAACCATCTGGAGCGCNAATATGGCGGAATATGACAAGGGGCGGTTCATCTCCTATCTGTCACTCGGAAACAAGATTGAAACCGGACAGTGGCGGCTGGAACTGGACCTGATGAACCGTGCAGCCTCCCACCAGACCTTCCTGCTGCGCGACTGCTCAGTGATGGGTGACCTTGCTCTGCTCACCACCTGCCGCCGATGGCGCTTCCACGCCAAGATGACCTACGACGTCAACCGCACCCAAACCGATGCTGACTTAGCCGTTCTTCCGGGCACAGAACTCACCATGGCAGGCGGAGGGGTGGAGTTCTACCCNATCCGTCAGAAACGCACATCGCTCCGCCTCCATGCCGCATGCTACCATTCNTGGGGACGCAACACAGAGGAGAGCGACATNATGCAGTCGGGCACAACGCTTCTGAGCGTTGGTGTGTCATGGGATATGGACCTGCTCCACTTGCGTCGCAAGTAAGCGGAGTTATAACAGTATACTNTCAATCTCGGCAAGTTCCTCNGGGTCGAACCGCAGATTNTTCAGACACCCCAGACTATCATTGAGTTGGCTGACCGAACTGCTTCCGACAATCACCGAAGTCACACGATCATCCTTCAGCAACCATGACAGCGACATCTCGGCAAGAGTCTGACCACGGCGACGCGCAATAGCATCCAGGCGTTTCAGTTTCTCAACCAACTCAGGGGTAATAGACTCAGCCTTCAGGTTAGCACCTCTGAACGCGCGTGACCCCTCGGGTATACCATTGAGATAACGGNTGGTCAGCACCCCCTGTTGCAACGGAGAAAAAGCAGTNAACCCGACACCGTTTCGCGCAGCCTGCTCCACAATNCCTTCGTTGGCCTTGTCGCGGTCAATCATNTTGTAGCGTCCCTGATAAATCAGGCANGGCACATCGCGTGCAGCCAGATAGTCGTAGGCAAACTGCGAAGCCTCGTAGGGCCANTGTGANATNCCCACATAAAGAGCCTTTCCNCGNCGCACCATATCCACCAAAGCCTGCAGAGTCTCCTCCATAGGGGTGNCAGGNTCAAANCGGTGACTGTANAAAATATCNACGTAGTCCAACTTCATACGCTTCAGACTCTGGTCAAGCGAAGCCATCAGATATTTGCGTGACCCCCAGTTACCGTAAGGTCCGGGCCACATGTCATGCCCCGCCTTGGTAGTGATGACCATCTCATCGCGATACGGACGGAACGACTTCTCCATAACCAAACCGAAAGTCTCCTCAGCCGAGCCGAACGANGGTCCATAATTATTAGCGAGGTCAAAACAAGTCACACCGTGATCNAAGGCAAAATGCAGCATATCGCGACTGTTAGCCAGTGTGTTAATATCGCCGAAGTTGTGCCANAGTCCCAGCGAGATGCGGGGCAACAGCAAACCGCTTTTGCCACAACGTTCATATTTCATTCCGCAATCATAGCGGTTNTCATCAGCATGATAAGGAGGATTAATCATATTACTGTATCAATTTAAATTGTTTCCACAAATTTAGAAACAATTTTCCGATAACAGAAACTTTTCCTGCGGTTTTCCTTGCTTAGAAAATCCTGAATAACATCAGGCTTTTGTCCTCCACGCTATGCTGAAGGCAAAAGCCCNAAAAAGGTTATCNGATGAGGGGGGATTNCCCCCACATTCAGACNGAGATGATTGATTTGCCGAANAATGCCGAAAGCATGGCAAGAGTAGAAACCGTGAAATTGTGCTGTCCGCTGAGCCATCTTGTTATCTCACTCGGACGTTTCCCCAACTGGTCGGCTAACTGCTTCTTTGAAAGCCCGCGCTCCTGCATTAGTTCATCTATTTTATTGGATATCGCGAACGAAAGGCAGATCTCCTCCNTTATTTCAGGTGGCACCTGTGATACCATTTCACGGTATTTGTTTCTTATATCCTTCATAGTTTAAATGTTTTGGATGTTTCTATTGTTTTTGATGTCACAGTTACGGTACCATCACGTTGCCCTTCTTTCAAAAGTTCTTCAAATTTCTGTAACGTCAGTACATATCCACGNAACGAATCATCTGTCGAAACGTGGTGCGAACATNTCAATATCTCGTTGTGGAAGTCCGAGTCTTCGCGCCTCGCTATGCCATGATTTCATTGCTGATTTTACTTCATCAATGATCGACTTAGCCTTTTCAGTTGATAACATATATTCTCCGGCTGATTTTAATAGTATATCCAAGTTGGACTCGCTTGTTGAGTGATTTATCAGCAGACTTTGATTGTCTAAAAGAGTCGGATTAATATCGTAGGCAGGGGATAGCACCCAACCTTTGCGCGTCAGTAGGAATCCATGATTGCGGAAGTGGTCATCGGTGTTGCCTACAATTATATAAAAGGCAACCCGACGGTATAGTTCCTCTAAGTTTTGTTCAACATTACAACCATGCCCGATTATGAAATCTACAATATCAAGATAGCCATAGCCGGTTGATGCGTTGTCACCATCGGTTAGTCCGAGTAGGGTCAACGCTGATGCGAAATGTATTCGTTTTCCAGCCTCGTTTCGGTCAAATCGTTTTGAAAGCAGAATATGATAATCTTCTCCCGAAATTATGCTGGTTTCGGCAACATTCAATCCTGCTTTTCGACCCATTACATGACAGAAATGTTCCCACATACCAACATCATAATCATCTTTTCGGGATGGAAATTTTGCTACTGTCAGGCGCCCATCTTCATCAATTACGGATGCTTTGGGTCTGGCACCTCCAAGAGATGTGCCCGGATGCAATAATTGTACGAGCCATTTCATTGATGGTAAAAGATGCTTTTCCTCACTGGCTTCAATCTCATGTGCTGCGTGCATCAGTTCCCTGACACTTGCCAATGGTGGCACCCGCAGACTTACCTCGCAATTTATGAACCTACCTCCTGAGGTTTCTGCAAAGCGAAATCCACCCATGCGTGACGCATCATCAATACCCATCAGATAGTCAAACGATGAAAGACGGCGCACCGGTCGTTTTTGCTCAGAGGCCGCAATCTGCTCCCTACGGTTCAGAAGTGTNCGTCCCCAACGGTCGGGTAAAGCGTCAGAAAAACAAGCAAATATATCCTTTTCAGGACGTGTGTATTGTNTGCCTGNATAGGTNTNTANATCNTCACTTAAAAATACATCTCCATACTTTCCAAGCCACTCCTTATCATACGAAAATCCGTATGTCTCACCGCCACGTACCGAGTCACACGTTAGTTCGCCNATCAGTTGTGGAGTATCAAGCCAATCAAAATCGGCATATACATATAACTTCTTCATAAATTACTCTTTCTTTGAGGCGCGTTGGCGATGTTTAAGGCTTAAATCCTGTAATGTACGGCCGAGGGTATCCTCTTTGGCTATCAGCAGGAGATCGTCGTCGAGTTGCAGAGCATAGAGAACACGGGCATAGATGCCGATTGAAACTGTCGGAGAACCTTTTTCAATGCGATTGATGGTAAGAGGCGAGCAGGTTGCCCGTTCCGCTACCTGTGCTATCGAGAGGTTACGACGCAAGCGGGCAAGTTTTATCTGCTCGCCCATTATCGCCATCTTTTGCTCCAGTTTCCGGGGCAACTTNGTCCCCATAGTACTCTTTGACATACTCAATATATCTTTTANTGGTGCAAAGTTAATAAAAATATTTATTATATGATATNTTAAGTCGCNAAATGATTTGGGAAAATNTATAAAAAAAACACTTAGAAATCAGNAANCTGTCTCTAAGTGTTTTTGAAATATCNGTTTAGTGTTGTAGNCTGATTANTCCCACTCGATNGTTGCCGGTGGTTTGGAGGAGATGTCGTAGGTTACGCGGTTTACGCCACGCACTTTGTTGATGATGTCGTTNGANACNTTGGCGAGGAANTCGTAGGGTAGACGGGCCCAGTCGGCTGTCATGGCNTCGGTGGATGTTACNGCGCGAAGAGCCACGGCCTGTTCGTAGGTGCGTTCGTCGCCCATCACGCCTACACTCTGCACGGGCAACAGGATGGTTCCTGCCTGCCATACTTTGTCGTACAGACCCCAGTCGCGCAGTCCCTGAATGAAGATGTGNTCGGCCTGCTGGAGGATGTTCACTTTCTCAGGGGTGATGTCGCCTAAGATACGTACGGCCAGTCCGGGTCCGGGGAAGGGNTGACGTCCGATGAGTCGTTCGGGNACACCGAGNGCACGTCCGACGGCGCGTACTTCATCTTTGAANAGCAGTCNGAGGGGCTCACAAAGTTTGAGGTGCATCTTTTCGGGGAGACCNCCTACGTTGTGGTGGCTCTTGATGACTGTGCCGGTGATGGAGAGTGATTCGATGCAGTCGGGATAGATGGTGCCCTGAGCAAGCCATTTCACGTCGGTGAGTTTTGAGGCTTCGCGNTCAAAGACGTCGATNAATCCTTTGCCAATTATTTTGCGTTTGCGTTCAGGGTCCTTCACTCCGGCGAGTTCTGCGAAGAATTCTGCGGATGCATCCACACCTATCACGTTCAGTCCCAACCCTTTGTAGTCTTCCATCACTTCATTGAATTCGTTGAGGCGGAGCAGACCGTGGTCCACAAAGATACAGGTGAGGTTTTTGCCGATAGCCTTGTTGAGAAGCACNCCGGCCACGGTGGAGTCAACACCGCCGCTCAATCCCAGCACAACCTTGTCNTCGCCTAACTGTTCTTTGAGTTGGGCTACGGTTGATTCGATGAATGANTCGGGGTTCCATGTCTGATGGCTTCCGCAGATGCCGACCACGAAGTTNTTGAGCAACTGCAGTCCGTCCTCGGTGTGATACACTTCGGGGTGGAACTGCACACCGTAGGTCTGCTCGTTGTTAGCCTGGAAGGCGGCGAACTTGACGCTGTCGGTGGATGCTGTCACATGGAAATCGTCGGGNATGGCGGTNATGGTGTCGCCATGGCTCATCCACACCTGTGTGCCTTTGGGGATGTCGGTGAACAGNGGGCACGCCGGGTCAATTTCGGTGAGGTGGGCACGACCATACTCGCGTGAGGGNGCACCTTCAACATTTCCGCCGTTCTGATAAGCCAGAAGTTGCGCACCGAAGCAGATGCCCAANACGGGGAGTTTGCCACGCAAAGCCTTGGTGTTGATTTTAAACGCTTTTTCATCGTAAACGGAGAAGGGTGAGCCTGACAGNATCACGCCTATTACCGAGGGGTCATTCTCCGGAAACTTATTGTAAGGGAGAATCTCGCAATAAGTGTTCAGTTCACGGACACGTCGACCGATAAGTTGGGTGGTCTGCGAACCGAAGTCAAGAATAATGATTTTTTCCTGCATTGAAACAAATAATGTAATTTTACTGCAAAAGTAGCAATTTTTACTCAGTCCGGCATAATTATTTTCCGGAAAAGGTGAGATTGATGCTGAATTATGATTAATTTTGTGGTAAAATTTGAGAAGAAATGCGAAATATCGTATCGTTTATATTACTAGGATGTGCCCTGCTGCTTCAGGGTCAGGAGAAGAAACAGGATATGCGCCGTCCGGTCGACATCCCTGCGGTGCTGGCAGGAAATTTCGGTGAATTGCGTCCCAACCATTTCCATGGCGGAGTGGATTTCAAGACTCAGGGACGCACCGGATGGGATGTTCACAGTGCCGATGACGGCTACATCTCCCGCATATCAGTGTCGCCGTGGGGCTACGGACGTGCGGTCTATGTGACCCACCCTGCCACAGGTCTGGTGACGGTTTACGGACACCTGGAGGCTTTTACCCCCGATGTAGACAAGGTGGTAAAGGCGCGTCAGTATGAACTTCAGCAGTTCAGCGTCGACATGGAGTTTCCTCCGGAACAGTTTCCGGTGAAGCGGGGCGACAAGATTGCTGTCAGCGGAAACGCCGGTCACTCCTTCGGTCCGCACGTACATTTTGAGGTCCGCGAAAGTGCGACAGGATGCGCTCTCGACCCTATCCCCTTCATGCGCGGTATCTTCAATGACAAGGCGGCTCCCGAGGTGCGCCATGTAGGGGTTTACCCCCACGGTGACGAAGGTGTTGTCAACGGCACCCGCAAGGGGGTGGTACTGACACCCGCCGAAGCACGCAACGGTTTCACGGCATGGGGTAAAGTTATCCCTGCCATCAACGCTTTCGACCGCATGACAGGAACCGCCAATATCTACGGTGTCAAATATATGACATTCGCCGTTGACGGGAAAACCATCTACGAGCGTGTCATTGACCGCTACGACATGGATGAGACACGCGCGGTGAACACCCTGGCCTACTACGGCGACGTGGTCAACCGCGGACGCTGGATGATGTGGACTTACGTGCCACCGTCCCAACCTCTCGGTTTCATGATCAAGACCACCGCTAACGGTGTGCTTGACATCAACGAGGAACGTCCCTACAAATGTGAGTTCACCCTTACGGATGAGTTCGGCAACACGCGCAGTTTCCCCTTCACCATCCGTGGAAAACGTCAGGAGATAACACCTGTGGAGCATGATGCCTGGCGTCTGGACTACCGCGGGTATAATTATTATAATGTGGATGACGTAAAGGTTGAGATACCCTCCGGCGTTCTTTATGATGATATGTGGTTCAACGTCACCACTACACCTTCCAACAATTATCTGTCGCCGGTAGTGAAGATCGGTGACCCCGCCGTGCCTCTGGCCAACAACATCACCATTGAAATTCCGGTTACCTCAACCGTGAAGGATCCGTCCAAATTATGCCTTGTGCGTGTCAGCGGAACATCACGCAGTGCCATCAGTGGCGAGTACACCGGCTCGGCAATGAAAGCCGATGTGAACCGCTTCGGCACATACGCCGTTACCACCGACGCCACAGCACCCACGGTGCGTCCTGTCAATCCTCAGCAGTGGGGACGCAACAACAGGGTGGCCGTGAAGATTTCCGACAATCTCAGCGGTGTTGACAGTTTCCGTGGTGAAATCGACGGGAAATTCGTACTGATGGAACTGGACGGCAAATCGGGCACACTTTCCTACGACCTCAACGCCGGACGTGTCAAACGCGGCGGCGACCACAAACTGACTGTCACCGTGACCGATGCCTGCGGCAACAAAACAGTGTTCAATCAAAACTTCCGTTGGTAAGCAGGTGTAAAAAAACTTTTTTAGTTCATCGGTAATGAGAGAAAACAATCACAGACGTCGCCGACCGGGGATAAACATACTGATGCTGCTGCGCATCATAGGATTGCTGCTTCTTTTCGAGAGCGGATTCATGCTCGTTCCGCTGATAACATCGTTAATCTACGGGGAGCAGGATGTGATTGCCTTCGCCATAACCGCAGGAATCACCCTCTCCGCGGGGCTCCTTATGACCTTTGTCATCAAACCGCGGTTCTTTGACATGGGGAAACGCGAGGGATTTCTGCTGACCTCCCTCGTGTGGGTGTTTTTCTCCCTTTTCGGACTGATACCCTTCATGATAGGTTCTCCCAAATTATGTTTCACCGATGCGTTTTTCGACTCCATCAGCGGATTTACCACCACCGGTGCCTCCGTTCTTACCGATATCTCCGGTGTGGGACACGGCATTCTGATATGGCGCGCGCTGATGCAGTGGATCGGCGGTATGGGAATCATACTCTTCACCCTGGCAGTACTCCCTATGCTGAACTCCTCCGGAGGGATGCAGATGTTCAATGCCGAGGTGACAGGGATAACCCATGAAAAGATACGTCCCCGCGTGAGCCAGACTGCAATGACACTCTGGACATGCTACATCCTGCTGACTCTGCTGCTGACACTGCTTCTGTGGGCCGGGCCTATGAACCTGTTCGACTCGCTGTGTCACTCGTTCAGCACAATGAGCACCGGTGGATTCACCACCTCCACCGCCGGAATCGATTACTGGCACTCCAACTATGTCAAATGTGTGCTCATCCTTTTCATGTTCATCGGAGGTGTTAACTTCGGCATGATCTTCAAAATGAGTACGGGCAACATCAAGGTGACATGGCACAACGAAGCGTTCCGCACCTACGTAGCCGTAGTAGTGTGGGCCACCGCAGCCGTTACCGTAATCATGCTTTTCAACGGCCGGTTCCGGGCTTTGCAGTCCGGGGTTATCGACACCCTTTTTCAGGTGGTGTCAACCATCTCCTCCACCGGCTACACCATAACCGGACTTGACACATGGGGCACACCGGTCATGCTCATCATCTTCCTGCTTATGTTCACCGGAGCCTGTGCCGGGTCGACCAGCGGAGGTTCAAAACTCGACCGTGCCATATTCGTAGTCAAGAACATCAGCAATGAAATGTACAGGGTGCTCCACCCCAACGCTGTGCGCTCCGTTACGTTCAACAACAAAATAACCTCGCCGGAGGTGGTGAACAAAGTCATGGTGTTCATGACCATTTATATCGCGGTGATCTTCATCGGAGGATTCGTACTGATGCTTTTCGGTCAGTCGATGATCGACTCCATCCTCACCTCCCTGGCATGCGTGAGCAACGCCGACATAGGACTGGGGATAGAAGGTTTCGGCGGCAGTTACTGCACCATGGCAGCCCCGGCTAAATATGTCATGGCACTGCTCATGCTCACCGGACGTCTGGAACTGTTCACCGTGCTGGTTCTCTTCACCCCCGCCTTCTGGAAACGGTGATGAAAATGGCAATGAAATTGGTAATAAAAACATTTCTGAAAATAATTATTTCGTGAAATAATTTGCTCAATAATATATTTTTCTTTAAATTTGGCACGTTATTTCAATTCGCCTGCTCTCAGGCGTATGACAATACCATTGTGAAACTTAACTCCGCGTCACACCTTCGGGACACCCCCGTGTGGCGTCATACCAATCATTAAACACTGATTATGGAAACTCCCCTTCAGCCTATGAATCTCATCAATAACGATGCAGACTCTATCCTCAGCCCCGATGCAGCAGCATCAGAAGTTCAGGAACAAAAACCCGAACTGACTAAAACAGAAGTATTGGAAAAACTGCAGGCTTTAGCCCAAGCCGAGCCGGAAAATATCTCGCGCGACGAAGTGGCCATGCTCAAACAGGTGTTCTACTCCCTCCGCCGTCGTGAGGTGGAAGCAGAACGCGCGGCTTATATCGAAGCCGGCAATGACCCCGACACATTCAGCGCTACTGCCGATTCCGCCGAAGAAACACTGAAGGAGGCTCTGAACGTAATCAAAGAGAAAAAAGCAGTATTGGCTGCACGTATCGATGCCGAGCGTGAAGCAAATCTCTCACGCAAAAACGCTCTTATCGAGGAGATAAAGAACCTGAGCGACGACACCGACAACGTCAACCGCAATTTCCCCCGTTTCCGCGAAATTCAGCAGGAATTCAAGAACATCGGCGAAGTACCCCCGCAGAATGTCACCGAAATATGGAAACTCTATCAGGACGCCGTAGAACATTTCTACGACCAACTGAAAGTCAACAAAGACCTTCGCGACTATGACTTCCGCAAAAACCTCGAGCAGAAGGAACTGATCATAACCCAGGCACAGCAACTCACTGAAAACACCGACGTTATCACAGCCTTCCGCCGTCTGCAGGAACTGCACGACAAATGGCGCGAAATCGGTCCCGTAGCGAAAGAGGTGCGCGAAGAAGTGTGGACTCGCTTCAAGGATGCATCAGCCATCATAAACAAAAAATATCAGGCCTATTTCGAAGAACGCAAACAGGCTGAACAGGCTAACGAAACAGCCAAACGTGCCATCATCGAGGAACTGCAAGAGTTCTCCACCGAGGATCTGAAAACCCATGCCGCATGGGAGAAGGCTACAAAAACTATTCTTGACGCTCAGGCACGATGGAAAAAAATCGGATTCGCTTCAAAGAAAGTCAACAACGACCTCTACGACTCATTCCGTGCCATCTGCGACAAATTCTTCGAACAGAAAGCAACATATTTCAAGGCTGTCAAAGATGACCTTGACGAGAACCTCCGCAAGAAAATAGCCATCTGCGAAAAAGCCGAACAACTGGCAGAAAGCACCGACTGGCGCGCCACTTCCGATGCGCTGATCAACCTGCAGAAAGAATGGAAAGCCATCGGCACCGTTCCCAAACGTGTCAGCGACTCAATCTGGAAACGTTTCCGCAAAGCGTGTGACCTCTTCTTTGAACGTAAGAAAAACGCCATGAGCGGCACACGTCAGATGGAACAGGATAACCTCCGTGCGAAGCGTGAACTCACCGCTTCGCTCAACGAAATCCCCGACGGCACCGAACGCGCCGAAGTACTCAAAGCCATCAAAACCGCTCAGGAGCAATGGAGCGCCATCGGTCACGTGCCGTTTGCCGAAAAAGATAAACTCTACGATGCTTTCCGCGGTGCAATCAACAAACTGTACGAACGTTTTGACCTGCGCGAAACCCGTAGCCGTGCAGCCAACTTTGAGGCATCGGTTGAAGAAATGGCCGGCGACAACAACCGCTTGATGCGCGAACGTGACCGCCTGATGCGTGCCTACGAATCGCGCAAATCAGAACTCGCCACATGTGAGAACAACCTCGGTTTCTTCAGTTCAAAATCAAAATCAGGCGACTCCATGCTGCGCGAAATGAACCGACGCATAGCACGTCTCAAAGAAGATATTGCATCAATCGAACAGAAAATAAACGTCATCGACTCGCATCTATAAGAAACCTCTCCGGCAGTGACATTCTCCGTTGCTGCCGGAATACTTCTTATTATCGCGTCGGTCGCCGGGGCGGCATAAATCAAAGAGAGTGTCTGGGTTTAACCCAAATTTAGAACCGAAACACTCTAATCCGGTTGCTAAGACACACAACAACCGTGGTCTGCGCCCCGCCAACTACATCTGCTTCAATCTTCCCGGTCGGTCAACCGTGTCCGACTAATCCACTAACAGCAAAACTCTGATTGTTTTGACACGAATATCTCGTTACGGCAAGTTTATTGTCCCGTCACTTGTTATAATTGACTTCCTCATCATAAACCTACTGTTTATGGCCGTGATGCGCCACACCCCCGACATCTCCGGAGTGGCAATGCGCGTCATGCTTGTGTGCATCAACGTGGCCTATATCCCGGTGTCCGTACTGTTCACACGCAAGGTGCTGTCAAACCGCTCAATCCACATTGACCGCATCATAGCCAACGGCTTGAAAGCGGTGATACTGACAGCCTGCGTTTTCTCGGCCATCATGCTCTACATCGACATAGAGCCGGTTCCGTTTCACAAATTCCTGACCTTCTTCCTTATCTACCTTGTGGTGCTTCCGCTGAGTTGGACAATCTTCAGGGAGATAATGAAATATTTCCGGCGCCGGGGATATAACTACCTGAAAGTAGTCATTATAGGCACCGGCTCCACGGCAGCCAAACTGGTTGCCAATCTGGAAGAAAACACCTCCTACGGCTATCGTATCACGGGTTTCTTCTCACCCTACAAACCCGCTGATTTCAAGGGTGAATACAAGGGAACGGTTGACGACCTCGAGGAGTTTGTGCAGCGTTATGGTGTAGATGAAATATATTACACCCTCACAGGCGAGGATCGCCAAAGTCTGGCCAAGGTACTGAAAGTCAGTGAGGACAACATGGTCAAATTTTACTATGTTCCTCAGATAAACCGCTATTTCGACCGCGTGTTCAACCTCACCTCCATAGGCACCACCCCCGTACTTGCCACCCACCCCACGGCAGTGAGCATCTGGTACAACCGCCTTCTGAAACGCTCGTTTGACATCACATTCTCCACCGTGGCACTGCTCTGCTCGCCCATCATCTTCATTCCTGTGGCGATAGCGATAAAACTCAGTTCGCCCGGTCCGGTGTTCTTCCGTCAGAAACGTACCGGATACCATGGGCGAGAGTTCACTTGCTACAAGTTCCGCACAATGAAAGTGAACAACGATGCCGACAGACTGCAAGCCACAAAAGATGACCCGCGCAAAACACGAATAGGAGAGTTTCTGCGCAAGACCAGCATCGACGAACTTCCCCAGTTCTTCAACGTTCTCCGCGGCGACATGAGTGTGGTTGGCCCCCGACCCCACATGCTCAAACACACCGTGCAGTACACCGAACTGATCGACCAATACATGGTACGTCACATCGTACCGCCGGGAATAACCGGATGGGCGCAGGTGACAGGGTTCCGCGGCGAGACAAAAGAACTGTGGCAGATGCAGGGACGAGTGGAACGCGACGTGTGGTACATCGAGCACTGGACCTTCCTGCTTGATCTAAAAATCATTGTCAAGACCGTTCTCAACGCTGTTCAAGGCGAAAAGAATGCCTTCTGAAAATTGTCAGAAACTGTTTAAATTTATGTGCGACTGATTTTGAGGACATAAACTTAAACAGTATCTTAGGTCATATTCACGGTCGTTCACTATGATATGTCACGAATTTTTCTTAAATTTGCAGAAAAATTTGTCAAAGATGAACTCCACAGATAATCGTCCCGTGCGCGTGCGTTTCGCACCGTCACCCACAGGTCCCCTCCATATCGGCGGCGTACGTACCGCCCTCTACAACTATCTTTTTGCACGTCAGAACGGCGGTACAATGATTCTCCGTATCGAAGACACTGACTCTCAGCGTTTTGTTCCCGGAGCAGAGGAATACATCAACGAGGCACTGGCATGGCTCGGAATAAAGATTGACGAAGGTGTGCGCGAAGGTGGCGCTTACGGTCCTTACAAACAGAGCGAACGCCGCGACATCTATCGCCAATACGTAAAACAACTGTTGGACAACGGCAAAGCCTACATCGCGTTCGACACCCCCGCCGAACTGGAGAAGGCACGTGCCGAGCATCCCAACTTCCAATATGACGCCTCAACCCGCGGAATGATGCGCAACTCGCTGACCCTTCCCAAAGAAGAGGTTGACCGCCTGATTGCCGAAGGTACTCCCTACGTGGTCCGCTTCCTTATTGAACCGGGTCGTGACGTAGAAGTAAACGACCTTATCCGTGGTAAAGTGGTCATCAACTCATCAATCCTGGATGACAAAGTGCTTTACAAAAGTACCGATGACCTCCCCACATATCACCTTGCCAATATTGTCGACGACCATCTGATGGAGGTTACCCACGTTATCCGCGGTGAAGAATGGCTCCCCTCGGCTCCCCTCCATGTGCTTCTTTATGAGGCTTTCGGATGGAGCGACACCATGCCCGGCTTCGTTCACCTTCCCCTGCTGCTCAAACCCGACGGCAAAGGAAAACTGAGCAAACGCGACGGCGACCGCCTCGGCTTCCCCGTGTTCCCTCTGGAATGGCATGACCCCAAGTCAGGCGATATATCCTCAGGCTACCGTGAAGCCGGTTATCTCCCCGAAGCAGTAATCAACTTCCTGGCTCTGCTGGGATGGAACCCCGGCGACGACACCGAAATAATGAGTATGGATGAACTGATCAGCAAATTCTCGTTCAGCCACTGCTCAAAGGCCGGTGCGAAATTCGACTTTGAGAAGGGCAAATGGTTCAACCATAAATATCTCCAGGAACTCCCTGACGAACAACTCGCCGAACTGTTCATCCCCGTGCTCAAAAAACATGGCGTGAACCCCGATGATTTCTCAAAAGAATATATCACCCGCGCCGTGGCTATGGTCAAAGGTCGAATCAACTTCGTGTCAGACCTGTGGGAGCAGGCCAAATTCTTCTTTGTCGCACCTGACTCTTATGACCCCAAAGCGGTTAAGAAACGCTGGAGCGAAGAAACCCCCGAACTTATGAACCGCCTTATCGGTGTGCTGGAAGGGATTAAAGATTTCAGCAGTGCCGCCGCCGAGCCTGTCGTACTTGGCTGGATCACTGACAACGGTCTGCACATGGGTAACGTCATGAATGCTTTCCGTCTGACTGTAGTCGGCGAATGTAAAGGCCCTCACATGTTCGACATCACCGAACTGATGGGTAAGGAAGAAACAGTCCGACGCATCAAAGCCGGTATTGAAAACATCAAAAACGCGTAACACCGCGCCATGAACTGGCTATACAACACCGGAATACACCTCTACTCAGCCGCTGCAAACGCAGCGGCTGTCAAGTCAAAAAAAATCGCAACCATGCTGAAGGGGCAGAAAACCACCCTCGGCACGCTGCTGCATGAACTGCGCGAACTGGACCGTCCGATATGGATCCATGCGGCATCGCTGGGTGAGTTTGAGCAGGGTCGTACCCTCATAGAACGACTCCGCAAGGAACACCCCGAACGTCAGATTCTGCTGAGTTTCTTCTCCCCCTCAGGCTACGAAGTGCGTAAAAACTATGACCTGGTGGACAAGGTGATATACCTGCCGTTTGACACCCCCGATAACGCCCGCGCCCTGGTTGAAGCAATAAATCCATCCATAGCCATATTCGTGAAATATGAGTTCTGGGGTAACTACATCGAGCAACTCCACGAGCGCAATATTCCCGTGTATCTCATCTCCGCCATCTTCCGCAAAGGACAGATATTTTTCCGTCCATGGGGTGGTTTCATGCGCCATATCCTGACTCTTTACCGTCACATCTACGTACAGGACGAAAACTCAGCCAAGTTGCTCGCCTCTGTCGGTGTGACCAACGTCACTGTTGCCGGCGACACCCGTTTCGACCGTGTGACCGACATAATGAAAACCACTGCAGCCATCAACGGCATCGACCGATTCAACAATGGCAAAGGTGCCGACCTGATTGTGGGCAGTTCATGGGAAGCGGATGAAGAAAAATATATCCCCTGGCTCAACGCTAACCCGGGAGTGACATTCATCATCGCACCGCATGAGTTCAACGATAAGCGTCTGGACACGCTCCGCAAGTCTATCACCGGCAAAGTGATGTATCTCTCTGAATGGGAGAAGATATATGCTGACGGCAAAACTCCGGCTGAAGCCGATGACGTACGCGGTATAATCGTGGACTGCTTCGGCAAACTATCCACCCTCTACCGCTATGCCCGCATGGCCTACATCGGAGGTGGTTTCGGAGCAGGCATCCACAACATCAACGAAGCGGCGGTGTATGGCATACCCGTGATTTTCGGTCCAACCCACAAGAAATTCAAAGAAGCGGCCGACTTGATTGCGTTAGGTGGAGGCTTCAGTTGCCACAACAAATCGGAGGTGACTTCAACCCTCAACAACCTCTACACCAACCCTACCCTGCTGGCCTCGTCAGGCAAAACCGCGGGCGACTACATCAAACGCAACATCGGCGCCACAGACATTATCTATCACGACCTGTTTGAGTGAGCCGGTTTAATCACAATTTCGTTCCGCCGGTTCAACCACAACTAAATAGGACATAAAATAAGAGCAGACTCCGCAAACTTTTATGGCGCGGAATCTGCTCTTATCTTTTGACTATATTTCCTATTAGAAACTGTTTAAAATTATGTGCGAATAGGGCTGTGTAAAAAAATTGCAGCCTGTATTTTTATGTGCTGTACGTTCATGGTCAGTAATGCATATTCGGCGGATGCTCCAGGGGGCATCCCTACACTCTTGACAATCAACGTATTAGCCCTGTAGGGCTGCTCCATGGAGCAGCCGCATAACCCTGTATACGGCGAGGCTGCGCCTATTTTGACACACCATCAGAGTATATAATTTTTTCTCAAAAATTTAAACAGTCTCTTAATTCAGGTTAGGGTTATACGGGGTCATGTGATAGCCCAAAGCATTGAGTTCCATTGCCATACCAACCAGGTAGAGTTGGTGAAGTGCGGCGATGTAGCATCCCAGGGCTGTTGGTGTTCCGGGCTCAACATGTTCATGATTCAGTATTCCGTAAACTCTGGCGGCACAATCAGCAACTACTTCGGTAATCTTCTCTGCGGCCTCACCGCTGTAGCCAAGCATCTCCACTACCGCTTCATCCATATTGTCGTAGCCCTTCTTGTCGCGCAGTTGCTCATATACGTTTTTCTCCTTTGAGTATTTTTCCCAATCGGTGTCCCAATAAAAGGCCATTGACATACCAATGAACATCATCCAGCCGAGCGACACAACAGGGTAATCCTGAAACTCGCGGGCACCGTCAGGAAGATAGGCTCGGGCAATCTCACCCCACTTTTCCTCGACATCGGGACACTCGGGCACATGCTCATCCAGTGCCTCTTTTTTATGAAGATACTCCAGAAGGTCTTTGCGTACCTTCTCTTCAAATTTCGCAACAAGTTCTTTATTTTCTTCCATAGTGTTTATGTTTTTCTTGAAAACAATCGCCAAGTCAAAAAGGTTGGGATGATGGTGCACTACAATAAAGTTGGAATGAAGGTGCACTACAATAAAAAAGGACTCCCTCAGTGAAGGAATCCTTTTTGTAGCGGGATCGAGAATTGAACTCGAGACCTCCGGGTTATGAATCCGACGCTCTAACCAACTGAGCTATCCCGCCATTGACCGTTTCCGGTTGTTTTGCGGTGCAAAGTTACGCATTATTTTCGGATTTGCAAAATTATTTGGAAGTTTTTGTTAAATAAATTCTTCGACTACCGCCTAACGTGCTGTGTTTCTATCATTTATCATTTTCATTTATTCCTTATGCTACTTGCGCCGGAGCAATCTTTTTTGGTTATATTTCCCACATTGGATTGAATAGAGGATGCACCGGATGCGCTAACCTTTCCACTGACTACCTCAAAACCTGAAGCATCAATGTTTGATGCACCGCTACATCTCAAGTCGGCCGAGACAGCCTTTCCTTTAATTATTACTTTGGAAGCACCGCTGCAATCAACCAGTGCGGATTCCGCATAGGCATCCATGACAACATTTGAGGCTCCGCTGCAATTCAAATCCAGTTCCATGGACTTTGTTGACGCAGCCCTGAATGAAGAGGCACCCGAGAAGTCTGCTTCTATCTTGCGGCACACAATATTTTCAATCGTAACCACTGAGGCACCGCTGCAATCCAGATCCAACTTCTGATCTCCTAAATTCAGATCTTTGGTCACGAATGAACTTGCACCACTCATATCAATGTCGGTAAGTGCGGGTGCCTTGATGATCAGTTTAGGTAGGTTTTTATTTGTCTGATATGTGATGCTGACTTTATTATCACCATTCCACACCTTGAGTTTACCCCCTGTTTCTTTGTAGCGATAATATTCAATCACATTATCCGGGGCCACAAATTCAACGTGCGTTTCCGCATCCTGGAGATACACCACGCTTATGCTGGATACCTCCAACGCCTTGACATCCTTGACATCAAGAGTTTTTGATATCATATTCTCCGATGCAACAATATTTTTTCCGCTGCCTACAACAGTTGTTCCTGATGAGGAAGATACCGTGGCTGAATCAGGAGCATTAACATAAATTTTACAGCCAACCGAAAGAACAGTCAGTGCAGCAATAGCAACCGCTAAAATAAAAAAATTCTTTTTCATAATCTGATGGTTTGTTTTTCATTAGACTCACCGGATTGCGAAAAAGTTACACCGACATTGTTAAATAATGTAAATAAAGCAAAAGCAGCCGGACTGTAAGCCGGGTTATGTCAGCCCCGCACTTTCCTGTGCAAAGACAAGGAGTTACGTTGCCGGCCCGTCATTTATCTGTGACCGTTGTTGCCAACGCTCTATAGCAGTCTACCCCCCGGCAATGGGCGAGCAACCCTTAAATGCCGGTATACTTGACCTTGCAACCCATAAGGCGTGCGGCACCGAATATCGCTATCCGGTCCGGTGGGCTCTTACCCCACCTTTTCACCCTTACCGCTCCCCACGGGGAGGAGCGGCGGTTATTTTCTGTCACGCTACTCTACCGTCACCGATAGTTTCCCGTTAAGAAATATGGCGCTCTGCGTTGCCCGGACTTTCCTCAAACACCCCGAGGGTGTCAGCGACGAGCCGCCCGACTGCTTTTGCTCTGCAAAGTTACAAATTTTCCGCCAAAGCCACTCATCTCTGAACTATTTTTTGTAACTTTACACCATGGAACTCACCAATAGTCTACGTAAAACCATCGCCTCGCTGAATCAGACCAAAACACGGTGTGAAACCGGCTGGTTCGTTGCCGAAGGAACAAAATGTGTCCTTGAAACTGTCAACGCCTTCCACTCCGAATGTATTCTGGCAACCCGAAGTTGGATTGACCTCCATCCGGAAATGGCACATCGTGTAACTTGCGTTTCGCAGAGCGACATCAACCGGATGTCGCAGTTGAAAACGCCGCAACAGGTTCTGGCGGTTTACCACATTCCCCCGCAGCCGGCAATCGAGCCCGACATCATACGCAACGAACTGGTTCTGGCTCTCGACCATGTTCAGGATCCAGGCAATATGGGCACCATAATCCGCATTGCCGACTGGTTCGGAATCCGCACCATTCTCGCCGATGACTGCGTGGACATCTTCAACCCTAAGGTGGTTCAAGCCACAATGGGCTCGATAGCACGTGTAAAAGTGGCTAACGTCAATCTTCCTCAAACCCTGAAAGAGTTGGCTCAACTGATGCCCGTCTACGGCACCTTCCTCAATGGCAGAAACATCTACGAAGCCGACCTTACCCCCAACGGCATCATCGTTATGGGCAATGAAGGGAAAGGTATCACCGCAGAGGTGGCGGAAACAGTCACCTCACCCTTATTCATACCCCCCTACCCCGGCGACTCCCCCACCGCTGAATCGCTCAACGTGGGAGTGGCAACAGCCGTTACCGTAGCAGAGTTCCGCAGAAGAATAATAGAATAAATCAATATGGCAAAGAGTGTAAAAACCGTCTGGTTCTGCAATGAGTGTGGCGCCGACTCCCCAAAATGGGTGGGTCGATGCCCCGCATGCGGCGCATGGAACAGCATGGTGGAGGAAAAGGTATCCGCGAAAAGCAAGGGTATAGTCAACATTGACGGCAAACGCAAGTCAGTGCCACGCAAGGTGTCGGAAATCAGCACCGCCGACGAACCCCGCATAACCATGCCAAGCGATGAACTTAACCGTGTGCTCGGCGGAGGATTGGTCCCGGGCTCAATGGTACTCATCGGAGGGGAACCGGGCATAGGAAAGTCGACACTTGTACTTCAGAATATCCTGTCCATACGCTCGCGTACAATATTATATGTATCGGGCGAGGAAAGCGCCACACAACTCAAACTGCGTGCCGACCGCCTGGGACGAGTAAGCGACAACTGCTACATCGTCACCGAAACCTCACTCGAAAACATCATGGAGCATATCCGCGACCTCAAGCCGGGATTACTCATCGTCGACTCCATTCAGACGATAGCCTCCGATGCCATCGAATCGGCTGCCGGATCAGTAAGCCAGGTCAGAGAATGTGCGGTGCAGTTGCTGAAATATGCTAAGGAGAGTGCCGTGCCGGTGTTGCTCATCGGTCACATCAATAAAGAGGGTAGCATAGCCGGTCCGAAGGTACTGGAGCATATCGTGGATGTGGTGTTGCAGTTCGAAGGTGACAATAATTATATGTATAGAATACTGCGCTCCATCAAAAACCGTTTCGGAAGCACCAGCGAGATGGGCATCTACGAAATGTGCCGTCGCGGGCTACGCGAAATTACCAACCCCTCGGAGATGCTCATCAGTCAGGCAGATCAGGAACTGAGCGGCACCGCCATCGGGGTAACCCTTGAAGGAGCACGTCCGTTCCTGATTGAGACACAGGCATTGGTGAGCAGCGCCGCCTACGGAACCCCGCAACGCTCCGTCACCGGTTTCGACTCGAAACGAATGAACATGCTTCTTGCCGTACTGGAAAAACGTGTCGGCTTCAAACTGATTCAGAAAGATGTATTCCTCAACATTGCCGGAGGATTGAAAGTTCATGACCCCGCACTCGACCTCCCCGTCATCTGCGCCATCCTCTCCAGCAACGTCGACATGGTCATTCCTCAGGGAGTGTGCATGACAGGCGAAGTGGGATTAAGCGGCGAAATCCGACCCGTAACACGTATCGAGCAACGGATACTTGAAGCCGAGAAACTCGGCATGACAACGATCCTCATACCCAAAAACAACCTCAAGGGGATTGACACCGGCAAACGCACAATACGGATTGTTGAAGTAGCCAAAGTAGAAGAAGCGTTCCGAGCCCTGTTCGGCAGGTAAGCCACCATCATAGAAGGTAAACCACCATCATATTTGTCAGACAATAGGCTGTGTCAAAAATTGATTCAGCCTATTTTTTTTATGTGTAGTACGTTCATGGACAGGGATGTGTATTCGGCGGATGCTCCAGGGAGCACTGCTGTCCCAAGAAAAATTTAACATGTGAAACATGTTCTTGTATAGATAGTTTGTAGTAGCAAATTGTCAGATATCCCTTGGGAGGTATGATGTGAGTTGGTTAAAAATGTAAGATATCTGTGGCATATAATAGAATTTTGCTATATGCCTCCAAATTACAAAATTTTATCCTTTCCTAAATCCACCGCGGCATAAAATAC
>JAAVGE010000005.1 GCA_014800385.1 Bacteroidales bacterium
ACCTTCGCCGAGAACATATTCAGTTACGGTTTTCACACCCATCTGACCGAAGTATTTCTCGATTGANCCTTTCAGTTTCACCTGCTTCTTGTAGTTGCCGGGGTTGGTCTGGAGGTTCAGNGCNGTGCGGACTGTTCCGGCAGGCAACTGGATGGGNATACACTTGGTGAGGTCGGTTTCATCAGGTGTGGCAGCCAGAAGGAGGTTGGTCTGGATGGTGGCGTNGCTGTTGAACTGNGCGGTGTCGTNGGTTTTGTCTGCGATCCAGCCTACNATGTAACCCTCAACCCATACGGATGAGCCTGNGGCTGTTCCGGCAATTACCTGACCGATGGTGAAGGGGTTGCTGTCGGAGCCGTCACCGTCGCCTGTAGCGGGAGGAGTGACGGGGGTGCTGCCACCTTCGCCAAGAACGTATTCAGTTACGGTTTTCACACCTGCCTGACCGAAGTATTTCTCTACNGAGCCAAGGAGTGAAACTTTCTGTTTGTAGTTTTCAGGATGAGACTGGAGGTTGAGTGCAGTACGNACTGCGCCTGCGGGGAGTTGAACAGGCACACACTTGGTGATGTCTGTTTCATCGGGAGAATCNGCAATAAGGAGGTTGGTCTGGATAGTAGCGTTGGCATTAAATTCAGCGGTNTCGATTGTTTTGTCNGCAATCCANCCTACNATGTAGCCTGATACCCATACTGATGTACCTGAGGCTGCGCCTGAGATAACCTGACCTGCGCTGAAAGGTGTATCTTTCTGTCCGTCGCCGGTGGGGATGGTGGCATCCGGAGGTGTAACACCNTCAATTTTCCATTCTGAAGAAGAGCCGGNGTTGTCAAGTACGCCGTAAGTTCCCATGAACTTGCCGAAGTTACCTGACACCCATATNTGCTTNCCGTAGTTGTCGGGGTTAGTCAGAAGGTTACCGNATTCACGAAGTGATGAGCCNTCGGGGAGTTCGATGATCAGACACTGTGAGTACTCTTTGCAATCGGCGGTAGGAGCGATAACCAGAGTGTTGTTCAGNGCTACATCCTTACCCCATTCGATATCGTCGTTTGAAGTAACCTCAGTAACGGCGGGAGCAACAGCACCTGCAATGTAGCCGGTTACCCAACCTGCCGCATTCTGTCCGGCATTGATAAGGTCGATAACTTCTTCAACCTTGTAGGGATTATTCTGAGCACCGGCGTTTTCAGTGGGATTGCCGATGTTCATCAGACCATTGGCATCGTTGAGCAGAAGTTGCCATCCGCTGGTTCCGTAGTAACTGAGGATACCGACAACGTCGAGTTTCTGCTCGGGAACAATCATGTTCCAGAAACGGGCATAACCACTGGTGCGTACATTGATTGTACCGCCATTAACGTTAAGAGGCTGATTGTAGCCGCTTGAGTGATATTCATCGACAAGTGTTGTTCCGGGGTTGGCGAACTGACAGTTGTTGAAGCGTACCAACTGACCCTGGAATTTACGGAGTTCCTCGGGTGATGAGCCTATGGTTCCGAAATCCTTGATGACGAGGGTATCGATTTTTTCAGGTTCGGGCAGACCGTTCAGTTCGGTGTGTTCGTTGAACAGTGCGGGAGCCATGAATGAGGTTTCCCAGCAGTTACCCTGGTCATACCATTCGGGGAAACCGAACTGCTGCATGCCGTTGTATTTACCCACGAACATACCTGTAGCGTCAATCACCACTTCCTGACCCTGACGGTAGTTCATGTAAAGGTTATACTGATTGATGGAGAGAGCGATGGCTGCAGTCTCGTCCTGGATGTAGAGACATTTGAAGATGTTTCCGTCATAGTCGCTTGAGATGACACGTCCGCGGATGATGTAGTGTTCTCCGGCGTGTTCACCATCTTCGATTGTGCCCACTTCCTCGCAGTAGTTTGTTTCATCCTGCCAGTACTTCTCTTTGAGTTGGGCAATGGTGGTGTTCACCTTGTCGGCGTTTGCTGCCACGGGCACTTTCATCGCGGGGGTGTCGAAGTCGTCCTGACATCCCGAGAATCCGAGGGCGGCAACCGCTAAGAATCCGTATAATATATTTTTTAATGTTTTCATGTCCTTGAACTATTAGAGTTTTTCGTAGAGTGAAGGTAACACGGCTCCCTCCTGGAGGGTATCATAACTACCGAAGGAAGTATAATTGGGTGAATACTGAATCCACTTGTTCATTCCCTTGTTAAGGATGGTGAATGTGCCGTCGGCATTNGGTGTGATATCCCACCATGCTGCGTCTGAGTCACTGACTGTCGCACCGATCTGGAATGAGTTGAAGGTACCTTCCTGATAGAGATAACGGTTGTCGGATGACTGCTGGATGGTGTAGCCNTTATCTGTTGCAGTNATCACGAATGATTTGGCATCGCTGACAGTGATGATGTCNTTTTCAGGNGTAGCGGCGGAAACATAGAGCCATCCGTAGTTTTTGTCGGCTGCGATGGGCTGTGCAACCTGTGTTCCGGCAACGATGAGATATTGTTTGCCNGAGGTCACGGTTGTCACTTTCTTGAACTGCACACCTTCGACGGGAGCAGGCGCTTCTCCGTCAAGAACATATTCTGTTACGGTTTTCACACCGGTGATACCGAAGTATTTTTCGATGTTACCTTTCAGTTTCACNACCTTCTTATAGTTGCCGGGNTTGGTCTGGAGGTTCAGAGCAGTGCGGACATCGCCCGAGGGCAACTGAACGGGGATACATTTGGAGGCATCTGTTTCGTCGGCNGAGGCAGCNANCATGAGGTTGGTCTGTGAAGTGGCATTGGCATTGAAGTTGGCGCCGCTGGTGTAAACCTGTCCGTCAACCCAGCCTACGATGTAACCTTCAACCCACACTTCATTGCCGACAGCGGTGCCACCGATAACCTGCGATACGAGGAAAGGTGATTCCACGGTGCCGTCACCCTGACCCTCAACGGGTTGGTCGGGCTGGTCAGGCTGTTCGGGCTTGTCGGGTGTAGTTGTTCCATCGAAGCCAATCAAGCCGTTTGCATCNATCAGCACCATCTGGAAGTCTGTGCCGTAGAAACTGAGTATACCGACAACGTCGCCNTAGCCTGAGGGGAGGATGTCGTANGAGAAGTCACTGTAGGCGGAGTTGCGCACCAGAAGGCGGTTGCCGTTCTCATCGATGAGGTTACGGTTGGCGTTGGCGCTTCCTGCGAATTCCTTGCCTGCATCTTCCCAACGTACGTTGTTGACGCGGATAAGGCGGCTTGTCCAGCGCAGCAATTCGGCATGGTTGTTCTTGATTGTCTGCAGTTCGGGGATAGTCACCATGGCGGTGTCAACCTTNGCAGGATCGGGCAGACCGTTCTGGAAAGCATGNGCGGTGAGCACACCTTCTTCCATGAATGTGGTTTCGTAGGTGTTACCTGCGGCATACCATTCGGGGGCNCCGAGTTGCTGCAGACCGTTATATTTACCGATATGCATACCGGTGGCGCGAACCAGCACNTTCTGTCCGAATTTGTAAGATTTGTAAATATCCTTCATGTTCACGCTGATGGTCAGTGCGCCTGACTCATCCTCGATGATGAAGTTCTTGTAGATGTTGCCGGAAGCATCCGAGGAGACTACGCGTCCCTCAATGATGTAGTCCTCGCCGGTTTCTTCGTTCTTGCCTATCTCATCACAGTAGTTGCGGTCATCTTTCCAGTAGGCTTCCTTGAGGTCGGCTATGGAGATGTTCGCTTCCATTCCCGCGGGGGCTTCGGGAACTACCATGGGGGGCAACTCGAAGTCGTTGTCACAACTGATGAGACCCATGGCACCCATCAGCAGGGCTATGCTGTAGAAAAATATTTTTTTCATCTTGTTCACGGTTTAATTGATTAGAAACGGATACCGACGTTGACAAACACCTTGGTTCCCTGTGANTAACTGTACTTGTTGGGGTACTTGNTCATGTTCCAGTTAGTGCGGTCGATACGTCCCTGCTGATAAGCGTTGTTCATTATTTTGGTGTTGTTCAGAACNTTGTCAACNTTGACATTGATGTTCATTGACACCTTGCGGTTGATGTAGATCAGTTTGCCCACTGACACGTTCATCACGAAAGCATCATTCATCTTGGCCTGGTCGGCNATTTCGCGAAGTTTGGCTTCGAGTTCAGCCTCGGTGTCGAATGATTCCCACAGGGTGGGCTGCATTTCGTGGTAGACGGGAGCNAGTTTCACGTAGGCGTCGCCCATCCATGATGCGTTGACATTGAAGAACCAGTTTTTGGGAGCCTGCCAGTCGATACCTACGTTGACTGCAGTCTGGGGAGTACCGCCGGTGTAGAAGTTCTTGAGGTAAACGGTCTGGGTGGTGTCGGCATACATACCGTTTTCAAATGAACGTGTACCGTTGGGGTTGTTCTTATACTGGTAGCGTGAGTAGGTTCCGGCCAGTGAAGCGGTGATGGAGGGGGTGATTTTGTANGCCATACCNACTTCAATACCTTTGTTCACCTTGCGNACGTCGCTNAGAACGTAGTTGGTGAAGGTTGAGTAGTTGTCATCGTAGAAAGCGTTGCGCTCNGTTGAGTTGTAGAACTCTGTCCAGTAGCCNGTGATGGCACCGCGGAAACGGCGGTAGTTCCACACGTAAGAGANGTCACCGGTCAGGATACGTTCGCTCTGAGGATTGTCAATCACGGCATCCTTGATGCGGGGTGAGATGTAGACGGTCTCGATCAGGGGAGCGTATGAACCATATTCGGCATGTGCCATGAAATAGTTGCGTCCGTCAAGTTTATATGTAGCACCTACTTTCAGCGCTGCATCATCGAAATGATGGGTTGCGCCTTTGCCCAGTGAGTTTTCGGGGGCACGGCCGTTGCGCATGTGACCGTCGCGGTAGAACTGGGTGTAGGCAATGTTCATGCCGTAGTTGATGTCCCATTTGGGAAGGTTGATCATGTTCTGGATCCATGCATTGGCTTTGACAGCATATATATTATAGTCATAGCCGAAGCGGTCACCTTTNTATACCTTGCGGTTGGGGTTGTCNAGGTCGTTCTGGAGCATGTCGGGCTTGATGGAGATTTCACGGTCGGAGAAGGGGTCGACGTCAACCCAGTATTCACCGCCCAGAAGGTCTTTCACTGTTTTGTAGTAGTCAGCCTTGGTGTAGTTGAANTTCACACCTGCCTGCATGGTCATGTGGTCATTGAGGCGGTGGTTAAGGTTTGAAGCCAACTGGAACTGGATNTTGTTGCTGTGGCGGTTTTCGAGAATGTAACTTGAACCTTTCTGGTTGTTGACATTTTCGGGGAGGGTGTTCAGATAGTTGTTCAGGTCATTCACCTGATACATGCGGTCCCAGTCAATCTGGCGGAATGATTCNTCGGTACGCCATTTGTTAGCCAGATATTCGCTCTGCGCGGTAGGCTCGCCATCATCAAAGTAGTTTGAGGGGAGGTTACGGTAGTAGTCGGGCTTGGGGTCGTTGGCGTTATACCAGTTCANGGCTGAGTTGGCATAGTTCACCGCACGGAAGCCGGCAGCGGTGTTNAGCGTGGTTCCTGCATTGGGCTTCCACACCCAGTTCAGGGTGAANGTGGGNTCGAAAGTTTTGGTGATACGCGCATTGCGCTTCTTGCCGTCCTGCCATCCCCAGTTGGGGTTGTAGAGGTTAGAACCGACAAGGTCAAATGCCTCCTGATATGTGGGAGAAGAACCGGCACGCTCNGTGGGGGCACCGAATGCGGTCAATGTGAGTGAGTTCTGAGGATTGAAAACCTTCTCCAGCGAGAGGAAATAGCCGAATGAGTTATAGAATGTACCTTCAACAACACCTTCGTCGGCATATCGGCCGATGGCGCTCACNGTCAGACCCCAGCCGTTTTTGTTGATGCCGGTGGAGTAAGTGGCCATGGCGCGGAGCATATAATTAGAGTTGGTGTAGGCNACCGAACCGTTGAAGCCGGGTGCATATTCNTCGGTGACAGTACTGATGTTGGTGCTACCGCCAATGCCGCCGAAGCCGAAGGCTGCCGCAGCAGTACCGATGGCATTTGTACGGTTGCGGAACGCNCGTGAGGTCATACCGCCCAGAGTTGAATAGTTNAAACGTCCGCGGATNGGGTCGTTCATCTCTATTCCGTTNAGATAAACCTTCTGATACTGGGAATCNTAGCCGCGGAAACGGAAATACATATTTGAAAAATTGTAGTTCGCCGCGTTGTAGTAGATGTTGTCNGAGGCACCGGTCAGGGCTGAGATGCTCTGAGCGTCACCTTCTTCATCTTCAAGCACGTTTTCGTCGAAGAACATATCCTGCTGCTCCTCGTAGTAGGTGTCGAGAAGATTCTCGTCGACCATGAGGATGGGNGATGCGCCGACACTCTGACCGTTGAACAGCGTAACGGCTGTAGAGCCGTCGGTATAGCCTGTTGCGGAAGCGGTCAGAAGCACTTCACCGGGGAACAGATTACTTATTCGATAATCACCGGCAGGTCCAGTCACCACTGACTTGGACTGCCCCTGGATGGTAACGACGGCACCTGCGATAGGGGCACCGGTGTCAGCGTTGACCACAGTACCGCTTACAGCCGCAGTCTGCGCCAGTGCCGGAAGCACTGCCGTTAACAGAAGCATAAGAAACAGTTTCAGTCTCATAGAGATTTCGTTTTTTTGATTGCTTATTTTGATTGTTTTATATCGGATTGGTTAAATTCACTTAACAGCGNCAACCCACTGACAGACAGCAGGTTGCATTCCGTCCGTTTTTCATGGAGCGAAATCAGTGCCAAAAGTAGCCATTTTTTTTCAAATATTTGCTATTTATTGTAAAAAATTATTTCATAATTCACATTAATATAGTAACTTTGCGGGCAGAAACCAAAACCATAAATAACCAATCTTTTATGAAAAAATTTTTACTCTCACTTTTTTCATTGTTGGCCGTTGCCGGTATGGCTACAGCGAACACTGCAACTGTGACATTCAANGANCTCGGCTATGCTAACGCTGAAGATGTCACAACCGTAAAAGTCAANGATGACATCACCCTCCTGTTTGACAAAGGCTCAAACAGCAATCAGTCCAAGTATTACAACACCGGTANTGCTGTCCGCATGTACGGTGGCAACACACTTGAAGTGAACGGTGCTGAAGGCGTTANNATNACCGAAGCCGTTTTCACCGTAGGCTCAAGCAACAAATTTAATGNTGCNTCAACCGTGTCNGCAGGTNCTTTNGACGTTGNAACCGCAACCTGGACCGGCGATGCCAACAGTTTCACCCTCACNAACGGTGGTGCAACAGGTCACGCCCGCATTGAGTCAATCACCTTCACCTACACCGGTGGCACAGGNGGAAGCACCGATCCTGAACCCACCGATCCCGAACCCTCTGTAACAGAAGTTGCNGACATCGCTGCCTTCCTCGCACTGGAGAACAACTCTGAGGCTACCATAAAGAGCGACGCTGTGGTTGTTTATCAACTCGGCGCCAACCTCTGGATCAAAGATAACTCAGGCTGGCTGCTTGTTTACGGTCAGATTGACGGTGNNAACGCCCCCGAATACGCCAACGGNGACGTTATCAAAGGTGGCTACACCGGCAAACTGAGCATCTACAACAACCTCCCCGAAATGGTAAACACCACCAATTTCGTTAAAAACGGTACTACCACTGCNGTTGAACCCACNGTTGTCAACACCGGCGACGCTAACGGCGAACCCNTAAACTCTTACATCAAACTTACCGGCTGTACCATCACCGGTAGCNNNCNTAACTACACCGCCGATGACGGCTCAGGCGAAATCGCCCTCTANACCAACTCTNCTTCANTCTCTGTTCCCACAGGTTCAGGNTTCACTGTCTATGCATTCGTTTCTGTTTACAAGGAAACAATTCAGTTGACTCCCGTTGAAATCACCACNGACTCAGGTCGTGAAATCGTTTCAACCCCCACTTTCTCAGTTGCTGAAGGTATGGTTGANGCCGGCACTAAAGTCGCNATCAAGTGTGCNACCGAAGGNGCTACCATCTACTACACCGTTGACGGAACCAACCCCAACGCTGAATCAGCCGTTTACGCTGAAGAAATCGAAATCAACGAAACCACAACCATCAAGGCTCTCGCAGTTAAAGAAGGTTGTGACGACAGCGACATCGCTTCTATTACCTACACCGTATTCGTTCCCACGGCTAACGATGCAANNTTCAACTTCGCTGACCCCTCAACCCTCAGCGTGAANTTCGCCGATGAGGATTTCGAAGATGACGGCACAACAGGCAATACTCTTGTTAACGTACAGGATGTGGAATTCACCGAAAAAGGTGTCAGCGTAAAAGCAGTCTCCACTGTCGAAGGCACCACCGGCACACCCGCTCGCCTCTATCATCAGGGAGCAACCGGTGTTTACTCTTACCGCGTTTACAACAAATCATCTGTNGTAATCTCCGCTCCCGAAGCAAACCCCATCACCAAAGTTATCTTCAACTATTATAACGGCAAAACAAGTTATGAAAAGATGACCGCTCCCGCTGAAGGTACCTGGAACGCAGGTGAATGGACCGCTCCCGAAGGTGGCGTTAACGAAGTGGCATTTGTTTGTACCGGCACTCAGCAGATCAAAAACATCACCGTTTCTTGCAAAGACGAACTCTCAGGTGTTGAAAACGTAACCGTTGAAAACGAAGATGCTCCCGTTGAATACTTCAACCTCCAGGGTGTACGTGTTCAGAACCCCGAAAACGGTCTCTTCATCCGTCGTCAGGGCAACAAAGTGTCTAAAGTTATCATCCGATAATATACATNNTTACAATACTTCAAGAAAGTGGNGCCCTCAGCNGGTGCCACTTTTTTTGTACACCACCNTAAGAAATTCTGATAATTNCCNGGAATTAGAAAAAAAATTCGTACATTTGCGGTAATGGAAAACTATCTTGTATCTGCCCGAAAATACCGCCCCTCGACGTTNGACACCGTAGTGGGTCAGAAAGCCCTGACCNTGACGCTGCGCAACGCCATAGCCACCAACAAACTGGCTCACGCCTACCTGTTCTGCGGCTCACGAGGTGTGGGTAAAACATCCTGCGCACGAATATTCGCCAAGACTATCAACTGCGAGAACCCAACCCCTGACGGTAACCCCTGCAACGAATGTGAATCATGCCGCTCATTCAACGAGGGGCGTTCGCTGAACATTGTGGAGTTGGATGCCGCCTCAAACAACGGTGTGGATGACATCCGCCTCCTGATGGAGCAGGTGCAGGTACTCCCGACAAATGGNAAATACCGCGTGTTCATCATCGATGAGGTGCACATGCTCAGTCCCAGTGCATTCAACGCATTCCTCAAAACACTTGAGGAACCACCATCCTACGTTGTTTTCATCCTCGCCACAACGGAAAAACACAAGATACTTCCTACCATCCTCTCGCGCTGTCAGATCTACGACTTCAACCGTATCACGGTTGCGGATATGGTCGACCATCTGGAATATGTGGCCAAGCAGGAAGGATACACCACCGANCGCGCTGCCCTCAACGTCATTGCCACCAAAGCAGACGGTGCTATGCGCGACGCCCTCTCCATCTTCGANCAGGTGGCAGCATCNTCGCGCGGTAACATCACCTACCGCTCCACNATCGAGAACCTGAACGTNCTGGACGAGAGTTACTACACNCGNCTGATGAACACATTCCTCANCGGTGATGTTCCCCAGGCATTGCTGATATACAAGGAGATACGCGACCGTGGTTTTGACTCACATTTCTTCATCAACGGTCTGGCGGCNTTCCTGCGCGACCTTATGATGGCCCAGTCGCCGGCAACACTTCAAATCCTTGACGCTAACGAGGAGGTGAAAAAACAGATGACGGAANTNGCNGCCAAATGCCCGCCACAATTCTTCTACGCTGCCATGAGCCTCTGCAATGAAGCAGANCTCAATTACAGGCAGTCGTCCAACAAAACCTTCCTTGTGGAACTNTTGTTGATTCGACTGTGCCAACAACTAAGCCCCTCCCTAAACTGTAGCGACGAGGGTGAGGGGCAGTTAAAACCGATAGTCGCAAATGCTCNCGCAGCAGGTAACACCCCACAGCAACAGCCGTCGCAGACGACCGCTCCCGCACCTGCACCTCAACCTGCACCTCAACCACAAGTAAAACGAACCTTCACCGCACCACCNCCTCCACCGGCCCGTCCGGNAGCGCAACCTGCCGTTAAGCGTAAGCCGAACATGATGGGTGGACCGTCGCTGCGCGACCTTAAGGCCACTCCCAAGGAGGCNGAACAACAGTCGTCCGCNCCCACGCGCGCAGCCCGTACCACACCNTATACCGATGAAGCGGTAATAGCAGCATGGCGNGAATACATGAATCAGCACCCCAAGGAACAAGTGCTGGTCAACACCATGCGTGCCTCAATGCCGGTGCGTGTCAACGGCGACCAATTCAGAATAACCGTGGAAAACCATGCCCAGACCCAGATAATGTCAATTCACATGCCTGATCTGCTCGCATTTATCCACAACACCCTGGCCAANGACCTGCTGAAAATAGAAATAGCCGAAAACCACGATGCCGGTTCACCCCACACATGGAACGATCGCGAACTCCTCAACCACATCGTCGAGCAGAATCCCGCCATACGTGACCTGATTGACTCCTTTAAGTTAGTNCTTTAACGGGTTATNGATTNCCNCCTCGNCAANTNGGCGTCCGNAGGACGCCGACTTTGAGTAANCGGGTACGCCGTAACNCAGTGGAGGCGTGCCCGGTGGGTATGACACCCTGCATGGCGTCCGGAGGACGCCGAGTGAAATAAACAGACTATTCCAAACCAACAGATTCAAGAAATGCCTTATACTCCTCCTCAAAAGAGATTTGGCTATGATGAATNTTTTGACGAATGATGTAATTACACACCTTGTCTCTTAACGAAGCACTGACAGAAAATGCACCGTAACCTTCTCCCCAACCTCTCCAGCGNGGAAAATCTTTGCTATTCNTTAAAAATTTACTTGATTCGCTCTTTATTGTNTTCACCACNTCCGCNACCGTCACTACAGGTGGAATATCACAAAGAATATGAACATGGTCAGACATTCCTCCAATCCGTCTGANCATAANACCTTTTGATTTGGCAAGATTATAGATGATCGTGTATAATGATCGCTCATATTCTGGTGGTATTGTTCGTTCGCGCGCATAGGTGCCAAACACGATGTGATATGTCAGAGAAATATGACTCATTGATTCCTTTTTTTGGTGTTTATANGTTTTTATGGTTTATAGGTTTATACATGGGTTTCTTCACTCGGCGTACCTATCNGCACGCCCTNCNCTNTGNCATTATTCCGGGCACGCCTCCACTACGTTGCGGCGTACCCGGCTACGCAAAATCGGCGTCCTCGGACGCCACCTGCCTGCGAACTATGCGTACAGAGGGGCACCATGCTATCCGGCGGGACTGTGTCAAAAATTGATGCAGCCTATAATTTTTTTGTGTTGTACATTCATGGACAGTGAGGTATATTCGGCGGATGCTCCAGGGAGCATCCCTACCCTCTTGACAATCAACGCATTAGCCCTGTAGGGCTGTTCCATGGAGCAGCCGCATAATCCTGTANACGGTGAGGCTTCGCCTATTTTGACACACCCTCCTACAGGCTGATAATCAACCCATTACACAACTTGCAATACTGTNCCATTATCCCCCCGGGGAACGGGGGATATATCCTGACCTGATAACAGATCACTCTTTCACACCATACGCCAAATCGCCGGCATCTCCCAGTCCGGGAACAATGTATTTATGGGCGTTAATTTCGGGGTCTATCGCGCCTACCCACACTGTTGTTTTATCCTTGGGGAAGGTCTTTTTAACGTAATCTATGGCGCTCTGTGAGGCTATGACGGAGCATACGTGGATATGGGAGGGCTCACCCTTGGTNAATAAGGCGCGGTAACTCAACTCCATGGATGCGCCTGTGGCGAGCATGGGGTCNGCAATGATCAGGGTCTTGCCATCNAGTCNGGGCGATGCCAGATACTCGATGCACACATCAAAGTTTTCTTTCTCNTTATATTTGCGGTAGGCGCTCACAAATGCGTTTTCTGCATGNTCCAGATAGTTCAGGAAACCCTGATGAAACGGTACTCCTGCTCGGAAAATAGTGGCGAGGACAACGGGGGTGGAGATAATCTTGCCGGTGGTGGTGGCAAGGGGTGTGGTTATTTCAGTGTCGGCGTAGCGGAGCGTGCGGCTGATTTCGAAGGCCATGATTTCACCTATTCGTTCAAGGTTACGGCGGAAGCGGAGCATGTCATGCTGCACCTTCACGTCGCGAAGTTCGGTCATATACTGGCTTACTACTGAATCTGTCTCTGCAAAATTTACTATTTTCATATCTGGTCTGGATTAAATTTTTCTGTCATTTTTTTTAGNATCAGNGGAGACTCGGGTCCCATGTTGAATATCAGATCCAACACTGAAAGATGGGGTATGAANCCCAACTCCTGTTCCCTCACCTGATAATACCGCACCGGTTCAAGTGTCGGNAGATGCTTTCCTCTNAAATCAAACAACGGAGCGTNGCCGATGGTTTCCTNGGAATGGAGTATTTCGGTCTCACANCCTAANATNCGTGCNATAATNGCGGTCATTGCGCCGTCGTAGGCTGTGACGGTCGGGAAACGCTCTATGCTGTCACGTTGCCAGAACGGCTCAAATTCCGNGGCGTAATACTCAAANAAGGGTGTTGCACCGTAGGCCGATTCCATGGCCACACGATGCTGATGCCACCACTCGCCGTGGGANGAAAGACGNATATCTGACCATCGGGCTGCCGTCATGCTGACNGGTTTCTCTACAGGCACTGTCAGACTCATCAGTCCGTTGACATCGGCNATATCNCAACGATGCGTTGACTTCAGTCGCTTGTCAAAGCGTCCGTCNTCATCCACGACTACCTTACCGAAGGCGCACAGCACCCCCCAGTAGTCAACCGAGCCGGCGCATGAAGGGGAGAGCAACGCCGCAGAATCAGGAAAGCGCAGCAGGCTCACTTCTTATCGGGATTAGCATCCTTGAACACACGGTTCCATCGGATTCCACCGTCCAGGAGCGATTTATCTTTGTCAAATGAAATCAGCACACGCATCGGAGTACCGATAATGTGGTCCTCGGGAACGAAGCCCCAGTAGCGCGAATCAAGTGAGTTGTCGCGGTTGTCACCCATCATGAAATAGTAATCCATCTTGAATTCATAGAAATCCACGGGCTTACCGTCGATGTTGAGCACACCGTCAACAATCTTGGCAGTGGGNTTATTCTCGTATATCCTTATGGCACGTTCGTAGATAGGCCAGTTTTCAGNGNTGATAGCCAGTTTCATACCCTTGGCAGGGATAAGCAGCCCATTCTCACCACCGTAATCGGCGCGTGTCCAACCCTGTGAAATACCCTCGGGGAAGAGCATCTCGGGCTGTGCGGTCAGTCGGCGCAACACGGCCACTGANCCGCTCTGCTGCAGTTTTTCAACCATCGTNGNAGTCAGTGGCACCACATAGATTGGGGGCACAGTGCCGTTTTCATAGATGAGTCCGTTAATAGCCAGNGTCAAGGAGTCNCCCTTCGTCATCAGATCCTGCTCAAGATAAATGTCATCCTTNGCCACACCCAGTTCGTCCCACTGATCTTCNGTNATGGGGAAACGCTTGGTCTGCACCACATAATTGAACTGTGCATCGGCGGGAGTCTCCATNGGCACACCNTCGACAATAATCTGTCCNTCGACAATGCGNAAATGCTGACCGGGGAGACCGACGCAACGTTTCACATAGTTCTCGCGACGGTCCACNGGACGCCATATACGCTCACCGAANTGCTGGGGATTGTTCAGCACNACATTGCGCCCGAACATCTTCAGNAGTGTGTAGTAGTCGGGGTTCTGCATCTTGGTCATGACGGTGTCGCCCGCAGGGAAATTGAACACNACGATGTCACCCTGCTCAACANTGCGCAGCCCCTTGAGGCGATGATACGGCAGAGAGGGATTGTCAAGATAACTCTTGCAGTCAAGCACGGGGATGGTGTTGTGCACAAGAGGGAAGTTCACCGGAGTCATCGGNACACGGGGTCCGTAGACAAACTTGTTTACGAACAGATAGTCACCCGTAAGCAGAGTCTTTTCCAGCGATGANGACGGAATNTGATAGTTCTGTCCGATAAAAGCGAACACGAAATAGACCAGCACAAGAGCATAGANGATGGCATCGACCCAACTCATCACACTCCTGACACTCTTACTTTTGCTTTTCTTCCACCACGTCAATGGGATATAGCCGGTGATATAGATGTCAAACAGCAGGATGAAGAGCAGAGCCACCCACCAGTTGCCGAGCCATGCCACCCACAGAAAGAATATCAGTGACACAATAGCAAAGCGTATCCAGCGGGTCTTCTTCGTATCTTTAAGTCTGCGGCGGAAATCCTCGCCGAAACTCATTTTTTCATTTTTTTCGTTCATATTCGCAAAAATACGTATTTTTTCTTGGTTTACACGCGATATATTA
Source organism: Bacteroidales bacterium (assembly GCA_014800385.1). GTDB lineage: Bacteria > Bacteroidota > Bacteroidia > Bacteroidales > Muribaculaceae > CAJUPY01. The sequence goes on from JAAVGE010000005.1 coordinate 14,526, forward strand.
TCCTTTAACTTTCATTTACAGAATCGACACTCTCCGGCAACCCATGTGGCCATNACCTCATGATTTACGGGCAGACCGTTGTATGGNGTCCAACCACACAGGCTCACTACATCGGCATCTTCAATGATATGCGGTTCCNGCAGAGGGCGTACCATAACCATATCGGCACGCATCCCGGGGCGGAGATCCCCACGGTCGGTCAGCCCGAATATTGATGCGGCATTACCGCTCATCANGGCTACCAGACGAGTNAGNGGTATATCCTCNCGCTGCGCCAGATCCATCATCAGAGGCAATGAGAACTGTATTCCGGGCATACCGGACATGGCTGTCAGAGCATCCCCCTGCTTATCGGCTGCCAGATGTGGNGCATGNTCAGTTGCAATGACATCGATGACNCCATCCTTAAGCGCNGCAATCAAAGCCCGGCGGTCGGCATCNCTTTTTATAGCAGGGTTACACTTCACCCGACTGCCNCGCGTGGCGTAATCCTTATCGGAAAATATCAGATAGTGGGGAGCGGTCTCACAGGTTATTTTCTTCTCCTTCACATCGCCCGNAGCGAACAACNGCAGTTCGGCAGCGGTAGAGAGGTGACACACATGCAGACGTGCATCATTTGCACGCGCCAGTTCAACAGCCTTTGATGCACAGCGGAAGCATGCCTCGCCACTGCGTATCTGCGGATGACACTCCAGCGGCACATTTCCTGAGCCGTATTTNTCACGCATCGCCGAGGCGTTGGCGTTGATNATATTCTGATCTTCGGCATGTACGGCTATCACNCCGCGATATTCGCGGAAAAGNCGGCTGATGGTGGATTCGTCATCAACAAGCATATTGCCGGTTGATGAACCCATAAACAGTTTCGCTCCCGCCACGGGATACTCCCGGGTGGCTTCCAGCAGTTCCTCCAGGTTGCTGTTGGTGACACCGAAGAAAAAGCGGATGTCACACACCCCTTTCNGCCCGGCAGCCTTGATTTTCTCGCGCAGCGCCTCGANGGTGACTGTCGGAGGGGCGGTGTTGGGCATATCGAACACNGTGGTGNCACCACCGGCAACAGCAGCCTCGCTCTCCGTGCGCATATCACCTTTGGGGCTNCCGGCTCCTCCATCGCGGAAATGNACATGCGGATCAATNACACCGGGNAACAGATANGCCCCGGCGGCATCAATAACCTCACACCGGTTCAATTCCTCGTCGGATGGNGTTCCTTCCCCAACCGTCAAGATAATACCCTGCTTTGGATCAAATATAATAAAACCGCCGAAAACCTTTTCAGCGGTAACAATAATTGCATTATTTATCAGTTTTCGCATGACGTTTCTTTATGTTGCCCAAACGCAGTTTCATAACGCCGAAGAGAGCCTCGCCGAAAATNCTGCTGTTCATTTTGCTTGTTCCCAACACACGNTTGACGAAGATTATCGGCTTCTCCACAATCTTGAATCCCAGTCGGTAGGCCGTATATTTCATCTCAATCTGGAAGGCATATCCCTTGAAGCGGATATTGTCAAGATTCATAGCGCGGAGCACCGGAGCCGTCCAGCACACAAAACCGGCAGTGGTGTCATGCACAGGTATCGACAGCACCATCCGCACATATTTCGATGCATAGTACGACATCAGCACCCTACCCATAGGCCAGTTCACCACATTCACACCGGTGACATAGCGCGAACCGATGGCCACGTCAGCGCCACCTTCGGCACACGCCTGACGCAGTCTGACCAAATCCGAAGGGTTATGCGAGAAGTCGGCATCCATCTCCGCTATATACTCATATCCGTGCTCCAGCCCCCATTTGAACCCCGCTATATAGGCGGTGCCGAGCCCCAGTTTCCCTTCACGTTCAATGATATGAACCTTTCCGGGATACTGTTTCATCTTCTCTTTTACAATCGCGGCGGTTCCATCGGGCGAATTATCATCAATCACAAGCACGTCGAAATCCACAGGAAGATTCTGCACCGCATCAATGATTGCGGCCGCATTCTCCTTCTCGTTATACATCGGTATGATTACAAGCGAATTAGTCATCATTCACAAATTCAGTCTGTGTTATTTAACTTACAAAGATAAGCAACTTTACGCAGATAATTACGCGTTAACTTAAATAAAATGAATTCAAACGATAAAAAAGTTTTGAAGTTAGCACTTTTTTAATGTTTTAAACATTTTTTTACTTTGCAGTATCAAAAACTTGTTTTAACTTTGCAGTGTCTTAAGAGAATTAGGACGATAACGATTTGTTAGACATAAATATACTTGAATTTTGGTTATGAGGGAGGTGTGCTTCTGTGAAGAAGTGCACTTTCATTTTTTTATACCAAAATACTCGTTCCGGCTATCCGGATCATAATATTCCAAGTCTTACAAGTCTATGGTCCGAAATGGTCTGCAGGTCCTCAAGGATGGAGGGGGTCAGTTGCTCCAGATCAAACTTGAAATAATCGAAGAAGCGGTTACTGAACCCGTCAAACATCTCGGCGGTGAGTTCGGTTTTCATTGCCATGGCCGCACGGATAAGCAAAGATGCCAGATATTCTATCCCCTGGAGGTCATGCTCCAGCAAACGGCTGAAATCAACATTCAGTTTCAAATCCTTCAGGTCATCTGCCGACACAGCCTCATCCTCGGAATCCAGCACCGTGTGGCGTCCACGCTCTCCGGTCAGAACAACAGTAAGCGGCATTCCGGGAGAAACCTGCATATATTCCACATCAATCAACTGGCATGTCACCGGCTCGTCGCCCATATCACTGATAACCTTCAACTCCAGTTGAGCAACCATGTCATCAACCCAACGGTTGAACTCCTTGTTGAGTATCGACACCCGGACATCGGCATCCTTCTTCTTTGCCTCAGCGGTCTGTGACTCGGCAAAAGCCATCAGTCTGCCGATGAACTTCACCGGCAGAAACACACCTGCTGAAAGGTCAACATAGTTTGTGTTACGCAGAATAGAGCCGAAATGCTCCTCTACCTGTTCATAGTCATATTCCATAATTACAACGCTTCGTTATTCTTTATTTTCAACGGCTCCGGCAAGGTCATTGTTCAGTACCTGCTTAACTATTTTTGCTTTGGCGGGACCTATCACCGAGGCAACCTCATCGGTCGAGGCCTCACGTATTTTCTTTATACTCTTGAAATGCTTAAGCAGTGCCGAACGGGTTGCTTCCCCCACCCCTTTGATAGAATCGAGTTCACTTACCAACTGCGACTTGGAGCGTCGGTTACGATGATGCGTGATACCGAATCTGTGGGCTTCGTCACGCAGATGCTGAACAACCCTGAGCGACTCGGAATTCTTGTTAATATAAAGCGGGAAAGAATCGCCCGGGAAATAAATCTCCTCCAGTCGCTTGGCAATACCGACAACGGCGATTGTACCGCGCAGCCCCATCTCATCCAGAGCCTCCACAGCCGCGCTTAATTGCCCTTTACCGCCGTCGACCACTATCAACTGGGGTAATTCCTCACCCTCCTCTACAAGCCGCGTATAACGGCGTGTGAGAACCTCCTTCATCGAAGCGAAGTCATCGGGACCCTCCACGGTCTTGATGTTGAAATGGCGGTAGTCGCGCTTTGACGGCTTGGCATTTTTGAACACCACACACGACGCCACAGGGTTCGTACCCTGAATATTGGAGTTATCAAAACACTCGATGTGGCGGGGCAGTTCCGACAGACGGAAATCCTGCTTCATACGCTCCAGAATCTGTTCGGTACGTTTCTCAGGATTGCGTTTCTCCACATGCTTCAGATAGTCAATCTTGTTTTGCCGGGCATTTCGGGTTGACACATCAAGCAGGTGTGCCTTGTCGCCGCGCTGCGGTATGATGAAGGTGACACCCTGCATCTCCACATCCGGTGCGAACGGCACAATCACCTCCTTGTATTCACATCCGAGCGACTCCTTTATCTCCTGCATGGCCATGGCAAGCAACTCCTCGCGAGGCTCGGCCAGACGGCGCTTATAATGCAGTGTCAGCGACTTCACGACAGCCCCGCGACGGACGTGCATAAAGTTGACATACATATCGTCGTCATCGTCATCCACACCGAACACATCAATCTCCTCGATGGTAGGACTGACAATGACACTCTTTGCCTGATATTTCTCCACCAGGGTGTATTTTTCTTTCAGAACCTGTGCCTCCTCAAACTTCAGTTGTGAAGCCAGACGGTTCATTTCCTGACGCAGATACTCCATCAGTTGCCCTGTCTCACCACGCAGAATCTGCTTGATACGGACAATATACTGCTGATATTCCTCCTCACTGACCAATCCTTTGCAGCATCCCGAACAACGCTTCATGTGATACTCCAGACAGAGTCTCCCCTTCCCTTGCGCCACATAATCGGGGGTGATATTGTGGCGGCAGGTGCGGATGGGATAAAGTTCGCGGATAAGATCAAGCACCGTGCGAGCCACCTGCAGATTGGCGTAAGGGCCGAAATATTTCGAACCATCCTTTATCTTCTGGCGTGTCATGAACACTCTGGGAAACGTTTCGTTCGTAACGACAATCCAGGGATAACTCTTGTCATCCTTCAGGAGCACATTATAGCGCGGTTGAAACTCCTTGATCAAAGAACTTTCCAGATTCAGGGCATCCTGCTCCGTCGGCACCACGATGTAGCGCATGTCAGCGATGGCACGCACAAGCAGATTGGTGCGGAGCACCTCATGTGTACGGTTGAAATAGGACGATACACGCCGTTTCAGATTCTTGGCCTTACCGACATATATCACCGTCCCCTCCGAGTCGTAGTACATATATACTCCGGGGGTGTCAGGGAGAAATGAGATTTTCTCCATCAGTTCTTCCGATTTCTTCAGTTTCATAAGTGAGTATATAACGGATTATTCCACAAGATATTATAGAAACAGCATAAAAAAGAGTGTGTCATACGGGGACATCCCCGCAGACACACCCTAAGCCATATTACTTGAATCAGTAAGTGATCAGAGAAGTAACTTCCACATCGTCGGGGAGGATTGAACGTCCGTTGAGTGCAGAAAGTTCAATAATGAAGTTGACATAAATCTTTTTGGGATTCATCTGCTTCACCAGATTGATTGCCGCGAGCATGGTTCCGCCGGTTGCGAGAACATCGTCATGAAGCACAACGACATCATCCTCGGTGATTGCATCGCGGTGAATTTCGATTGTGTCCACACCATATTCCTTCTTATAAGAAGCCTGAAGGGTGTCAGCGGGGAGTTTACCGGGCTTACGAACCGGAACAAAGCCTGCACCAAGTTCAAAAGCGAGGATAGAACCACCGATGAATCCACGTGATTCAATACCCACAACCTTTGTCACACCTTTATCACGATACAACTGTGAGAGGTCCCAGCCAATGATGTGAAGTGCGCGTGGATCCTTGAACACAGTGGTAAGATCTTTGAAAACAATCCCTTTCTGGGGGAAGTCCTGAACGTCTCTGATTTTTGATTTAATGTATTCCATGATTTATAACTAATTTTTATTTTTCTGAATCAAAATTGTTCCACGTGAAACATCACCTTCCGAGCATAAGCAGCAGGATATTTATATCGCTGGGGGATATTCCGGGGATTCGGGAGGCCTGTGCAATGGTCTGCGGTTTGAGTCGGGTTAGTTTCTGACGTGCTTCGGTTGAGAGTGCTTTTATGTTGTCGTAGTCAAATTTGTCGCCCAACTTGATATTCTCAAGGCGATGAAGTTTTTCAGCCACGAGTTGTTCGCGTTCGATATAGCCCTGATATTTCATCATTATCTCGGCTGCCTCAACAATTTCCTGACGGCGTTCTTCCTCAATATTCTGCTCTATGAACTCTTTGAGGGGAGTTACCATCTCCTGAAGCAGGGTCATATCGAGTTGCGGACGCAGAACAAGGTCAATGAGTTTAACACCCTGACGGAGCGGAGTGGTGCTCGCTGCCTCCAGTTTGTCGTTTATAAGCGCCGGTTTGATGGAGAAATTGCGGCAGAATTCGATCAAGGCATCACGTTGACTGCGTTTGCTCACCATCAGTGAATAGCGGCGTTCGTCAGCCAGACCTACGCGATAGCCACGTTCGGTGAGTCGCATGTCGGCATCATCCTGACGCAGCAGAATACGGTATTCCGCACGTGAGGTGAACATTCGGTAGGGTTCATCAACACCTTTTGTGACCAGGTCGTCGATAAGCACTCCGATGTAGGCTTCGTCGCGGGCAAGCGTGAACTCTTCCCCACCCGACACCTTCTGATGGGCGTTGATTCCGGCTATCAGTCCTTGTCCGGCAGCCTCCTCATAGCCTGTGGTACCATTTACCTGACCTGCGAAAAAGAGTCCGCTGATAAGTTTTGTCTCCAGCGTGTGATGCAGTTGCCGCGGGTCAAAGAAGTCATATTCTATGGCGTAGCCGGGACGATAGATCTGCACGTTTTCAAGTGCGGGAATGGTCTGCAACGCCTCGATCTGTATGTTGATAGGGAGCGAGGATGAGAATCCGTTGAGATAATATTCGTTGGTTTCCTCCCCTTCCGGCTCGAGGAACAACTGATGTTCGGTTTTGTCGGCAAAGGTTACAATCTTTGTCTCTATACTGGGGCAGTAGCGGGGACCTATACTCTGAATCTGACCATTGTAGAGGGGTGAATCGGGCAGCCCGGAACGTAGTATATCGTGGGTTTTCTCCGAGGTATAGAGTGTGAAACAGGGGCGCTGACGCAGTTCTCGGTGCACTTCGGGGAGATATGAGAACTTGTGAAAGTCGTTATCCCCTTCCTGAATAGTCGTGAGACTATAGTTTACCGACCGCCCGTCGATGCGCACCGGAGTACCGGTTTTCATTCGGTCGGTGGTGAAACCGAGTTCACGCAACTGCTCTGTCAGTCCGTAGGCTGCAGGTTCGGAGATACGTCCGCCGTCAACCATGGTGCGACCGAAGTGCATCAGTCCGTTCAGGAATGTTCCGGCTGTTACGACCACTGCATTGGCGTGGAACACCACACCCAAACGTGTTTTCACACCTTTCACGGCACCATCTTCGACAATGAGTTGTTCCACACTGTCCTGCCATATACTGAGATTGGGAGTATTTTCAAGTATGGAGCGCCACAGTCCGCTGAACTTCATGCGGTCGCTCTGTGCACGGGGCGACCACATGGCCGCACCTTTGGAGCGGTTGAGCATACGGAACTGGATGGCGGTGCGGTCGGTTACCACCCCCATCTGCCCCCCGAGAGCATCGATTTCACGGACTATCTGTCCTTTGGCGATACCACCCACAGCCGGATTACAACTCATCTGGGCTATCTTGTTCATATCCATAGTCACCAGAAGAGTCTCTGATCCGAGACGTGCAGCGGCGGCAGCGGCCTCGCAACCGGCGTGACCTGCCCCAATAACAATTATGTCGTAGTTGAATTTCATTTCTATCCTTAGAAATTGTTTAAGAGGGTGTTTGTATTTATGTGCGAATGATTTTTAAAAGCAGAGTATATAAAAATTTTATTCATAAATTCAAACACACTCTAAATTTTCCAGCATGGCGAGAGCACGGTTCTCGTTCATCTCCATTATCTCGCGTTCTCCGGGACCTTTATCGTTTATTCCGCACAGATGCAGAATGCCATGAATGATGACGCGACGCAGTTCCTGGTCATACGTAGCACCTACGGCTTCGGCATTTGAGGCCACGGTGTCAAGCGAGATGTACATGTCGCCACGCAGCAGTTTGCCACGCGTGTAGTCGAATGTGATGATGTCCGTGTAGTAGTCATGCTGCAGATATTGACGATTGACACTTATTATCTCTTCATCGTCACAAAAAATATATGTTAGTTCATGGGCAACCTTTCCGTGCGAACGTGCAACCTCGGCTATCCACTGCTCCATCACCGGTATATCTATCTCCGGCATGGCGACATTTTTTGTTATCCACTGAAATCTGTTCATAAATGAGTTTTAACTCGCAAAAATAGTAATTTTAGCCGTCAATTACAATAGAAAACTCATGTTTGTTCAGTTTTTACACAGATTGATTAAGTTTCCGGACTCCAATACTAAGCATTAACACACTGTCATACAGCGTGTTAACCTATTTTTAAACCGTTCAAAACTTGAATAATTTTAAGCGCTCGCGGGGTAATAAGGTGAAAACCGATTTTAAATGTTAATAGATTTAACATTTCTCTCCCCATTTAAAATTTCTCTCCCCTACCCTACGATATTCAATCCTTCGACTTTTTTCAGTTGCGCAAGGAGCGGCTCCATGTCATCGGCCGGTGTTGAGAAGGTGATGGAACATGTGTTGTCAAAATCCTGCGAGAGAATGTTCACTCCGGGATTCTTCAGCAGACGCATCACAGGGGTAAGCGAGACATAGCCGAAGGAGACCGTGGATGTGACCTTCACACGCTCCTCAACCACAGTGGCCTCTTCGATGGCAGAACGGGCTGCCTCACGGTAGGCCTGAATCAGTCCGGGAGTGCCTAATTTGATTCCACCGAAATAGCGTACAACGACGATGACGATATTTGTCAGTCCAAAGGAGTTAATCTGACCCAATATCGGTTTGCCGGCGGTGCCTGAAGGTTCACCGTTATCGTTCGAGAGGAAATCCTTCCGTTCCTGTCCGAGCATATATGCCCAACACACATGCCGGGCATCGTGATACTTCCTCTGATACTCCGCAATGACCTCCTTTGCCTGCTGCGCTGTCTCCACAGGATGAGCAAAGGCTATAAAACGGCTCATTTTTTCGCGTATGGTGGCCGTAGAGGGTTCGCTGATGGTTTTATACAGATCAGCCATTCTTTTCAAGCAGACGGTTAAAGAGGGCTATATACTGCTGTGCTATGTTCTCTGATGCAAAACGTTCGCGAACAGATTCGTGCAGGGAATCGCGGTCGATGTTCTGCGACAGTGCCCATTCAATGCCGGCAGCCATATCCTTTGTGTCGAGATAACGGGCTATATAACCATTCTTTTTATGCTTGATGATGTCACCCTGACCACCTTTGCCGAACGATACCGGGATGGCACCACCAGCCTGAGCCTCGATGAGTGTGCCCGGCAGTGTTTCATACAGCGAAGAAGATATCACAACCGAAGCGCGGGCGTAGAGACGGCGCAGCATGGCAGGATCTTCAATTCTTCCTATGAAGCGGTGTGGGAATCTGAGATCGGCCAACTTGTTTTCATCACGCAGCGTACCGAAGAATATAGCCTCGGCATTGTTGCTCAAATCAGGGTTAGTGTCAAAGAGATGATTCAGAGCCTCAACGGCATATTCAATTCCTTTGATAGGGTCATCCAGACGTGCCGCACCCATGGCTATGACTTTCTTATCATGCTGGATAACTGAAGGCACATATCCTTCGGGCCATTTTGTCTCGAAACTGTCAACAGGGAACGGATTGAAGATGGTCATCACCTGTTTATCGTGCAGCAGGGTACTCTCCAATGCTTTTTCACGCGCCCAGTTGCTTACTGCCACAAACGTCAGATTACCCTCTTTATATACGGACTCCTTCTTGAGCCAAACCTTATGGGAGAGGTCGTTCTGACGGTTGCTGTTCAGAAACGGGCAACATCCGCACTGCTGCGGGTCCTTATATCGCTCACATGACAGGGCATGGTGACATATTCCGGTCATGTTCCACATGTCGTGCATAATCCATACCACAGGTTTGCCGCAGCGAAGCAGTTTGCGTACCTGCTTGAGCGACACCATCCCCTGGTTGACCCAACTCATGACAACTACGTCGGCATTCTTTATTATTGGGTTTGAGAGCAACGATGGTCCGGTGTTGGCTATCGACACCTTGAAAAGGTTTTTGCGGTTCATTCCATTTGCAAGGAATATGCGCATGCGTTCCTTCATGAAATGGTATCCCCGGGAGAAACGGCTGCTCAGAGGAGATACGTCAGCCTCGGGATTAATCTGGGTGAAGACTATCATGGAGGAGTCAACACCCTCGCGACGGAGAGCGTTATGGAGGCGCATGGTGACTACGGCTGCACCGCCGATATTGTCACTATGGCTCAGTATGGCCACTTTTAAAGGTTTTGAGGTCATCTTCTGAATGGTAGTATATTAATTTTTTCGCGTCGGATTATGAATGTAATATAAAGAACAAGGAGTATTGTACGGATGGCGTAGTCAACCACTTCCCAGGGTGTCACCGCAATGAGCGATATGCCGTAGAGTGCAGCCGCGACAACGGTGTAAAGAAGCATTGAGCGGAGGTCATAGGGTATGGGGTATTTAGCCCTGCCGACCAGATAGGAGGCCACGGTCATCACCAGATAACATCCTAAGGCCGCCAGTGCGCAACCCATGTAGTTGAATCGCGGCACAAGCAGGATGTTGATAAGGATGGTCACAGCCAGTCCCAACAGTGAGAACCATGTGCCCCACACTGTTTTGTCCGTTAGTTTGTACCACAGCGAGAGATTGAAGAATATTCCGAACAGCAGTTCGGCTATCATGATCACGGGCACAACCTTGAGTCCTGAAAAATAGGATGGAGCGATGAAATATTTTATGATATTCAGGTAGAACATCACGCCGAGGAAAATCAGCAGTCCGAAGATCAGGAAGAACTTCATGGCATCGCTGTAAGCCTGCAGTTTGTTCTCACCTTTCTCCTTATTCTGGGCGAATATGAATGGCTCGTAGGCGAAGCGGAAAGCCTGGATGAACATCACCATGATTATGGCTATCTTATAGTTCGCGCCGTAAATACCAAGGTCAGCCATTGCCGTTGCCTTGTCAGGGGCAAGCCAGGGGTAGATAAGTTTGTCGATAGTCTGGTTCATTATCCCCGCTATACCGATAACCAGCAGGGGGAAGGAATAAACTATCATCTCGCACCACAGTTTGCCTACGAAACGGTAGCGGAACCCGGTCAGTTCCGGTATCAGCATGACCAGTGTCACACCCGACGATATGAGGTTGGCAAGGAAAATGTAGCCTATACCGAACGAAGGGTTGTAGAACCACTCCACGCTGCCGGGAGCGACCTTCATAAGCCAGGGGCAGAGAAGGAGGAAAAAGAGGTTGAGCCCTATGTTAAGCCCTATGTTGATCAGTTTCAATGTGGCGAACCTGACAGCCTTTTTCACATATCGGAGATAGGAGAACGGCAGTGCCGTGAACGCATCGATGGCCACAGCCACGCTCATCATGGTTATATATGAAGCGTGTCCGGGACACTCCAGTGCCGTGGCTATACCTCCGGCGAAGGAGCAGGTCAATATGATGAACAATGTCGATGTCGAGGCCAGCGATATGAGGGCTGTCGAGTAAACGGCCATCGGGTCGGTCCACCGGTCATGGTTGGCGAAGCGGAAAAATCCGGTCTCCATGCCGTAGGTAAGGATAATCAGCACAAGCGCCACGATGGAGTAGATATATGTGACCTGACCATACTCACTGCTGGGGAAAAGGTTGGTGTACATCGGCACCAGACACCAGTTGAGGAAGCGTCCGATGATGCTGCTTAGTCCATAGATAGCAGTATCCTTTACCAATGATTTAACTCCTGCCATTACTAATAATATTAATCGTCAAAAAGACTGCCTGTGCGCGATGCACGCTTTTCGCCGAGATGACGGTAGGCCAAATCGGTCACTTCACGCCCGCGGGGTGTACGCTTGATGAACCCTTCCTTGATCAGGAACGGCTCATATACATCCTCGATTGTTCCGGGATCCTCACCTAAGGCTGTCGCGATGGTGGTCAACCCTACCGGACCGCCGTTGAACTTGGTGATGATGGTTGTGAGAATCTTGTTGTCAATCTCGTCAAGTCCGTAGCGGTCAATGTTGAGTGCCTCGAGGGCGTAGGTGGCAATTTTGGGAGTGATACTGCCGTTTCCTACAACCTGAGCGAAGTCGCGTACACGGCGCAACAGGGCGTTGGCAATACGGGGTGTGCCACGGCTGCGGAGGGCAATCTCATGGGCTGCCTCTGCCGTACACTCCACGTTGAGCAGGCGTGATGAACGCAGGATAATCCGCTCCAGCACCTCATGATCGTAGTATTCCAGATGGCAGTTGATGCCGAAACGGGCACGCAGAGGGGCTGTAAGCAGACCGCTGCGGGTGGTGGCGCCAACCAGTGTGAACGGCGAAAGGGTCAGTTGCACGGTGCGTGCCCCGGGACCCTTGTCAATCATTATATCTATGCGGTAATCCTCCATGGCGGAGTAAAGATACTCCTCCACCACAGGACTGAGACGGTGAATCTCATCGATGAACAAAACATCATTCTCCTCCAGCGAAGTAAGTATACCCGCCAGGTCGCCCGGTTTGTCAAGCACAGGGCCTGAAGTCACCTTCATCCCTACACCCAGTTCGTTTGCAATGATGTTTGACAATGTTGTTTTGCCCAGTCCGGGAGGACCGTGCAGCAGAAGGTGGTCAAGAGCCTCGCCACGCTGACGTGCGGCGGCCACGAACACCTTGAGGTTGGCGACAATCTTATCCTGTCCGCTGAAGGAGTCGAACTGCGAGGGTCGCAATGCACGCTCCAGGTCGCGGTCGGGATCAGTGCCGCTGTTACGTATATCGAAATCTTCTTCCACTTAGAGATATTTTTCTCCGAATTTGAGTTTCACATCGTTTACCATCTGCTTGATGCGCTGTTCTTCCGCTATGGGGCATATCAGAAGCACGTCGCCGGTGTCTGCGATGATGTAATCGTTCAATCCGTCAACCACCACGAGTTTGCGGTCGGTGATGGCGAAGATGTTACCTGTAGAGTTATAGATAAGCCCTTCGCAATTGTGGGTTACGTTGCCGTCGCGGTTCTTGGGCGAGTTGTCGCGCATGGAACTCCATGTGCCCAGATCGTTCCACCCGAACTCAACCGGTTCCACAAACACATTGTCGGCCTTCTCCATCACCGCAAAGTCAATGGATATGCTCATGCAGCCGGGGAAATTCTCCTCGATGAACTTACGTTCGGCAGGAGTACCGAACAGTCCCTCACCTTGCTGGAACACACCTTCCACATCGGGTGCATGGCGCTCCAGAGCCTGTTTGATGGAACGTGCGCTCCAGAGGAAAATTCCGGAGTTCCAGAAAAATTCACCGCTGTCAAGGAACACCTTGGCCAGTTCGGCATTCGGTTTCTCCGTGAAGGTTTTCACGCGGTTGATACCATTGACGAACGGCTCACCGATCTGGATATATCCGTAGCCTGTTTCGGGGCGTGAGGGTTTGATCCCCAGGGTGAGCAGCGCATCGTTCTTCTCCACGAAGTCAAAACCTGCCAGCACCGACTCCTGGAAGAGAGTCTCGCGGGTGATCAGGTGGTCGCTCGGAGTGACAATCATGCTTGCCTCCGGGTCCAGAGCGGCGATATGGTGTGCAGCCCATGCAATGCAGGGAGCGGTGTTGCGTCGTGCCGGTTCGAGCAATATCTGGTCTTCGCTGACCTCGGGAAGTTGCTCGCGAATCAGGGGAGCGTAAATCTCATTGGTCACGAAGAGGATATTTTCAGCCGGTACCATGGGGAGAATACGGTCGTAACTCATCTGAAGCAGAGTGCGCCCGGTGCCTAAAATATCTAAAAATTGTTTAGGGCGCGAAGTGCGGCTGTAAGGCCAGAAACGGGAGCCGATGCCACCGCACATAATCACGCAATATCTATGATTGTTCTTCATATCTGGTGTCTGTGTTGATTTTGTGCTAAGTTAACACTTTTTTTTTGATAAACCATGCTCCCCACGCAAATATTTACTATTTTTGTCAGAAAATATAACCTGCCATGCGAACTCTATCAATACTTATGATGCTCCTTTCGGTCGTTACGACGGTCTACGGAGCCTCCCCCGCCACCGACTACGATATTCTTGCCCGTAAGGAAAAGATGTTCTACGATGCCCGTGAGTGGCCCGGAGCATCGGCTATGCTCACACTGATGATTGATGAACGTCCGCAACAATCCAATCTTTACGGTCGGGCCATTGTGGCTCAATCGCTGATGAACGACACCGTCGGCGCCATGTCGCTGCTTGACAAGGCGATGAAAAACAAGGTGCCCTTCGACTCCGTGTTCTCCAATGTCAAAAAGGAGTCATTTGAACTGGGCAGGTCCGACCTTTACGAAACATTCCTGGTGCGCGTCAAACAAACCCATCCCTGGCTGGTGCGTGCCATCGACAACTATCTGCTTGACTACTACTGTTTCCGCCGTGACGGAGCAAAAATGGTGGAATTCAGCAAGATGATGCTCGAAGGATTGCCCGACAACACCTTTTTTCTGAACATCCTCGCCGAAGGTTATCTGCTTGAAGGGGAGACAGAAAAAGCGGTACTTGCCTTCCGTCAGGTGCTCTATTTCAATCCCGCTGACTACAATGCCACCCTCTATTTAGCAAACTATTATTACAACCGCTGGCAAAAGACCCGAAGCGACAATGACCACTCCAACGCCACCAAGTTTCTGACCCGCTCAAACGAACTGAAACCCACCCCCTTCATCAATCAGCGGTTGAAGCAGATTCAGAAGCCTATTAAATAATATTTATATTAGTAAACCATCCTCAACAAAAAATAAAGAAATTTCACCATTGCGTGAACCAATCACCCGGTTTCAGCGTTTCAATAACAGATAGCAAAATTACTTTTTCCATTGCAAGAAATGTGATAATGATTGGTTTAGAATGATTTAGAGTTGTCGTGAGGCAACTCTTTTTTGTATGCTCAGAGAGCGTTTGAATTTAAATGCTTTTAGCACAAAGAGAGATTTTGGTGCGATTTTTCAAAATTTAAGAGGGAGCGATGCGGGCATCGTGACCGATTAAATCTTTGAAAAAGCGCCCAAAAGATCCTTTGTGATGAAAGCAAAAATTTAATAATCACTCTAAATATTAAATTTGGTTTAAATTCAAACACTCTCTCAGATGTCCCACTCTCCCCCTTCGCTCAACATGGATGAGACCTTGTTGATGTCGGCGAGGTCCTTGAAAGGACTGGAGGATGCCAGGGAGTTGATTGACTGCAGGGTTTGGGCAAGCAGGGTGTTGTCGCCTGTTTCCAATGCTTTGTCAACGATTGTGAAGTAGTTGTCAAACAAACCGGCACGCTCATCGAATGAACGGTTCAGATAGTCACGGATGAGGTTGGCTGTGGTATTGATTTTTTTTATCTCTACGGCAGCGTTTGCACGTATTTCCGTGCGGATTGTTTCCTGCTGCTCACAGAATTTTATGGTTTCATTAGCCTGCTCTACCATTCGGCTTATTGCACTGACTACGTCCGGACCTGAACAGAGCATTTCCAGGTTCTCTTTAACGATTGCTTTATCGTCTTGTTCCTCAACAACTTCTGCTGTTTCTACTTCTGCTGTTTCCACAGGGTGTTGCTCGGGGAGTTGCTCTGTCTTTTTATCTTCTCCCTTTTTCAGGGATGAACTGATGGTTTGGACCGCCTCTACCGCCTGTTTCCCTTTTGCGAGGATATCAGGCAGTGAGGATGTTATATTGCTTAAATTTTTCAGATTGAATTTCATGCTAATTGATTATTTAAGATTTTCTGTGTTTTATCAGCCACAATAAGGGTTTGGGCATTGAGATTGCCGTCGTCATCCAACAGGGGTGTCTGAGCGAGTTCACTCATGGATTTCACCATTATTGCAGCACGTTGAAACAGTTTGGAGTGGGTCATATCTTTTGGATCGAATACCGGAACAATAGTTTCCAGGTCATCCAGGACGGGGAGAATACGACCTTCCAGGCGGGATGTGACCATAAGGAGTTCATCGCTACGTTTTACAACCCCTTTCATCACCTCTATGGCTCCATGAGCCTTTGCCTGCCACACCCATACTTCCGCGAGATATTTCTCGGCATCAGTGTGTTTTTTTGAATAGATTTTACCCGCCACTATTCCAATGGAGGCTAAGGCCATTACCCCTGTTGCAGCGTAGGTTATACCGGCCAGAACGGTTGCACCTGCAGCCACACCTCCGCCACCTGTAGCCAGTGATCCGCCGCCGAGCCATGCCAGTGTGGCCTGACGGGCAGCCGCTCCTGAAAGTTGGCTGATGGCTGTGCCTGTGCTTGCCGAACATAAAGCCGCCACAGTGGTATTCACCGCTGCCGGTACACCTGCCAGGGCTATGGCAGCCATAGAGCCCCCCGCACTTGCCGCAGCAAGCATATTGGAGCCGTTCATCTCAACGCTCTCCAGTTCCTTGAACTCGGTTTCACCCATGGAGAGTGATGAGGACAGTTCATACTCCTTACTTTTTACGGAGTTGTTCAAGGCTTTCACTATTCTTATGAATCGGCCAACGGTTGTTTTGAGCATCTCGCATCTTGCTTGACCGAATGTTTCCAGACGATTATTAGCCATATAACGCACCTGTTCAATCTCGCGGTTTGTATCCTCCATGATCTTGTCGGCTTTCTCCTTCTTTTCAGCCGCAGCCTTACGCTGCTCATAGGCAGTCATTCCGGTCATCAGTTTGCCCATATCTTTGGCATAGTCACCCACATCCTGCATGGTCAGATTCTGTGCTCCGGTTTTCAGTTCGGTGGCCTTTGTTGACACAAACTCAGTGGTGGAGTCAACCATATCAGAGCCGGCCTTCTTCACTGAATCAGCCAACTCACCTATGGATTTCTCCTTAACAGTATTCACAGTTGATTCCACCGTGCTTTGAGCCGCCGCAACGGTTTCCTTTGCTTTCTTGGAAATTTTATCAAAGAGTCCCATATTTTTCATGTATTTAATATTGCAAAGATAGTTAACAAAGGAGTGTTTGCAAAATAAATCATTCAAATAGCGGAATTTTTGCTTATCTTTGCATAATTAATCCCTTAAACTAATGAAAAAACTGATCTTTTCTTCGCTTTTGCTTTCATGCGTGGGTATGATGCACGCTGACAGTTCGGCTATCCGAGTGAATCAGGTAGGGTATCGCCCGTCTGACATCAAGGCAGCCGTGCTGATGCTTGAATCACCCGCTGATGCGCAGGTAACGGTGGTGAATGTCGCTACCGGTGCCAAGGTCTCACCTGACTCTGTGGTGGCTGTCACACCATGGGATCCTATGGCTGAATGTTCCCGAATCTATTTTTCTTCGCTCACTGAGCCGGGGAAATACCGTATCGTGACCGACAACGGTGTGGAATCACCTGTGTTCACTATTGCCGACGATGTGTTTGCCGGACTGCAGGAGATGCCTCTCCACTACATGCGTCAGCAACGCTGCGGCTATAACCCTTGTCTGGACAGTTACTGCCATCAGCACGATGGTCTGCTGGTTCTCAGCGGCAAGGACGACGGCAAGCATGTGGATGTTACCGGCGGATGGCATGATGCCAGCGACTATCTGCAATATCTGACCACCTCGGCCAACGCTGTATTCCAGATGCTTTTCGCCTATCAGGAGAACCCCTCGGTGTGGAGCGACGAGTATGATGCTGCCGGAAAGAAGGGCTCCAACGGTGTGCCGGACATCCTTGATGAGGCGCGTTGGGGACTGGAATGGATGATCAAGATGAACCCCGCCGACACCCTTTTCCTCAATCAGATTGCCGATGACCGCGACCACCGCTTCTATGGACTGCCCGCCGATGATAACGCCGACTACGGCTGGGGACCCGGCAAGGAACGCCCCGTTTACCCCTGCTCAGGCAAACCTTACGGTCTGAAGGGCAACATCAACGACAGCAAAGGTCTGGCTTCATCAGTTGGCAAATTTGCATCATCCTTCACCTTAGGCTCACAGATTTTCAAGGATATTGACCCTGCGTTCGCCGCAGATATGGATCGACGTGCAGCCAACGCCTACGAGGTGGCTAAAGCCAATCCCGGTGCCTGTCAGACTGCCCCCTGCGTATCACCGTATTACTATGAAGAGGATAACTGGGTGGATGATATGGAGTTAGCGGCAATGATGCGCTATGCGTCAACATCGGATCATCGCTTCCACCGAGATGCCGTTGACTTCGGACGTATGGAACCGGTCACCCCCTGGATGGGTGCGGATTCGGCTCACCACTACCAGTGGTATCCTTTTATCAATCTCGGTCATGTCATGCTTGCGCGTGACGGACAGACACCCAAAGTCCGCAAGGAGTTTATCCGTAACCTCCGCTCCGGTCTGGAACGTGTCCAGGAGCGTGCCGACAACGCTTTCCTCTGCGGTCTGCCGTTCATCTGGTGCTCCAACAACCTCGATGTAGCACTGGTTACTCAGGCCATGCTCTACCGTCAGATAACAGGCGACAACCGCTTCCTGGAACTGGAGACAGCGGCACGCGACTGGCTCATGGGATGCAATCCGTGGGGCAAGACCATGATTGTCGGACTTACCCCTGACTGCGACTCCCCCGTCGACCCCCACTCTGCCCTATCCCACGTCCACGACATACCCACCACAGGAGGGCTTGTAGATGGCCCTGTATCGGCTTATATCTTCAATTCCTTACGTGGGGTACATCTGGAGCGTGAAGACCCATATGCGGCTTATCAGAACGCCACAGTGGTATATCACGATGACAATGCAGACTACTCATCAAACGAACCCACCATGGACGGCACAGCCTCGATGACATTCTTCCTTGGGTCGCTTGCGGCAGGTAAATAAATTACTTTTCCCCATAATACTCACAACGCCTCCTTTACGGGAGGCGTTTTTTTCTGTGTTTGCGTCACGCATGTGCTATATTCAGGTGTATCCTGTAACTCAAAGTGGATGTTCTCCGGAAGCCCATGGGGTGGTCTTAGCATATACATACCGAATCTCCTGTTATACTGTCTAAAAGTATGCACTGGAAGCAAGCCATACGAAGGGGGGGGCGTTGTGGTTGAGGGCTTGAAATAGGTTGATTATCAGGGTGGTGGTTCGTGGATTTGATTGAGATTCTTAAACACACGGATTCTTTAACTCGCTTCGCTTTGTTCCCACGAATTTTTACAGATTTTCACGGATCTTTTTCTTAATCATACACACGGGTAACTTGCTGCGCTCGTATGCACGGATGGGAAAGATTTGCACGGATTTTACCGTGAAAAATTCCGTGATAATCCATTTCAATTCGTGGTTGCGAGCGTAGCATCGCTATGAATCTGTGTGTATGCGGAATAAAAAATCTATGAAAATCCGTCCCAATCCGTGACTGTAAGCGAAGCGACGCTAAAAATCCGTGTGTTTATATTCCTTCAAAATTATGTTATCTATTTTCCACGGGGTGATTCACTCGGCGTACCTTTCGGCACGCCCTTCCAACACGTCCTCCTTACCCCGCACGCTTCCGCTTCGCTGCAGCGTACGGGGTACGCAAAATCGGCGTCCTTGTCGGACGCCCAGGGGGTGGTAAAGGACCTCCTGTTCTCATGTCTAAATGAGGTATGGTGATTGTGTACAGGAGGGTTGCACGGAGATGTGAGTGAGGTGGTCCAAGTATCCGAACGAAAAAAGCCCCGACCGGATGGTCAAGGCTTTTCGGAATTATTATTTATTTATAATTATTTTACAGTTGAGATAGCAACGCGGTTCCAAGAGGGAACAGAGAATACGCTACCTACACCTTCGCCTTCAGCGTTGATGCGGCTTGCATCGATACCGTATTTCTTAACGAGAACGTTTTTAACGGCATCAGCACGGCGCTGAGACAGACGAGCGTTGATTGCTTTAGAACCTTCGGGAGAAGCGTAACCTTTGATGTCCACTTTAGCGTTAGCATCGTTTTTGAGTGACTGAGCAGTCATTTCGATGCTGGGCTTCTGGTTTTCCTGGATGTAAGAAGAACCGAGGCGGAAGAATACGTAGTGAACGTTGTTGAGGTCTTTAACAACTTCTTTTACGATGGGCTGTTTTTTGTTGCAAGCGTCGAGTTCAGCCTGGAGGTTGTTAACTTTCTGCTGGAGAGCAGCGTTGTTACCTGCGCAGTTTTCGAGGTCAGCCTTCAGACCGTTGATCTGAGCGTTGAGAGCGTCGATTTCGTTCTGATCGTAGAGACGAGCGGTAACGAATGAGTGAGTACCGTTGCTGTTTTTGAAGTGGTAAGTTACACCTGCCATGAGTTCAACAACAGCAGCGTTTGCGTCATACTGGCAAGATACGCCGTGCATGTTTGAACCGGGGAAATCTTTAGTTGAACCACCCATGTTCCAGAGGATAGCGGGTTTGATAGCGATAGTCCATGCTTTAGATTCGCCGAGGTTGAAGTTGAAGTTCAAACCTACTTTAGTTGCCCAAGAGTTGGCAGCGTCATCCTGGTAAGAGTTTTTACCGTGGTTGTAAGCGTGGAGCCAGCCGGCACCTGCTACTGCTTCGATTTCAAATGTACGGGGGGTACCTTTGTAACCTGCGAAAGCGTTCATAAGGTTGAGGGCACCGAAAGCACCTACATACTGATGGTCAAATACTGTGCAAGATTTGAAGTCCATCCAAGAAGATGTGTTAACTGACCATTCGCCTTCAACACCGAGACCGAATGAGGGAGTGATCTGTTTGCGGAGTTCAACACCTGCGATACCGCGTGCGTTACCGAAGAATGCGTGGTGTTTCATGGGAGTTACCATACCGCCTTTAACACCGAATGACCAGTTGTCAGTAAACTTGCTACCTTCAACAGTTACCTGAGCGTTGGCTGACACTACTCCGAGTGCCAATGCTGCCATAAGGATAAGTTTTTTCATATTGATTCGATTTACTTTTAATAATTCTCGGACAAAGTTATTAACATTTATTGAATTTTACAAAATTTTTAGGTAAAACAATTCGTTTTTTTTGAAAAAAGGTGAATCAGGGGGCTTTTTCTACTGCTTCTACCAGTAAAATCGGCTGCCTAAGATCGCAACTGCGGTGGTTAAACCTCTGTAAAACGCGCATTTGATACTTTCCTTCGTAGGCGGGCTGACAGTACTCCTGATAGTCCTTTTCTCCTATGATAAACTCCCGGGGGAGTGTCTCATTTGCTTTTTCACAATTAATAACACTGTTATGTAAATAAAAGTTCACGGTGTAGAAGCGCAAAAGTGGATCATTTACCCAGCCATAAAGTTGTCGTTCTTCGCCAAACCCCTGTAAATAAAGTTGTTGCGCTACAATTAAATCGCTTTTTTTATTTAAAACTGCGGGTTGAAAAAATGCTTCAAAGGCTAAAAAAATTGAAAAAACGGTCAACAGACTGAAATTGAACAGTGCCATGGGACGGCTGTGGCGGAGGTTGCGCAGGGTCAGGAATGACATCACTGCCATCAGCAGGATGGTAACAACGGCAACGACCCCTAACGGCTCGGTCACGATGCCGTCGATTATCTGCTGTGTCGACAGTTTTTCCACCTGGGGACGGATGATTCTTACGGCTGCAAAGCCTCCGACGGCGAGGAACGGGATTATGCCGATGATTCCTGCGAATATACGCAACACCACCGGCAACCGTTCGGCCACTACAGGCACCAGGCGTGCCATTCCGTAGGCCAGGGCGGGATACAGCGGCAGAAGATATACGCTGCGCTTGCTTGCCGGGATGCAATAAAACACGAATATTATAATGAACAGCAGTATGGCGAACCGATTCCAGGGCGAGGCACCTTTAAGGGCATTCCACCACCGTCGCGGTGCATTGCGCAAATCGTGCACTCTCAGCAGGGGGAGTGCCATCAGTGGGATGAGGGTGTAGGGGAGCATCCCGGTCAGGATGGTGCCGATGTTGTAGTACCACGGATTTTCGTGTGAAGAATAACTCATCGACCCGGTCATACGTCCGAAATTCTCCTCCATCATCAGGAAGTAGAATTCATCGCCACCTTGCTTCCATGCGGCATAATACCATGCTGCCGGAAGGATCAGGGCACAGAGCGCACAGAGCGAGGTCTGCCAGGTGGCACGCCACCAATGTTCGCCGCTGATAAGCATGTAGACCCATGCCACACCGCAGGGCAACACCACCCCTACCGGTCCTTTGGTCAACGTGGCTCCACTCATCATGAGGATAAATCCAACCGTGATGATTCTCCGTTTCGGACCGTTGTAACTGCGGAAAAACAGCAGCATCGCCATCACCATGAACATGGTGTTGAGCATGTCGACCCTGCAGGATGTAGCGGCACGTTGCATCTCGAAGCAGGTCATCATTATCAAGGCTGTGGTAAATGCCACTTCAGCGCTGATTCGGCGACGTATGGTGCAGAACACACCCATGGTCATCACAATCATTGCCACGGCCGAGGGGATGCGCGAGGTGTATTCCGTCACCTCTCCCCCGAAGAGCCATGACACGGCGGCTATGCACCATGCCAGCATCGGCGGCTTATAGGGTATATCCACACCATTGCTGACCGGCAGTATCCAGTCGTGTTGCTGAAGTATGGACATCGCCACCACTGCCTCGCGGGGTTCACCCTTGGTATTGAAAAGTGTCATCCCTAAAAACGGAATGAAAAGAATCAGTAGCAGCAGTAGCAGGTTTTTTGCTGTAGGACGTAGTTGAAACAATGTAACAGTTATTTTTTGTGGTTAGACAGATAGTTTCAGCAGTAAATCATCTTTCGGGTCATCCCTCCGTCAATCACCATGTCGGTGCCGTTGATGAAGTCATTGTCAGGGAGAGACAGGAAGATGCAGGCGCGGGCAATATCTTCGGGTTGCCCTACCCTGCGCGAAGGATGCTGAAGCCGATCCTGCTCGGAGTGAACAGCGGCGGAATCGGTTTCAATCCATCCGGGAGAGATGGAGTTGACGGTGATGCCATATTTCGACAGTGACATCATCAGCGCATGAGTCAGCGAAGCGAGTGCTCCTTTTGATGCTGAATAGGCTTCGGTGCCTGTCTCGCTCATCAGATGACGTGAGGAGGATATGAGTATCATGCGGCCTCCCCAGGGATTCTGACACGTCAGGCGATGCAGGGCAAGTGTGCGGGCTATGATGACGGCAGGACGCAGATTAATCTGCTGCAGATGGTCAAAAGCCTCCCAGTCAAGTTGCTCAAGGGGGCGGAAATCCGCTACTCCTGCGTTGCTGACCACAATATCAATATCTCCGCGCGACTGTAACACAAGGTCAAGCGCACGCTGCAGTTGTTGCGGGTCGGAGATGTCGGCAGGGATGAATCGGGCACCCGTACGCTGGGCGGTACGTTGTCCCTCGCTACGGTCAACGTCAATGAAATCGACCATGCAGTCAGCCTTGCGGAAAGCCTCGACAACGGCGCGTCCTATACCTTTTGCGCCACCTGTGACGAGTACCCTGCGCGGGGGAAACTTCACGGAAATCTCACCCTCGCGTTTTCCGGCGACAGGTGAGATTTTCTTTTTGGAGCGGTCACCGCCGGAGCGGTGCTCCTCCATTTTCCTTTCAAGATAGTTGTCGGCCATAGAAACTATTTATATTTATGAAAAAAATTTTCTAATATACGGAAAATCATTCGCACATAAATTTAAATAGTTTCTCAGAACTTATAACTAACACCGACCAGACCGCAGACGCCATTGGCAGGTAACCAGCCCATCAGATCCCATTTTTTGGCCAGAAGATTCTCGCCACGTGCAAACACTGTGAACGGCTCCGTGATGCGGTAGGCGGCACCGAAACGGAGGTTGCTGACATTGCCGAGGTCACGGAGTTCCGGACCACCGATAATATGCAGTTCATCGCTCAGACGACGTCCGGTGCGCAGTTCCCACCCTGCTTCCAGAGTAAGTTTATCAATAGGATGCGCCTCAACCGAGATATCAGCCACGGTTTTGGCACGGTCACGCCACAGATAGTAAACTTTATTGCCTGACGAGGGAGCGAACTCCACACTCGCTTTGGCCGCCACAATATCGCGGTAGTTGTATGCCAGACGGGCTCCTGCATGCCATGCTTTAACATCCTCAACATCCATAATATCGTAGGCAGTCATAAGCCAGTCATCGGCCTTGGCATAGCCACCGAAAATCTCCAGTGAGCCTCCGCGGAATGGACCGACAATGAAACCTCCGCGCAGATCCATCGGTACGTAGGAGTTTCCGTAGACGAAAGTGGGGTTAATGAAATGAGATATGTCATATACGCTTGCCATGGTGTTGACTTTCACACCACCGTCGGCCGCCACATAAAAGGCGAACATCGGGTCCGGGCGATATTCCAGTCTGACATCTGGGGCAACACGGAAACTTTTGCCTGAGTTTATGCTGAAGTCCGCTTTGAGCCCGAGATGAACAAGCAGGTCTGCTTTTTTATATGTATAGGATGGATTGATGCTGATCAGTCCGGGATTTTCGGTATTGACATTGTCAACATCACGGCTGTAACTTGACAACAGTGCTGACACGTCAAGCGACAGTCCGAGGTATTCGGCACCTAAACGACCTCCGTAGGTGGTCTGACTGAACGGCGAATTGCTATTTTCATCCATGGAATTGCCGAAATATCCGCCGAAGGCTCCCACATTATAGTTCACGGCTCCTGCCGAGCCCTTCCAGTCGGCATCCAGCAGGAATTGAGTAGCGGTGCGTGTGTAGCGGTCATCATCGTTAAACTTATTTTTCCCGTAACCGAAATTGAAGTTTGCGGAAAGCACCCCTGTACGGGTCAGAGAGCGGGCGAAATCAACTCCCAACTTAAAACTGTTGTCCGATACATTGGTCTTGTTGTCAGCGTTATCCGCACGTGTCACAGCGTCACGGTCGTAGGAATAACCGTTGAACTGCAGCCATGCACCGAGCAGAGTCCTGGAGTCATCGATCAGGCGGTAGCCTGCCGATGCGCCTAAATTATAGGAGGGAAAATAGCCCACTGAGGCATAGCCGCGATAGGGCGACGGTGTCAGTGTGTCGGCGGTGGCAGCAGGATCAAGCAACTGCAGTTCGGGCGAAATACCGGCGTTGACACCGTTGCTGCTGAATGTGGGTATGGTCTGAGTGACCTTGGGAGTGATAAGGGAATGGGTGACAGGCAGACGGGTTGCTGCGCGCTGCTCCGGAACAATCTCCTTCTCGATTGTGATTTCCTTGTTGAGTCCCTGTGCGCCGGCCAGTGTGGCAACGCCCAAGGCTAAGATTGATGATATATATTTTTTCATTGAAGTCATTGTAAGCGTTGGTCAATCATAGTGAAAATGTCAGATTCTGTTCCGGGATAGTTTTCACGGAGTGAGCGGAGATATTCGTCGGCCTCGAAGGTGTTACCCTCGGCACGATTGATGTCGCTCAGCAGAATAAAGGCACGTGCCATCCAATAGTTATACGGCGGGTTGGCATCAATCAGACGTTCCACCGCCTGACGTGCCTCGGCATTTTCTCCATTGTGGAACATGTCAGCAGCCAGGGCGAAGGCAGCCTTGGTGCCGTAAAGGCTCTGCGGGTTCTGAGCCAACGCGCTCCATTCGGCGCGAGCCTCATCGGTGCGGTCAAGGTTATTCAGAGCCTGGGCACGTGCGAAACTAACCTCGTCACGTTCGTTGGCACCTACGGCAGTAGATGAGAGCAGTGCATCGGCGGCTGTAAGCACGGTCTGCGGGTCGTCGAGGTCGCGTGAGGAACGGATTATTCCTAAACGGGCAGCGTTGAGGGTTGACGAGGATGAGGCGAGCGATTCCAGACGGCGGTAAGTGTCGAGTGCCGCGCGATCCATGCCGAGGGCTGTTTCAGCCTCACCTTTCAGCATCAGTGCCTCCTCAACGGCCGCTGAATGGGGGTAACGGTCGGTGACAACGATGGCGTATGCCACAGTCTTGCGATGATCACCTTCCTTGGCCATAGCCTTAGCCATCATCAGGTTAGCCTGAGGAGCGAAACGTCCCGAGGGGTAGTCGCGCAGATAAGCCTCAACCCTGCGTGTAGAGCCGTCGGCGTTGAAAGCATGCTCAGCCGAGTTGAAGGTGAGTGATTCTATTTCGGAGGGATCTACCTCGGGAGCATCGGGCACACTTTTCATGAACGCCACATACTCCGAAGCGCGGTCGTTGTCGACATAGATTTTCTTGAGGTCTTCGGCAGCCACACGTGCTTCATCGCTGGTGGGATAAAGGGTGATGACTTCGCGGTAGGTTGCTATAGCCTCGTTGCTGTTGCCATCGCTCAGATGGGTTATAGCCAGAAGCAGGCGACCCTGGCGACCCTGTGCCGTAGAGGGGTATTTCTCCACAAGGTCGGTGTAGGTTTCTATAGCCTTCTTATTGTTTCCGAGTTCGGTGTAGGCTTCGGCAGTCTCGAGCAATGCCGAGGGGTAAAGACCGGAAGTGGGGAACTGCTGCATCATCTGGAGCATGCCGTTGATTTTCCCTTTATGGTCACGGCGTAATCCTTTCATGAGGGCTTTCTGATAGAGGGCATAGTCACCAACGGCGGGATCGGTGTCGAAAGCCTTGTCATAGAGCGCCACAGCCTTGGTAAAATCCGAGTCGTAGTATTCACAGTCGCCCATACGGTTATAGGCATCGGCAAGCATCAGCGATCCGGGGTTACCCTTAGCCTCTGTAAAGCGTCGGAAAGCATCGGAAGCATCGGAAAATTTCTTTTCGCCGAACAGTGAATAACCTAAGTCATAGTAGGCCAACTGACGGTTGGAGGCATCGCGGGGAGCATTCTTCAGGTAATCCTGATAGCAGGTCGTTGCCTGGGCGAACTTACCCTGCTTGAACAGAATCTCACCCATCCAGAGGTCACATTCGGTGGCAATCGCTGAGTTGCGCCCCTTCATGCCACGAGCCTCGCGCAGTGCATTCATCGCCTTGGTGTAGTCACCGGTAGCCATGTAGCGTGTGCCTAAGGTGTAGAGCACCTGCTGCTTGGCGTCAAGGGTGGCGGAGGTGGGATGTTTGATGGCGTTGATCGATGCCAGAGCAGCCTCATAATTATTGTCGGTCATATAGCCGGTGATAATATACTGCTGTACTTCGGGAGCAAACCGTGATTTAGGGAACTGATGGAGGAACTGCTCGAAAGTGGCAACGGAACTGCCGAAAGGCACTTTTCCACCCTGCATGCGTGCCACGGCATAGTTATATAGTGCCACCTCACGTATCTCAGGTTCGTAGCCCAGACGGTAGGCGCGGTCAAGTGCGGTGAGGGCGGCTGTATAGTTGCCCGAATGCATGCGGCACTGACCGAGATAGAGCGACGCACTCTGTCCCATGGCGTTATCCAGAGGTGCCACGGCTGCGAAACGCTCTGCTGCGGCATCATAGTTGCCGTTCTCATATTCGCTTATACCCAGAACATAGAGTGCCGAAGGGAGCGGGGCATCGGTCAGTGAGATATAACGGCGCAGATAAGTCACGGCCTTGTCTGTGTTACCGGTTTCAAATGCTGACTCACCTGCCACACGGGCAGCCTCGGCCATGAACTGCGGTTCAACATTATTGCGTGAAAGCAGTCGGGAGGATGTGGCAAGTGCCTTGTCCCACTCTTTATCATTATAATATAACTGTGACAGATAGTAATCCGTCATGTTGAGCGGTGCGGTTTCCGAGGGTCTTATCCTTTGAAAAAGATCAAGAGCACGCTTGTAGTCACCCTTCTGATAGGCACAATAGGCAGTGTAGAACCGTGCGGCATCAGCATAACGACGTGAGGAGAGCAATGATGAGAACATTGACTCGGCACGGTCGGTCTGCCCCAATGAAAGCAGACAGAACGCTTTGTGATAGGTATACTGCTGCGCCTGACTGTCATTGAGCGATGTTGATTCAATGCGGTCAAGCATGGCGAGAGCGTTGCGGTAGTCCCCTCCGTCATAGATTATATTTCCGGCAGCAAGCACGGCATCAGGGAGGAGCGGCGAGGCAGGATATTCATCGATAAACTGCCGGAGCAGGTCAAGAGCATTATCGTCACCTTGATGCCAGGCAGCCATAGCAAGCAGGAACTGCGTGTCGGCTGAAGGGGCAGCCTGACTGAGTTGCTGTAAACACCCCACATAATTGCCGTCGGCATACATTGCGCGGGCACGCTCAACATAGCCCTCGGGCAGAGCGCTGTTGATCTGTGCCGGCGAGGAGGTCACAGCCAGAGCCGCAACAGCAGCCAGTAATATTTTCTTCTTCATTGTAATTGGTTCTAACTAACTTGTTTATAAACCGCTACCCCGCCCTGCAGGGGCAAGGGAACAGTTTGCATGGCAAAATTAATACTTTTGTTTTGCCCGTCAAAAGTATTCTTTAATCATTAAATCTCTATTAATCAGTTAAATAACACGCCTAACATTATTAAGGAGTAACAAAATAGTAACAACAAAATGAGAATTACCCCCTGCCAGGCGTGTTATTTGTCGCAAAGTTAATAATTTGTTCTTATTTATCAATCATTATAAACTTTCTTTTTCACCTCAACGTGTCCAGCCCTGCCGTAATGATAATATTTTCTATTTCTTTGGCTGCTCCTGCTCCAAAACTAAACACCCCGGTAAATCCGGACCGGTAATGTTTTAAAAGATCCCCCACTTTTTTAACTCCTGCTCTATCCAGTGGGAACAGTAGCCGGGGGCGAATGTCAAGCGTGATGATTGACGCACCCAGCAGGGCGTTAACGTGGTGCTGTGGCTCCTCGTATTTCTCTATATACTCTTTTCTCGTATCTTCAGGTGTGGCAAACATACCACAAAGATAATAAAATTTTGGGTGGGGTGGTGTTGAGGTTAAGGGGATATAAAAAAGCAGGGAGCAGCCCCCGGGACTGCCCTCTGCCATTGTAAAGCCTAAAACGGAAAATTATGACCGATAAACCATTTTACGTATTTAAGCGAAGAACTAATTTGTATGAAGAAGTAATTTGAAAATGTGTGCTTTTATTATTCACTCTCTATTACCGCGCCTCGGTTCTGTTGTTCACTCGTGAGTTACTGTTTTTCTGCCGGGCCGTTGAGGTGCCGGGCGTTGTGCTTTGGGTCGCGGTGCTTGTTTGTGGTTCTCTCCCAGTAGCCTACGGAGATTGTCAGCGCATTTTGTTACTCGGTAAAATACCGTTGACCTGCTCCTTAATCCCTTCATCGCTGCTATTTCCGGGAAACTGTAACCCTCAACGTATAACCGTGCTTCTGTGTTAAGGTTCTGCATTATGAACGCTGCCTGTAATATATTCTCGGGGTTGTCTGAACTCACGGGGATGTACCATTCTTCAACGGCATCCAGTGGCACCGTGCCACCGATTCGGGCGGTGTTATAGATTATACGGAGGATGACCACACAAGCCCACGGTAATAACTCACCTTTGCCGGGATCGTAGTTATCACACAGTCGCAACATCTTCAGTAACGCGGTTTGTCTGATGTCCTCCCATTCCTCCGAACGGTTGTAGTAGGCTGCATATTTGCGTGTAACATTGTCAATCCACGGAAGTAAGGGTATTAACACTTTCTCAAATTCTTCTCTTCTCATAGTCCGGATATTATTCTTAACGTGTACCACCGTGGCAAAGTTGGTGTATCAGTTCTTTCTCTATGTTAACTTGCTCTTTTAATCGTTGAGCGTTCCGATGCAAATCTGCAATTAATGTGTCCTCCTCTTTACGTGCAAAGCGTTCTAATCCTCTGATACGTTCAGACAGGTTAAAAATTATCTGCTGAAAGTCCTTAATCTCTGATTCTATCTGATACAGACGGCGTCCAATGTTGTTGAAGTTCTTAACGGGGTTTACTCTTTTCTTTTTCATTGTCGTAGTTGTTTGGGGTGTTATTATTTGGTTTTACTGATTCGTTGAGGGGCGGAGAGGGCTGTTAACGCCCTGCTCCATCCCATCGAGGTTATATTATACCAGGGGGCAAAGATTTGCTTTCTTGAAACTCCGCCACTCCTGGCGTTCTGTGTCGTAGTACGTTTGTATGGTGTCGTTAGTCCTTCGTGTTGAGGTTGACGCAGTGGCGGGTGTCAGACGTTCACACAATGTGCCGTAAGCCTCGCGTGTGCTGCCGTCCACCTTACGGAAGTAGAAACGGACTATCCGGCTGCTCATCTCTGCACGGAGTTTGATGTTACGCCACGCCATTGTTAACGCTTCTGACAGGCTGAAACCATTACGTTTGATGAACTGCCACGCTAATTGCATCACACTGCTCAGGGTTGTTTTTCTTTCGTTACTCATTGTTCCGGGGTTTTAAGTGGTTAATTTTCGGTTTATCTTTATTTTGATGCTGCAAATTTAGGTATTTTTAAATTATATACCAAATATTTCAACGGAAATATTTCAATAAACCCCAATTTTTAACACTTATAATTTGTGTATACCTAAATTTTAATCTATCTTTGCAGTGAAATAATATTTAAGTATACCTAAATATGAGAATAAAAGAACTACTAAAACAAAAGGGTATCACGGCAAAAGAACTTGCTGCAAAACTCAACCTCAGCGAGGGGGCTTTATCTCAATCGATGAACGGTAACCCCACGTTAGAACGGCTCACGCAAATCGCCACGGCATTAGGTGTGTCGGTGTCTGAACTATTTGAGGAACCCAGGAAGGACAGCACCGTAATAACCTGCCCTCACTGTGGGAAACCAATAACCCTGAAAGCGGAACCGTAACGGGGTACAAACCTTTTCACCTCAACGTGATCAAATTCGGAAGATGATGTGTGAACTTAATACTATCGTTGAGGTCCAGGGCGTGGGTCGTGAGATTCGCGCCCTTTAGTTGTTAAGTGAGTTGTTAAGTGAGTTGTTAAGTGAGTTGTTAAGTTTTTGAACACCTACCCACCTCAACGCAGCCGTTATATTAGTTTCTGCTGCAGAAACCCTGCAGAAACCCCGGTTAATGTTGCAGAAACCTAATAACTATTGCAGTGACCACGATAGACCCCTTAAATTAGCCATTATTTTACCCTTTGCTGTACTCTTTACCATTCCACGGTAATATGGCTTAAATAGCCGTATTTCTGTGGCTTGTGGAGCATTTAAGAGGATGTGTATTAATCTATTTTTGGCGATTGTTCGTACTCTCTAAAAACTTGGTATTATCTTGGTATTATCTTGCTATTATCTTGGGGTTATCTTGGGGTCTTATCTTACCCTTTCGGGGACTCCTTCCGGACACTTTTTTTACAACTTCTAACGTCAAAATTATACTTACCCACGTTTGACGCATTTAATTTGCGTTTGACGCGTTTAAACCTTTCTTGTGGGTAAGTTATCAAATTTTGTAATAGAGTGGGAATTTACCCCGTTTCTGCGTCTTGTACGCTCTGTTTACCCTCAGCAACATCCTTTAGTAGTTGTTCCGGATTGTCACACCCCTCCATTTGCAGATATAATAACGTGGCGTGAATTATTCGCGCTGCTGCAACCTCCTTTTCACTCCAACACGGAAACACTTCCGATCTGTGACGTGTGGCACGTTCAAATAATTCTCTCCACCATCGGCTAATTTGGTACACTGCAACCATCGGAGAACTCTCGGTATTGATTAACCCCGTTTCTCTCGCGTTGCCCTCTATCTTCTTGACTAAGTTTTTTATTGATACTGCCATAACTTTTTAACTTGCTTTTGTGGATTTTTTGTAATGTAGTATTATGTCGGCTATATCATCTTTTGGAGATTGGGTTTGCTCTAAGATCATACTGCTGCAATCATAAATATTAAACTTCGCCTTTGCCAATTCCTGGGCCCGCCGGTTCCACTCCTCCACGCCGTCAGCATCGGGGAATAGATAGACGTCTCGCCCTTTTAGTGCCTTGCATCTCTCTGGGTTGAGATTTTGTTTGCTTCCTGTGGCTATCCATACATAGCCAGGCAACGCAATAGAGGCAATTAAAGCGGTTTTTTCACTTTCCACCACTCCAACGGGGTCTGAAGGTCTGGAGGCTAACAAGTGCTCACCGAACAACGCCCAGGGGGCGCGTCTTTCATTCATTCCCTTTTTTGACAGCACCCAGTTTGTTGAGTATCCGTGTTTTTTACGGTGTCCGTTGTTGTCATACGCCATAAGTTTCACGTCAACACACTTCCCGTCACCATTAATGTAAGGGTATGCAGTGCCCATCATTCCGGGAATCTTGCCAAATTCCCTTGTAGATCCTACTTTGTACATACGCATTACACGGTTAACTTCTTCGGCCCGGAAGTGTCGACAAAGAAAATTGAACAAAGATGTTAACTGAACATACTCTGATGCTGTTGCAACCTCCGTCATCTTAACGTAAATGTGTGCCGTTTGACGTGGATCGCTTGCCGGGATGTTGCGGGGTGGTCTGGTTTGTAGTCTGCAAGTTGAGGGCTGCTGCCATCGCTTCTTTAAGTTCAAGCCTGCCTGCTTGGCAAAGTAAGCGACTTTTCGCTCTGCCTGTTCTACTGTCTTTATATACTTTGCCGGGTTACGTTCTCCCCTCCAAACCTTACGGCTATTTTTTGGAGGCGTTCCGTGAAGAGTTGACAGTCTGACAAAAGTATCTTCATCAAATCCTAACACTTTCAGTGCACAAGCGAACAATGCCCACTCCTTGCGGTCATCCGGGGTTATGTCGGTGCCAGTTCTCAGTGACTCGGCAATAATATCTTCTATTTTCATTATTGGGTGTTTTTTGGGGGTGGTCTTACCCTCACTCTGATTTTCAACCCTCACTCATCGGGTATTATCTATAGATAATAATACCCGGAATGAGGGTAAAAAATGAGGGTTGCGGTTGAGGGTAAAATGAGGGTAAAATGAGGGTAAAATGAGGGTAAAATGAGGGTAAAATGAGGGTAAAATGAGGGTTGCTAAAACGGTAACTCATTTTCGGCTTCTGGAATAGATTTTGCGGGGTCATAATATCTGTTATTTCTTAAAATCACAATCTCATCTGTGCTCATTGTTGAAATCCATCTTTCCGCCGTTTTGGGACTTTTCCTGGTTGTTTTCGTAATCTCATCTTTCAACTCGGAATAGGAATAACCCATAAGAGGAATATTTGAAACGATTTTACCGTATTGGTCAGGATTGGTGGCTGTCTTTGCTTGTGTGGCTGTTTCAGGCTGTCCCAGCATAGGGAATCCACTCTCGTCATCGATATAGACGCTAAACCCGTCTGGTGCTTTCCCGTCCCTGAACTTCTTAAAAGAGACGGTTGAATAATCGCCTTTGTTGGTCAGGAATAACAACACATCAGCACGCCGTAACAGTTCCTTGCCAATCCAGCCTCGCGGGGTGCCGTCTGCCTTTCCCTCGTTGCTGTGTACAACGCCAATCAGGCAAAGGTTATATTTCTTCGCTATTTGCCGGAATTGATAGCCTGCCAATTCTGCAACAGTATCATCCATTGTAGTTTCTACAGTGTCGGTGGTGTTGTCAATAACAACATAATCGGGACAAAATTCCTTTACAAGTTCCTCTATCGCCGGAGCAATATAGTTTCGCGGTAAATCCAAAAGATTGTAAACGGCAAGTCCAACAGAATCAAAGTCAGTGCCGGTGGCTTCTATTACCCTGTTAATAACTCTGTCGGTCTGGTCGGGATTCTGTTCCGTATCAAAATATAACCCTTTCATAGTGTTGGAGGTCGTCATTTCAGGGGTTACGTTGCCCCCTTGCATCGCTGAACACAATAGCGTTAATAGTGAAGTCTTACGGCTTCCGGCACATCCTGTCACCAACACTATACGTTGCCGCTTCAATATACATTTACCTCGGAGCATCAGGACGGGATCCGGCTCATCTTTGGGTTTGCGCGGATCGGCCCGCATCTCGGTTTTTACTCTTTGCATCCATTGGTTAAACTCCTCGGGGGAAATTCCTCCGCGATCAAAAATATACTCTTCAGATTGAACGGGCGGAAAATTTGAGGGGTCGGCGGAGGCTTGGAGTTTTGAATAATCTTCAGTCTCATTCATCACTCCGCAAGCCAATAACGTTTAAATCTGCTTCCGTTCTCACTCACCCACTCATCAGCGATGTTAATTCCACGTTTGCGCAAATTACGTATGTGGCCCCGTGGGTCACATTGTCCGGTAGAGATAGTTATATCAGTAACGGTGAACTTACCCCCACGTTTGAATAACTCTAATAATCGCGTCTCCTGCTTGCTCATGGGGCGTGGTGTTGAGGTTTCGGGAAGGTCAAACAGTGAACGTATCATAGCACACCCCCTCTCTTTGCTAAAAATACCTCAGCGTGGCTCTCTGATTCATTCAAAGGCGTTACTCGGTTTCGCTTCATCCAAGCATCTATTTCAGCACGATCAAAATAAATTTGTTTTCCTCGGGGACGATAAAACGGGATTTGTTTAGTAGAGGTAAGATTGTAAATGTGGCGGATGTTTAACCCGGTAAGGTCTGCAACATCTTCAACGGTTAACATACTCTTAGCAGATAACAACGTGTAACGCTTTATCGCTATTAATTCTTGAAGGAACTTTTCTGTTTGTGTCATAATAAAGTGGTTTTTGTTTAATTATGACACAAAGTTAGAATGATACTTAAACAAAAATACCGTGAATCACTGTTACCTCATAATGATTCACGGTATTTCACTCCTTTTTAAATATCACTATAAACCTTTTTGAAAGCATCTTTTATTTCTCGGAAACCATCAGGCTCGGCGTTATCCTTTTTTTTTGCTTCAGTGGCTGCATTTCTAACAGTCCCATTATTGCACAAATCCTCACCAAACAACGGGAATAACATCTGCCAATTAATATTCCCATTTTCAGTTTGAATCTCTTCTATATGTTCGCTTAAATTGTACACGAACCATCCAAACAACGCTTTAGTTTTATTCCATTTGTATTTGTAAGATGCCTCAGATGTTGTGTTAATAAATTTTTCCTGAAGGAGTTTATGTAGAAGTTGCTTAAACTCGTTAGAAGTAAATACTTCTGAGATTGTTGACTGCTCTACGTCCCCACCTGAAATCTTTTGAGCAGTGTTAGTCGCTCTATGAGCAGATAGAATTTGGAACGCGTACCCAATTTTAACTGGCATATAAAAGGGGGGCAAATCCCTTCCATTCTTAACCATCTGATCAAAGTGCCAGTAATCTAATAATTCTTCAAAGTCCTTATATAACGCCTCAACCAAAACAGGGGTAAAATTTTGTGTGATCTCCTGTAAGTGTGTATATATTTCAACTCGCGAGAACGCACGAAATACTACCGAAGTTTCATATTCACCGCCGTGTGTTAGTTCTTTCTCATATTCTAACCACCCATCAGCAATTTTATAAAACAAGTCCTTAGGTGTCATTTATTCCCCCTCCTTTCCGATCTGAATAACTTGCCAATCATATTAACTGCCTCAATCTTTTTCTCATCAATGATTTTTGCATAAATCTGAGTTGTTGAAACGTTTCTATGCCCCAATAATTTTGATGTTGTGTAAATATCTGCTCCAGCCGTTAAAAGTGTAGTGGCAAATGTATGGCGCGAAACGTGAAATGTTACACACTTTTGTATCTTTGCTTCTTTAACCCATTGAGCCAACCACCGGTTTAGCGTTGGGCCAGGGCGGTCAATATTAAACACCTGATCTTCATCTCTCTTTTCTCCTCTTTCCGGCAACCATTTCAACGCCTCCGGGGATAACGGAAGAATTAACCTGTTTTGTGTTTTCTGCATTGTTACATCTGCAAAAAAACCTCCTTCATTTTCGTAAATGTTCCCCCACTCTAATTTTTTCACATCAGAAAGGCGTAAGCCACAAAAGCAACAGAATAAAAAAGGCTCTTTTATCGGAGTATTACACGGAGTTTTAACCAATTGTCTAACTTCCTCAACTGTCAAAAACTCTCTTTTACTTTCTTCCTTGCGTGGTTTTTCGCTAACGTTGAGTTTGCGCAATGGGTTTTCTCTTATCACCCCTTTTCTTTCCGCTGCGTTCAATAACGTTGAAAAAACGATAAAATATTCCCGCTGTGTCATTATAGACAGCCTTTCTTTGTGGCGCCCTTTAGTTGTGGCTAAATATTGAATAAATCCACGTATAAAATCAACATTAATGTCTTTAAGATATAGTTTTCCCTTTGATTGCGCGTAATTTAGTAAATAATATAATGCAGTCTTATAGATTCGTTTTATCGCAACTGACTTATTGTTCTTATCTTCCTCCAACCATAAATTAACCCAATCTTCAATCCTAATCTTGGATTGTTCCAGTGTTCTTATATTGGCTGCACCGTTGGCTATTTCAAGAATTAACCGCGACTTTATCGCGTTCGCTGCCTGTAATGTATTTTCGTTTTGAGTCTTGCTTAATGTATCAGTTTCAGGAATTAAGTACAGTTTTAAAAACTTATACTCTCTTACTCCGTCTCTGTACACGTCTAAATAAATAGACTTATTCCCGTTCTTGAGGTTTTTAAACCTCAATCTAACCGGTTCCTTGAGTTTAATAACCTTACTCTTGTTTCTCATTTTTTTGAATTTGTTGTTACTGCTACAAAGTTAACGCAAAATAACAACATTTCAAAATAAAGTAACAAATGAGTAACAAATAAAGGGTATATAAACGGCAATAATAATTAAATATCTTACGTTATTTTATCTTCTAACACCCTATGATATAGCATTTTGTTTACAACTTCTATACAACTTATTTCAATACTTTTGTTTTGCCCGTCAAAAAATTCAGATGATTTTTCAACAGTATTGCGCATTATATGCATTTTATAAGTTTTATATATCATATAAATCTTATACATATCTTGTGTTTTATGTTTTATCCGTTTATATTTTCTGCGGATAAATTTTGTTATTTCAGATTATCGCACTAAATTTGCATTGTAAATCACTTCTGCGGCAGTGGCTCAGTTGGTAGAGCATCGGCTTCCCAAGCCGAGGGTCGCGGGTTCGAGCCCCGTTTGCCGCTCCCTCAGAAAAAAGACTGTTGACCTCCTTGTCAGCAGTCTTTTTTTATTTTTATAACCATAATATGAAATAAATCAGTTATCTTTGCTTGGTTAAATTACTAATTATGATGAAAACATTTTTTGCTATATTGGCTGTGGCGGTCTCTGTGATGCTCTCCGCCTGCGGCGGTTCGGAGTCTTTCCGCATCAACGGCGAGGTTGAGGGGATGGGCACCCGCTCCCTGAAGTTCTATTACTACGATGGCGACCGCCTGAAAACCGGAATGGCTACGGCTCTGGACGGTAAGTTTCAGTATGAGGGACGCGCCTCAACTCCGGTTCTCATTTCTGTTTCAACCAATCAGGGTACACCTATCGGACATCTGGTTGCTGAGAACGGCGATGCCATAACGGTTAAATTCTTCTCGTCAAAACCTATGCTGATGGAGGTGTCCGGTAATCAGGCAAGTGAAAAATATGCTTCGTTTATTAAGGATAATTACGACCTTGTGGCGGCCGGAACTTCCGACTCGCTTGACATGGTCATTGAAAAGTTCGTTTCTGACAATCCCAAAAATTTGGCATCGGCCGTGACCATGGCTCTTCACTACAATCTCCGTGAAAAATCGTTGCGTGCCGACTCTCTGCTCAACACCCTCGACGCTAAGGCCCGACCGTCGCAGGTGACAGCAGGCTTTACCGCTATGATGGGACGTCAGGCTGCCGACACAATAAAGGTCATCGAGCCTTTCAGACTTTACAACACCGCCGACTCCATGACAACGGTTGACCCCGCCAAATACGATGCCACCCTAATCCTTTTCTATGATAACCGCAGTTTCTTTACCGAGGCCGTACACGATTCGCTCCGCAAAATTGATGCCGGCAAGAAACCTGAAGTTGCCATCCTCAACGTATCGCTCGCTGCGGATACGGCTGCATGGAAAAAGCCATTGAGTCAGACCGATGTCAAGGGTAAAGAGTTGTGGATACCCGGCTCGGTCAGCGCACCCTCGCTGCAACAGTTCTCGCTCGAAACCGTTCCGACGGTTGTTCTGCTTGACTCGCTGGGCACCGTAATTTATAAGGGAGACTCTTTTGATAATGCACTGAAAAATCTTCGCCGATCATGCTTGTAAAGACCTATGGGGCTGCAGTCCAGGGGATTGATGCCATCGAAGTTACCATTGAGGTATCTGTTGATAAAGGAATTGGAGTTGCCATCGTCGGTCTCCCCGATGCTGCAGTCAAGGAGAGTCAGGAGCGCGTCAGAAGTGCCCTGAAACAACTCGGAATGGAGTTTCCGCGCCATCATGTGGTGGTGAATATGTCACCCGCCGATGTACGCAAGGAGGGTTCGGCCTACGACCTCCCTATCGCCGTCGGAATATCTGTTGCAGCCGGACTGGTCACCGTCCCTATCCTCGACGGGTATCTGCTGATGGGCGAACTGGCACTTGACGGCTCGGTTCTCCCGATAAAAGGGGCTCTCCCCATGGCCATCATGGCACGCGCCAAAGGATATAAGGGGATGATTCTCCCTGCTGCCAACGTGCGCGAGGCCGCTGTGGTCAACCGCCTTGATGTGTACGGTGTCAGTCATCTGTCGGAAGTGTTCGAGATATTGTCAGGTACCTCAAAAATCACCCCTACGGTCATTGACACCCGTGCCGAATTTGAAAAAGGTGACGACATTGCCGGACTCGATTTCTGCGATGTCAAAGGACAGGAGCAGGTGAAGCGTGCGCTGGAAGTGGCATGCGCCGGTGGTCATAACATTCTGCTTGTAGGTCCTCCCGGGGCAGGTAAATCCATGATGGCCAAGCGAGTACCTACCATTCTTCCCCCCTTCACCCTGGCTGAGGCACTCGAAACTACGAAAATCCATTCCGTGGCCGGTAAACTGAAACGTGGCTCCATGCTGATGACACGCCGTCCGTTCCGTTCACCTCACCACACCATCTCACCCGTGGCTCTCGTCGGAGGTGGCACCGACCCTATGCCGGGCGAAATCTCCCTTGCCCACAACGGAGTGCTGTTCCTTGATGAATTTCCGGAGTTCAGCCGAGGCGTACTGGAGGTAATGCGTCAGCCGCTTGAGGACCGCCACATAACCATCTCACGAGCCAAATACACAATTGACTACCCCGCCGGATTCATGCTTGTAGCCTCAATGAACCCCTGTCCGTGCGGCTATTATAACCATCCTACCAAACCGTGCAACTGTCCTCCGGGAGCAGTGCAGAAATACCTCAACCGTATTTCCGGACCGCTACTTGACCGCATTGACCTCCAGGTAGAGATTTTCCCCGTACCGTTCAAAGAACTCTCCGACACTGCACCCGCCGAAGCCAGCGAAAGCATACGCCGTCGTGTCATCGCCGCACGTAAAATCCAGCAGCAACGGTTTGCCTCAAGCCGTGATGTACATTGCAACGCCATGATGACCCCGGCCATGCTCCGCCAATATGCCATGCCCGATGCCGAAGGTATGCAACGACTGGAAGCAGCCATAAAAAAATTCGATCTCTCCGCCCGTGCCTACGACCGAATTCTCAAAGTGGCCCGCACCATTGCCGACCTCGACGGCGTACCAACCATAGGAAAAGAGCAGATTATGGAAGCGATATCCTACCGCAACCTTGACCGCTCCACATGGGGAACCGTATAACACACGAATATATGAAACATCTGCTTCTTCTGATAACAATTATACTCTACCCGTTCCTTCCGGCATGGAGCAGGGATGTGTCAATCCTGAACTATCCACCCTCTGATAAAGTTCCTTTTGACACAATTCCTTACATGGTTCACGATGAATCCTTCGTAAATTCCCTGAATGAACTCATAAATATGTTTGACGGGAATATCCCATACAATCTGAAACGGGCGGAATATCTTGTGGAGAACGCTTATTTCAATGGAAAACTCAACTACAATGATTTTTCACATGAAATTGACAGCGTGGTTGACATCCTAAACCGCTACATTGATGTCAATAATATCCGCAATTATAGGACGGCACCTAACTACGCATTGTTTCAATTCTTTACCAAACCATCCTCAATGAACGGTAATCTCCGTTTCAGTTATGATCTGGAAGACCCATACGGTAAAAAAGACTATACCATATTTTTTACCTCACATTTGCTCAGGACACATAAAGGACAATGCACTACGATGCCATTACTATATAAAATCCTATGCGATGAACTCGGAGGTCAATCAGCACTGGCAATGGGTCCGAGACATCTCTATATCAAACATCTTGATGAAAATGGGGCTTGGACAAATGTTGAACTAACCCACGGAGGACTGGTAAGAGATATATGGATGATAGAATCAATGAATATCTCAACCGAGGCTATACGCAACGGCATATTCTTGTGCGCTTTTAACGAACAGGAAACAATAGCACTGATGATAATGCAACTCGCCAAAGCCTATTATGCCAAATATAAAAGTTATGATGCCTTTGTGCTGCTTTGTGCTGAGTCTGTACTTGACTTTCTACCTACATTCAGCAATGCCCTTGTGCTTAAACTGAACGTGCATTACTATCAGTTCAATAAATATCTCGAGAGATATGGCGAATCAGAGTCCGAATTTTTGAAAAGCAATTACCTCGACTATCGCAAAACCCTTCATTTTCTTGACACTTTAGGTTATTCCCAACCAACCGTGGAAGAATATAACGATATAATTATCAAAAACCAACAAGAATCCGAAGCCTTGAAAAATGAATAAATTCTCACTTTCACTACTTTTTTTCACACTTATTATAGAGATTCTATCAGCACAACAAAAAGCAGAATCACCTTATGCTGTGTTCGGTGATAAAACACCTGTTCTTGGAGCCACTGACACAAAACCTGTGTCATCTGAAATAGTCTTAATTGTATTCTCCAATGACACAATCTTATCTGCTGTCAATGCTGACCAAAATGAACTGATTCTAAGAAATAATAAAGGTGATACACTCTCTGTTTACTCCATTAATCCTGCTGATTACGCAATCTTTACATCGCCTGACCCTAAGTATGCGGAAATGCCCGGATATTCCCATTATTCCAACTGCTTCGGGAATCCTGTTAATTTAGTGGATCTTAATGGTGAAAGACCCAGTGGTCGTTCAAGTGCGCTTATGGCGCAACATGTATACAACGATAAATACAAAAAAAGAAATGAGGATCTACTATATGATGATCATTGGGAACCATTAACGATAGATGAATCTTCAGGATTAACCCTAAATGCTGACGGACTATTCTCTACAGGACTACAATCTGAAATTTTTAAACGCACAATTGATGGTAAAACTGAATATGCCTATGTTTTTGCAGGAACTAATTCCATTCGTGATGCCGAACAAGACATAGCACAAATTGCAGGTCTTTCCGCACAATATTCCATGGCAATTAATAATGCTAAAAAATTTGTTGAAAGTGTGAAAGGATGTGAGGTTACATTTGTTGGACACTCGCTCGGTGCTGGAGAAAGTGCAGCCGCAAGTATGGCAACCGGGTGTGCAGCAATATGTTTCAATCCTGCTACGGTAAGTCCATTGACTAAGTTATTTAAGAGTTTGGATAGTTCAAATGCAAATATAACAAATTATATAACGGTATCACCAAATTCCAAATGGGGAGGTTGTATTGTTAATAAGATTCAGGATGCTTTAAAATTTAGTGCACCCGGAACACGAATAAATATTCCTGTTTCAACAAAAGATCCTTTAAAAGCGCATGAAATTAGAGTAATCGTAGACTATTTTTTAGATAATAATGTAGAAAATTAATATTTAAAAGTTAGAGATAATTTGAGAATAAAATGCGTAAAATCTATAAATTTATTGTAAGTACTATTATTACATCTTCGCTACTGTTTCAGGGATGTATATATTCCGATATGACACACCTTTCTGATGATGACTTAGAATGGATGGTTGGATTCTATGATGATGGTTACCGTTACCTTGAATATCGTTCTGATAAAAACAACATTGACACTGTTTTTAACGGTTACTACAGTATCATGAACAGTAGTTTTCCCATATACGTGTCAGATAATTATTACGAGACCTTTAGTGCACAAGCATCCGTTACGCTTTTTTTTAATACT
The DNA here is from genome assembly GCA_014800385.1 of Bacteroidales bacterium. Taxonomy (GTDB): domain Bacteria; phylum Bacteroidota; class Bacteroidia; order Bacteroidales; family Muribaculaceae; genus CAJUPY01. The sequence goes on from JAAVGE010000005.1 coordinate 56,344, forward strand.
AACCAACAATATCACACTATTTGTTCCCTTTACTTTATGAGAAATATTGAGAATCGTGATACATTGAGTATGAGCATTGTATCAAATCATTATAATGTTAATATTAATGATGATAAACTTACTTCACCTGAGATTACTATTTCTCTCGGAGATTTTAATACTAAAGGCCACTATTGGGACAATTGTATGATTGCAGATTTTGATTATATTGAAACGCCCTTTAACAAACATTCTCGGGTGCGATATCTAAAAACTATCGTGATTCAGAAAGGTCATGGACTGGTTTATTACAAATATTTTGATGGGGAGGAATTCTTTTTTAAACGCATTATAAAGAAAAAATAGATGTCATTACAAAAGAATAGTAGATTATGAAACGATTATTATTAAAAAAATCGCTCGTGATTTTATCCTTTCTATTGCTTCTTATTTCTCAGGGATGCAGAATGTTCTCCGATATGACTCATCTCTCAGGCGATGATATGGAATGGCTCGAAGGGTTAAGAGATTTCATGAAATTTGAATATATTTCAAATCTGAATAATATTGATACTGTCATGACCACTAACTATCATGTTCACAATGATATTTGTCCTGTCTATGTGTGTTCAGAAAATTTAGAGACTTACACGGCAGGAGCAGGTATTAATTATTCAATGTTTAACTCTAAAAACGAGCACTCCGGTTTTTCTTTCTATATTTATAGACCTATAAACAACCGCGACTCTCTTCATTTTGATATTACTTCAGACCCATTTCGACTAAGAGGTGAAAAAATTGGTTTACAACGCGCGGAACAGAATATTTATAGGGGGGATTTTATTTTTAAAGGTAAACAATATAATGACTGTGTTATAGTTGAAAACACATACCCTGCTGAATTTATTCCCTTCAAATCCGGCGTAAAGTATATAGATAAAATCGTTATGCATAAAGGTCTTGGTCTGATTTATTACAGATACGTGGATGGGGAGGAATTCTTTTTTAAACGAATTATAAAGAGTAAATAGATGACTATACATAAGATAACTTCACTTGATGACCCGCGGGTGGCCATCTTTGCCACTCTCACGGAGGCTCAGTTACGCAACAGGCTGGAGCCTGAGAAAGGGATTTTCATTGCCGAAAGTCCGAAGGTGATAAGGGTGGCATTGCAGGCGGGATATGTTCCTGTGGCACTTCTTTGCGAGGAGAAGCATATCTCCGGTGATGCCGCAGATATTATTGAACGTTTGCCGGAGAATGTGGAGGTGTTCACGGGTGACCGTGATCTGCTCGCTTCCCTGACCGGCTACACTCTGACTCGCGGCGTTCTGTGCGCCATGCGTCGTCCCGCACCTCGGAAGCCGGAGGAGGTGTGCCGCGACGCCCGCCGCATTGTTGTAATCGATTCGGTGGTCGACACCACTAATATCGGGGCTATCTTCCGCTCGGCCGCCGCACTTGGAATTGATGCAGTTTTGCTCACACGCAGTTCATGCGACCCTCTGAACCGCCGTTCCATCCGCGTTTCCATGGGGTCGGTGTTCCTGGTACCCTGGACATGGATAGATGATCCTAACGGCGACCTTCATCGCAACGGTTTCCGTACGGCGGCTATGGCACTGCGGACTGACTCGGTAAATATCGATGACCCGGCACTGCACAATGAGCCCAAACTGGCCCTTATTATGGGCACTGAGGGTGACGGACTTGCCGACAGCGTCATCAGTGACGCGGACTACACGGTTTGTATTCCGATGGCTCATTCCGTTGATTCACTCAATGTGGCGGCAGCGGCTGCCCTAGCATGCTGGGAAATCAGTAAAAGGTAATTTTACCTTGACAAAGAGATAATTTTGTTGTATATTTGCAACATGAAAGAGAATAACCAGCAAGCAATCATCGGACGTATAAAATATCTGATCAATCTCAGTGGCAAATCGCAGGCTGAGTTTGCCCGTCAGTTATCCATCGATCCATCGAACCTTTCGAAGCATCTGAGCGGCAAACTGGCCGTTTCCGACTCCCTGATAAACCGTATAGTTGTGGATATGGGAGTCAGCAAGCAGTGGTTGCGTGATGGCGATGATGTGCCGTTCAGCAAAACGGCCGGTGTGGCTGTCCCTGTGGTGGATATGCCGCAGGAGCAGGAGAGAAAGAGTGATGGTATCCCAGTCTATGATATTGACGTTACGGCAGGATGCACCCCTCTGGAAGCACAACTTACAACTGACAGGATTGTCGGGTACATGTCGCTTCCCCGTCTGTCGAAGGACACGCTTATCGTTCGTGTCAGCGGCGACAGCATGACCCCTGATATAATGGACGGTGGAATGATTGCACTGCGCCCAGTGGTCAATACCGACACCATTTTCTGGGGACAGATCTATGTTGTGGTTACCGAGGATTTCCGTCTGGTCAAATATGTCAGACGTCACCCCCACTCCACCGATAAGGTTATTCTGCACAGCGCCAACCCCAACTATGACGATATGGAGGTGGACCGCTCCGATATCCTCGCCATGTTTCGCGTGGAAGCGATTATTAACTGCCGCATCTGCGGATAAACTTTCCAAATATGAAAACTATAAACTATCAGACATCAGGCACTTGCTCACGACAAATAGATATTGAGGTGAACGATGACAACACCGTGGCTTCGGTTAAGTTTCACGGCGGTTGCAACGGAAACACTCAAGGAATCAGCATGCTTGTCAAAGGGATGAAGGTTGATGATGTTATCAACCGACTGCAAGGGATTACCTGCGGCAATAAATCAACCTCATGCCCCGACCAGTTGGCACAGGCTCTGAGAAACACTCTCGTATAACCACTACTCCTAACTTTATGAAAACGCCACTGAACAAGGATTTCATCACACTGCTGACCTCCACACTGACACCTTTGACCGACCCTCAACTTCTCATTGAGGCTCTCACCTCAACAGATCCTGTGGTGTCACTACGTGTAAACAAGCGCAAACCGGCGCAGTTGCCGTGGAATAGAGCAGAACCGGTGGCGTGGTGCGATTCAGGTTTTTATCTGCCGGAGCGTCCGATATTCACTCTTGCTCCGGAACTGCACCAGGGGCGCATCTATGTGCAGGATGCCTCCTCAATGTTCATCCAGACCGCCATAAAGGGATTACTGACATCTGACGAACCGCTGACCTATCTTGATGCCTGCGCGGCACCCGGCGGGAAAACCACGGCTGCCATTGACACCCTCCCTGATGGATCATTGGTAGTGGCAAACGAATATGACCCCCGCAGAGCCTCTGTATTGCGCGAGAATCTCGTGAAGTGGGGTTATCCCGACCTGATAGTCACGCAGGGCGACACAGCCTCTTTCAGAGGCGTAGGAGCGATGTTTGACATTGTTGCTGCCGACGTGCCATGCTCGGGTGAGGGTATGATGCGCAAAGATGCCGAGGCTGTGGCTCAATGGTCACCTGCGTTGGTACGCGAATGTGTGGAGCGCCAGAAGGAGATTGTAGCCAACCTGTGGGATGCACTCAAACCGGGCGGATATCTAATCTACTCCACCTGCACTTTCAATATGGATGAAAATGAGGGAATGATAGAGTGGATATGTGACAGTTTTGAGTGTGAATCGGTCCGGGTGGCGCTTCCTCCGGACTCGGGAATAGTGGTCAGCCGTCCTCGTCCCTCCATCGAGTGTTATCGCTTCATGCCTCACTTGGTGCGCGGTGAAGGGCTTTTCATGGCTGTTTTGCGTAAAGGTGGCACATCGACTCACGAGGTTATTACCAAAGCCGACAACAAGCGTAAAAAGGATAAAAACAAAGCCTCTGCCAAGCCAATCAAATCAGTAGAGCAATGCAAAGGATGGATTACCGATGCGGAGCAATATGAACTGATGGTGCATGATGACCTGATTACCGCTTTCCCTAAACGCTACGTCCCCCGCCTGGAGGTTCTGCGTAAACATTGTCGCGTGATACAGGCAGGGGTTGCTGTTGCAACGGTGAAAGGGAAGGATTTCATTCCCGAACATTCGCTTGCCATGTCAACATTGTGTTCCGCGGAGGCTTTTCCGCGTGTTGAACTGACGCTTGAACAGGCGTTGGACTATCTGCGCCGTGATGCCATAACCCTCCCGGAAAGTAGCCCGCGAGGCTTCGTAGCGGTTACCTACGGCGGCTACCCTCTCGGTTTCGTTAAAAACTTGGGAAACCGTTCAAACAACCTTTATCCTCAGGGATGGCGTATTCTGATGCGTTAACAAACGTTCTATAGAAGTGTTCAGATAAGCATTTCCAAAGCCTGACGAGGCGTTTCCGCCACTTTCCACAACCCGAGATCGAGGGTTTTCATGAATCCTTTTTCGGCGGCATCATGGAGCATGGTGAGCATAGGGTTGTAGTAGCCGTTGATGTTCAGAATGATGATCTGACCGTCGAAAAGACCTAATTTCCGCCAGGTAATAATCTCCATCAGTTCCTCAAAGGTTCCGACCCCTCCGGGTAGTGCTATGACGGCATCGGCCAACTCGGCCATTTTCTCCTTGCGGCGGTGCATGTCGGAGGTAACAATGAGTTCAGTCAGATCAGGATGTTGCCACTGACGGTCAAACATGAACTGCGGGATTACACCGATGGTTTTGCCACCGGCATCTATCGCGCCCTGATTTACTGCACCCATAAGTCCGGTTTTACCTGAACCTGTAACGAGGGTTATGCCACATTGAGCCATCAGCGAACCCAGTTCGCGGGCTGCTGAAAAATACGCCTCGTCAATACGAGATGACGAGGCGCAATAAACGGTTATAGTTTTTATCATTTCAAGGATTACTTGTTGATGAATACGAGATATTCGCCTGCTGCCATTTCAGCGGGAATAACTGCTGCTTCATTGGTGAAGAAGTTCACCATTCCGTCAACCTGAGGAGCATCGCCGGTGAACTGTACTGCCTGGGGAAGAGCACCGAGGTTAGTCAGCACGGTAACGGTTTTGCCGTCAACAGTACGTGAGAAAACATAGATGTCGGGCTCAGAGGTTGCATAACGAACCATTTCACCACCTTTTTCACCTGCCTGGAGAGCGGGCTGAGTATGTTTGAGGTTGTTGAGTTGCTGATAGAAAGTGAAGTATTCGTTGCGGGGTTCCCATTCAGGTGCTTTATCCTTTACGAAGAACTCGAAAGCGCGGTTCATACCTGTTTCCTGACCGGTGTAGATAAGGGGCATGCCGGGGAGGGTGTATGACAGAACGGCGAAGGCTTTGTGGAGGTTACCCAGACGTTCGAATTCAGTACCTTCCCATGAGTTGAGGTCATGGTTAGAGGTCATGTTCATCAGATAAGTGTCGCGGGGATATTCCTTAGCCTGGACAGCGAGCAGCGAGTCGATTGCGAGGGCTGTCTTGATGGGGAATTTGGCATCAGCCTTGAAGGTGTACTGACCTGAAGTAGCGGCTATTTCGCTGAAAAGGTCTTTCATAGGCCAGTTATAACCCATGTTGAATCCATTTTTCTGGAGTTCGGGTTTTGATGCTTCGGCAAGCATGAATACACCTTCGCCACCTTTAACAGAGTCGAGTTGAGGACGTACGGCATCCCAGAAATCGGTGGGCACTTCCATTGCCACGTCGCAGCGGAAGCCGTCGATGTTCATATCCTTCACCCAGAACATCATAGCGTCAGCCATAGCGTCGCGTGTGCCCTGCTGAGAGTAGTCGAGTTTATAAACGTCGGTCCAGTCATACTGACCAACCATGTTGCCAACGGAGTCCTTGACGTAGTATTCGGGGTGTTCTGAAACCCATACGGCATCGCAACCGGTGTGGTTGGGCACCCAGTCGATGATGACCTTGAAGCCTTGTTTGTGGGCTTCGTCAACGAATGCCTTGAACTCTTCGCGTGTGCCTAAGTCGGGGTTCACATCCTTGTAGTCCTTGGCAGCATAGTATGAACCGAGTTCACCTTTACGGTTGAGTTCGGAAATGGGGTGTACGGGCATAATCCAAAGGATGTCCACACCTAAATCTTTCAGGCGGGGCAACTGATTCTGCATGGCGGCGATGTTACCTTCGGGAGTCATCTGTCGCCAGTTGATTTCATAGATTACAGCATTGCGGCTCCAATCGGGCTGAGCAAGTGATGTGAAAGTTGAGTCGCGTTCCTCAGCGGGAGCCTGCGAAGCGTTGCCTGAGCAACTGAACATCGATGCCATGAGGGTAGCGACGGCTGAAAATGTAAGGAATTTTTTCATGATAATAATCATTTAAATTAATATATGGTTATAAGTAAATTCAGAAAAGCGTGAGTTGAGGGTCAAGGAGAGTGAAACTCATTCTGTGGTGTGGCGTGGGGCCATGCTGCTCTATTGCCGCACGATGCGCCTTTGTGGGATACCCTTTGTTTCTGTCCCACTGATAGGCGGGAAAATCGTTGTGGAGGCGCATCATATATTCATCGCGGTGGGTTTTGGCCAGAATCGATGCGGCGGCAATGTTGCCGAAACGTCCGTCACCCTTCACAAATGTCTGCCAGTCAATGTCGCGATATGGCTTGAAGCGGTTACCGTCGACAATTATCCCTCCGGGGGTAACGCTCAGACCGTCCAGAGCACGGTGCATTGCGAGAATGGAAGCGTTCAGGATGTTTATTTCATCAATCTCCGTGTTGCTCACCATAGCCACAGCCCATGCCACAGCCTCTCGCTCGATGATTGCCCGAAGTTCATCCCGCCGTTTCTCATTCAGTTTCTTTGAATCGTTGAGCCAGGGATGAGAGAAATCATCGGGAAGGATGACTGCCGCAGCGAACACCGGACCGGCCAGACAACCGCGTCCTGCTTCATCGGTTCCGGCCTCAAGCCGTGAGGGTATGTGACAAGCAGGTAGCATCATACAACCTCTGTACGGGTGAAATCCTCCTTGACGGTGTCCACCACGTTGACTATATAATCGCCTGTTTTTTCAAGGTCATTGACAAGGTCCATGTAGTAGATACCGGTCTGGTATTCATATTTCTTGTCGTTGATGTTCTCGATGTTGGTTGAACGCAGTCGGTTGCGTAGATTGTTTATTTCGCGCTCCTTGTTATAGGATGTGTTGATTGCGTCGCGGTGAGATGTTTCGATGTTGTTGAGCAGCAGGAGCATGTTCTGCATGGCTGCATCGATAAGGTCGAACATCATGTCGAGGTTGTGGTAAATATCATCGGTGAACTGAGCCTTTGACTCAACCTTACGCATCAGAATCTTACCTGCGCCCATACAGCAGTCGGCAATACTCTCCACTTCGGAGACTATCCTGAGCATGCCGGCAATGTGGCGTTTACCTTCGTTTGAGAGTCGTCCTTCGGCGCATCGGTTCAGATAGCGTGCTATCTCTATCTCCATACGGTCCGATATATCCTCATATTTTTCCAGACGTGCATAAAGTTTGAGAAATTCGTCCGATCCCCCTTTGGTGTGGACCAGTTCGCGCGCCATCGTTATCATTCGCTGCACACGTTCGGCGTAGACATACACCTCTTTTTCGGCCTGGGCAATGTTAAGTTCCGATGCCGAGAGTATACCTCCCGAGATGAACTTCAACTGGAACTCCTCGTCGGCTTTGTCCTTGGCCGGAATGAGCCATTCAACCACTCTGACATAGAGTTTGGTGAACCATATCATTATGAAGAGGTTGATCAGTTTGTAGGTGGTGTAGAATATACATAGACCAACGGAAGCCTTGAATTGCAGGCTTTTGATTATCGGCACCTGAGAGTTGATACGCAGGTTAAGCGCATCGTCGGCTGTTGGTTTGGTGTCGAAAAGGTGGTTGTAGACCATCGGGTCTGACTCCTTAATGCCATTGATGGTGTCATAGAGTTCGTTGGGGTTGCCAATGCCTATCATGTTGGCTATCCAGATGATGAAGTCACTGAAATAGTAGAACAGGCCCAGGCACCATATCGAGCCCAGGATGTTGAACATCAGGTGTCCGGCTGCTGTACGTTTAGCCGCTACGTTACCGCTCAGTGAGGCAAGGATAGGTGTGATTGTAGTACCTACGGCCGAGCCTAACACAATGGCACATGCCAGATTGAAGTCGACCCATCCGCGGCTGAACATGATAAGTGTGATGGCAAAGGTAGCCGCTGAGGACTGGATGATCATTGTCACCACACATCCCACGGCAAAGAATATCAACACCGAAGTAAATCCTAAGGCAGCGTAACGCTGAAGGAACTCAAACATTTCCGGATTAGCCTGAAGGTCAGGAACATAGTTACTGATCATGTCCAGACCGAGGAAAAGCAAGCAGAACCCGATGAGGAATTCACCAATTGATTTTGTACGGCTTTTGTTTGAGAACAGACAGATTATGGCAACACTGATAAGGGAGATAGCATAGGTTGATATGTCAACCTTGAAACCGAACAGTGTCAGCATCCATGCGGTGAATGTCGTACCGACGTTTGCACCGAAGATAACCGCCATTGACTGAGCCAGAGTAACCAGACCGGCGTTCACGAAACTCACCACCATCACGATGGAGGCTGAGGAACTCTGAATCAAGGCTGTGATGAAGAAACCGGTCAGGGTGCCGGTGAAACGATTACGGGTCATTGCGCCGAGTATGCTGCGCAATTTATCGCCTGCTGCTTTCTGCAGACCTTCGCTCATCACTTTCATGCCGTAAAGGAACAATCCGACGGCACCGATGAGACACAGAAAATCTAAAATACTATAGTCCATTTTGGGGCTTTATTATTATGCTGCAAAGATAATAAAACTTATATTTTCAAGCAACACTGCACATCGCTTTTTTTTCATACTCTCAGCCCCGGACTATTTTTGCCAGTGAAGTCGTCTAAACTTTTTTCAAGGTTAAGGTTCATTAAGGTTTTGAGCAGATTTCAATACTTGAAGAGGGAGCGATGCGGGCATCGTGACCGATGAAAGGATTGGAAGATGCCAAAAGATTAATGAAGAGAACCTTGAAGAAAATCCTTTAAAAAGAATATTTTATTTTCGTAAAAAGTTTATACGACTTCACAACATTCTCAATGCCATCAACTGATTCTCTATTTCCTCGTGGTCCATCATGCGCTGACGGTTAAGCGCGGAGGCAAAGGAATGGATTACGTTCTGCACACCGGAATGGGCGAACACACGATAAAGATGGTTGTAGCCCTTGGTGAACATGGCGTCGATTTCATCATCATCCAACTGGCAGGTGTCATGCCCCTCCTCCACAATCACCTGGCGGAGCAGGTTCTTCTCAAAGGGGTCAACCGACTGTTTCTGACGGTGAACCAGGGCGCGGCAAAGATAGTTCGACAGGGTCATCGCAACCATCATCTGATACTGGCTCAGCAGGTTGGTCCATACAATCTTTGCCGACATCTGCGGATTGCCCGAAAAGTAGTGTTCCGCCACAAGACGGATAGCCTGATCAGGGTCGGGATCATCCAGCGAGAGTCCTAACAGATGGTCGTCACATTCATATATCAGCATACCTACGGCTGTCCCTACCAGCCCGTAGCATTTATCATCTTCGTCAATGTATTTCAGTGTTACGTTCATCGCACAATCATTATTTTTGTTACTACGGCGTTACTGCCAGAGTCACCGGACTGCGACGCATAGACGTAATATACTCCTGTGCGCACGCGTTCGCCGTTGAAGTTACATCCATCCCAGGTGTACATTCCTCCCTGAGAGTCTCCCTGACTGACAATATTGCCGGTCGAGTCGGTAATTTTCACCAATGAGTCGGCCATGAGCCCCTTGATTGTGATCCATCCTGAATATTCGGGACGCACAGGGTTGGGATAGGCTATCACATTGGAGTAATCATCCTCGGCGGGAGCGGTGTCGGAATGATATTCGTAGAGACCTTCGTCGGTGCCTATGTAGACTACGTTGCTTGAAGGGCTGCATTCCACGCTGAGAACCCTGTTGGTGGGGAGAGGAGAGTTATCTTTGGTGAAATTACGCAGTATGGTGCGACCGTCGGCACTAACCTGGAACAGTCCACCTTCCTGAGTAGCAATCCATTTGTTTTTTGAAGCATCCATGGCAATGTCCATCACAATCTGACTGCCCATAAGATAGTCAGCCTGACCGGTGCCGTCGTTGCGAGGCACCTTGATGCGGGTTACACGCCCCTCACCTATCATTGATGCGGGGTTGGCCACTTCAAACACACCGTCGTCGGTACCCACCCAGAGTTTGCCGTTTTCCACCTCTCTGACACATGTGGTGTAGAGGGGTGAGAACTGTTTCCCATCCTGGTCTATATAAGAAAGGTAGTGCTGCTGACGGTCGTCCGACACGGCGTTTGTGCCGCGATTGTCGTAGAACACTATGCCGCGGGAGTCATTACCATTACTTGAGTACAGACACACTATATTGCTCCCCTTCAGTGCTGTCACCATGGGGTCAAGACTTATTTCGACAGGGGTTTCCATGGCAATCCAGTCGGCAGCCGTTGTCGATTCATTGTCAACCTTGTCGGCGGGGAGCATCAGCAGGTTGGTGTTTTTTGATTCTTTGTCGGAGTTGACGTACTGTGCCACCCAAAGATTGCCTTTGCCGTCAAAGTCACACTGACCTACGTATGACTGCCATCCGTCCCACAGAATTTTACTGTTTTCACTGTTATAAAGATTCAAAAATCCGTCGGTTACCGATATTTTATAAAGACCGTCATATCGGTTGCCTGAGAAGAGTATACCCGGTTTTTTAGGATGTGATGTCAAACCTGACCCCATGCTCATCATCTTCGAACCCGAGTAAGGCTCGTATGCCGGATAGCGGACCGTGGAGTAAGGGTTAGGCAAATTATCGGGAGTGACGTCACTGATAACTCCGTCGGGTGTTATCATGTTTATGTTTGTTGCCTTGCGGTAAGGCTGTTCGGCATTAGGCTCGTAGAACACGCTGCTCTTACGTGTTATGGCAACCGTAGTGGCATACACATTGCCGAAGTTGTCTGCCACCAGCACATCAACCGGATTCACCGTGAAATCGCCGAGTTTGAAATAGTCTGTGAGGTAAACTACTTCCTTTTCATCCACCCAATTGACATTAGCCACACCGTCCGAGGTGGAGGTCCACAGATTATCTGTGCCGCTCCAGAAAGCCAGAGGCTGACGATACAGGCGTGTTGCATCAGAAATCCATTTCAGTGAAGTGCCGCTCTCCTTGTCATTGTACACGGCTATTGTCATTCCGTTGGTGAAGTAAAATCCGTCGGCCCAGTAGTTTCCGTGTACGGTATAGGGATATTCGCCACCGTAGGATTTCTCAACCGTCATTGTTCCGTCATTGAAATTGAAGGAGGCGATGGAGATATTTTTTTCAGGACGTATAAGAGCCTTGTTCTCTGCCACGGGATAGATCTCCTGCAGCGGAGTATCACTTATTTTGGTGAAGTTGCCCAGGTTGTTTATTCTGGCAGTCTGCGGGGCGGCGTAGACACCGTCGGGTGTGCCTATCACATAGTGGTCCCCTATCTTTGTGAAGGAGTTGATTTTTTTATTGTATATGCCCGACTCCTTCACGGTGTGGTATTTCTCGTCGGCCAAAACCACACCGAATTCGGTGGCGATATAGATTTTGCCGTCAACGAAACTTACTCCGTGAATAAGTTTGGATGATGTCAGCACAGCATCCTTGATGTCGCTCATGTTCGCTACATGGTCATCATCGTAGAGAAAGTCCATGTTACCGTTGGTGTAGGTAACAAGCAGATATTTTCCTGCCGGATTATAGTAGATCTGATTCACACCGGTGTCGTTCAGACGGTTTGTGGTGGTATAGGCATAGGATTCCTGCTCGGTCTTGTCGTAGGAGAAGAGGGAGCCTTGCGACACAAAATATACTTTCGAGGGTGTCTCCACAATAGAGTTTACCGCTCCGAACGGGGTGTTGAAATTCCAACTACCCACCAGTGTCTGAGCAGCCGCTATGAAGGGGAGAAACAGGGAGAGAAGAATAAGAAGTTTTCTATACATCATGCAAGTGGTTGATAAGTTTTACTGTGGCTCTGCCACGATGGCTGATAGCGTTTTTTTCATCGGCCGAGAGTTGTGCGAATGTTCGGCTGTCCCCTTCCGGAACAAACACCGGGTCATAACCGAACCCTCCTTCACCGGCAGGTGAAACTGCTATGGTGCCTTCACATACACCCTCAAAGGTTGTCAGAGTGTCACCTTCAATCAGGGCTATCACTGTTCTGAAGCGTGCGGTGCGGTCGGTTTTACCCTCCATGTTACGCAGCAGCAGGCGCATGTTGGCTTCCGAGTCATGTCCCTCCCCGGGGGCATAGCGTGCGGAATGTACTCCGGGAGCACCATCAAGAGCATCCACCTCCAGACCGGTGTCATCGGCGAAACAGTCGTAGCCATATCGTTCTTTTACCCAGCGGGCTTTGGCTATGGCATTTCCCTGAAGTGTGTTTTCATTTTCGGGAATATCATCGTGACACCCTATTTCTTTCAGTGACATAACTGCGAAGGATTCGCCGAGGATACGGCGAATCTCTTCCAGTTTATGTGAATTATTAGTAGCAAATACCAGTTGTCTCACTGTAATGTATAACGTAAGATTACTCTTATTTATTATATTTATGACAAAATTTATCCCACCACGATATTGACAATCTTTCCGGGAACAACAATCACTTTTCTGACTGTCTTTCCTTCGGTCCATTTGGCAGCACCTTCGTGGGCAAGTGCCACTTTCTCTACCTCGGCAGCGGGCATATCGGCAGGAACCTCGATTGTGTAGCGTGCCTTACCGTTGAACGATACGGCCATCTTCACTGATGATTCCTTGACATATTCCTCGTTGAACTCTGGCCATGCTGCATCGCAGATTGTGGTGGTGTTACCCATGGCATGCCACAGTTCTTCGGCGATATGGGGAGCGAAGGGTGCCAGCAGGATGAGATATTGTTCCAGTACCTGACGTGAGGTGCATTTCTGCTGGGTCAGTTCGCTCAGTGCTATCATGAACGCACTGATGGAGGTGTTGTAGGAGAAGTTCTCGATGTCGGTGGTTACCTTCTTTATCAGTTTATGGAGTGTCTTGAGGTTCTCCGCAGTGGGTTCGGAATCAGTTACGGTGAGTTGATCGTTCTTATAGAACAGACCCCAGAGTTTTTTCAGATAACGGTTCACGCCGTCAATGCCGTTGGTGTCCCAGGGTTTGCTCTGTTCCAGCGGACCGAGGAACATCTCATATAGACGGAGGGTGTCGGCACCGTAACGCTCAACAATATCGTCGGGATTGACAACATTGAACATTGATTTCGACATTTTCTCAACAGCATAGCCACACACATATTTGCCATCTTCCAGAACAAATTCGGCTGTGGCGAATTCCGGACGCCATGCGCGGAACTTATCAAGGTCAAGGATATCGTTCGATACGATGTTGACATCGACATGGATGGGGGTGACGTCATACTGGTCTTTCAGTCCGGCAGAAACGAATGTGTTGGTGTCCTTGATACGGTAAACGAAGTTGCTTCGTCCCTGAATCATACCCTGGTTGATGAGTTTGCGGAAAGGTTCGGCCTCGCACACCTTACCTAAGTCATAGAGGAACTTGTTCCAGAAACGGCTGTAGATGAGGTGGCCTGTGGCGTGCTCCGTACCTCCGATGTAGAGGTCCACGTTGCGCCAGTAGTTGTCGGCTTCTTCGCTCACAAGGGCATCGTTGTTGTGCGGATCCATGTAGCGCAGATAGTATGCCGATGAACCGGCGAAACCGGGCATGGTGTTAAGTTCTATGGGATAGCCCTCGGGAGTTTTCCAGTTTTCGGCACGACCTAACGGTGGTTCGCCTGACTCGGTAGGGAGATATTTGTCTACTTCGGGCAACAGCAGGGGAAGCGACTCTATATCCATCATCGTCGGTATACCATCTTTGTAATACACCGGGAACGGTTCACCCCAGTAGCGCTGACGTGAGAAGATGGCATCGCGCAGACGGTAGTTTACCTTAACCTTCCCTATACCTTTCTCTTCGATGAACTGTTTGGTGCGGGCAATGGCATCCTTCACCTCCATTCCGTTGAGGTTGAGTTCGGGACCTTCGGAGTTGATCATCTTACCCTCTTTGGCATCGAACGACTGCTCGGATACATCGGCACCTTCGATCAGGGGGATTATGGGGAGGTCAAAGTGGCGTGCGAAGGCATAGTCGCGGCTGTCATGAGCGGGTACAGCCATGATGGCTCCAGTGCCGTAGCCGGCAAGTACATAGTCGCTCACCCACACAGGTATTTTCTTTCCACTGAGCGGATTGATGGCGTAGGCGCCGGTGAATACTCCGGTCACCTTCTTGTCTATCATACGCTCACGCTCGGTCTTGTGTTTGATGGAGTCAATATATTCCTTCACCGCCTCTTTCTGCTCCGGGGTGGTTATCATATCCACATATTTGCTTTCGGGGGCAAGAACCATGAAGGTTACACCGAAAACGGTGTCGGCACGGGTGGTGAATATCTCAAGGTCTATATCGGAGTTATCTACATGGAAACGCATTTCCGCACCTTCGGAGCGACCTATCCAGTTACGCTGGGTTTCCTTGAGCGACTCTGTCCAGTCCAGTTTATCCAGACCGTCGAGCAGACGCTGTGCGTAGGCCGACACACGCAGACACCACTGATACATCAGTTTCTGTTCCACGGGATAGCCTCCGCGAACCGACACCCCTTCGCTAACCTCATCATTGGCCAGAACGGTGCCTAATGCCGGACACCAGTTTACCATGGTGTTGCCAAGATAGGCTATGCGGTAGTTCATCAGTGTGTCGCTCTTTTCCTTTTCGGTCATGGCGTTCCACTGATCGGCGGTGAAGTCAAGTTCCTTCGAGCACACGGCTTTCACACCTTTCGATCCTTCTTTCTCGAAATGTTTCACCAGATCGGCTATGGGGAGAGCCTTGTCAGCGGCGGTGTCATAGTAATGGTTGAACATTTCCATGAACGCCCACTGTGTCCATTTGTAGAATTCGGGGTCACAGGTTTTTATTTCGCGTGACCAGTCGTAACTGAAACCTATCTTGTCGAGTTGCGAGCGATAGCGTTCTATATTCTTGCGTGTGGTCACTTCGGGGTGCTGGCCGGTCTGGATGGCATACTGTTCGGCGGGCAATCCATAGGCATCATACCCCATGGGATGGAGCACGTTGAAGCCTTTCAGACGTTTGTAGCGTGAATAGATGTCGGAGGCGATGTAGCCTAAGGGATGACCTACGTGCAGACCTGCTCCTGAGGGGTAAGGGAACATGTCAAGTACGTAGAACTTGGGACGACTATGGTCAATCTCACACTTATAAACATTGTTATCTTTCCAGTATTGTTGCCATCGGGCTTCAATTTCTCTATGGTTGTATTCCATCTATATTATATATGTTTTATTTATTTACAATGATGTTTATAACTTGTTTACAATGTCGGATAATGAACAATTTATTTACTCATTTCCAACATTTTCTTGATGGGGCGGATAGCCTTGGCGGCCACTTCCGGATCAACTTCTATTTCGGGTTGTTCGGTCAGGAGGGCTTTGTAGAGTTTCTCCAGGGTGTTGAGTTTCATGAAGTTACACTCGTTGCAAGCACATGTGGAGTCATTCGGAGGAGCGGGAATGAATGTTTTGTCGGGACATCCTTTTTTCATTTCATGCAAAATGCCGCTTTCGGTGGCCACAATAAATTCCGATGCGTCGGAATTGCGTGCGTAGTCAAGCAGTGCGGCTGTCGAGCCCACCTTGTCGGCCAGAACCACCACAGGTTGTTTACATTCAGGGTGAACAAGCACCTTAGCCTCGGGATGCTGCTTTTTCAGTTCTATGATTTTTTCAACAGAGAACTGTTCATGAACATGACAGGCACCGTTCCACAGCAGCATATTGCGCCCGGTCACACTGTTGATGTAGTTTCCGAGGTTACGGTCCGGACCGAATATAATCTTTTGGTCGGCGGGGAGAGCCTCTACAATCTTACGGGCGTTGGATGAGGTAACCACAATATCTGTCAGCGCCTTCACGGCAGCCGAAGTGTTGACATAACTGATCACCAGATGGTCGGGATGGTCGGCAGTGAAGCGGGCGAACTCCTCAGGGTCGCAACTGTCGGCCAGCGAACAGCCTGCGGCAAGGTCGGGCACCAGCACCTTCTTCTCGGGGCATATTATTTTCGCTGTCTCTCCCATGAAATGCACTCCGCACAACACAATGATGTCGGCCGTCAGTGTCTCTGCTATCTGAGCCAGAGCCAGCGAGTCGCCTATGTAATCCGCTATATCCTGTATATCGCCAGTCTGATAGTAATGGGCCAGTATCACCGCATTCTTTTCCTTTTTCAGGCGCGCTATCTCCCTTTTCAATTCTTCGGCAGAGAGCCCCTTCATTTCCGGCGAGTTATTTTCAACATTCATATTTTATTATTTGAAAAAAAAATTTTTTGAAAAGAATTCAAAATAACAATAATAATTGCTGTTAATAACCTCCATAACTTTTCCTCTGAAAATTTGCATTTTAAGTTATTAAACAAAGGATTTTGGCAATGAACATGTTATGAACATCTTTATCCTCTGAAAAATAAGAGATTAAATGGGTTATCAACATTATGTTTATAAAGTGCAAAGTTAATAAATTACAATGAAAAAAGGAGGGTAAAAATGAATAAAAGTGATTGAAAACCCTGCATTAAATAAAAGAAACTTTATTTGCAGAGCCGGAGAATAAGTGTATATGCCATCTTTCATCCATTTTTGCAAATCTTATTATTGATTTTTTGTTGAATAGTTATCAACGGTTGTTGACAGGTTATTGACAGGGATGTGAAGTTGATGTAAGAGAGGTTTTGAAATAAATATTTTTTATTTTAGAGTGTGTTTGAATTTATGTGCGAATGATATTGAGGATATTGTCGAGGGTGTGCCAAATAGGTACGCCGAGTGAATCACCCCGGGATAAAATATATAATTTGATTTTGAAGAAAATTAAACACACGGATTTTTAGCGTCGCTTCGCTTGCGGTCACGGATTGTGAAGGATTTTCACAGATTTTTATTCCACATACACACAGATTCATAGCGATGCTACGCTCGCAACCACGAATTGAAAGGGATTTTCACGGCAAAATCCGTGCAAATCTTTCCCATCCGTGCATACGAGCGCAGCAAGTTACCCGTGTGTATGATTACGAAAAAGATCCGTGAAAATCCG
>JAAVGE010000006.1 GCA_014800385.1 Bacteroidales bacterium
TGTGAACCCCTACCTATGCTATAAACCATCGGACTGCTCGTATAGAATAAAAATTGCCTGATTTTACGAATTTTACACAAAAAAAGAAGACTGCCTAACTTTGGTTGTTAGACAGCCTCATAGCGCGCCCCCAATAAAGGCGTGCCGACAGGTACGCCGAGTGAAGCAACCCGGGCCCCAAAAAAATAAATACCTCCCACCATCCGGCGAAGATAAAAGTCGTAGCCATAGCAGCGTCCCATTTTTACCTGCTTTGAAAATTCAACCGTGGCGTAACCCGTGTGCAAGAGATGTTGAAGGATAACGGCAATCCACCCGCCGAATTTGACGTAAACACCATTACCGCATTCCGCGTCCACGTACACGCCACAAATGAATCCGACTTGTTGAAGGGCACAAGTCAGGGCACAAGTCAAACAGACAAGACAATTGAAGAGAAAATAATTGATTTCTGCAAAGAGCCTCGCTCATTAACAGAAATAGTTGCCTATTGCGGTTTTCAGAACAAACGAAAGTTCAGAGAGCGTTATCTAAATCCGCTTCTCGGCATTCGCCTTCAAATGACTATACCCGATAAACCCACAAGTCGTTTTCAGAAATATATCAATTTACAGAAATAATGCACATTAAGTCAATTGTATTAAATAATTTCAGAGGATACGACAAGGAAACAAACCGTGTTCCCTCTTCTGTCACGGCCAACGCCACATGGAATACCTCGGTTGCCACCGAACGCTTACGGTGTATCTTTATTTGCACACAGTCCACAAATACTACAGGATAGGACTCTTTTTGTCATTGCTCAGGCACTCTCAAAGAAACAGTATCGTTACTAACGGTATATGATCATTTAAGAGAGCCCTTTCTGATCATACCTTAGCAGCCTAAATATCTCCCCATTAAACAAAGAACCACAAGCGACAGATAAGCAAACAAACAAATCTGCCAAACGCTTGCAGTTCTTTTATATCTCAGAGAGTGCAGACAAAATCAACCCGGTTGAAATCAATCCTTTTCCTTATAGAAATCAACATTGAATTCTATTTGACCGGAGAAAAGATCCCCGCACAGATGCCGGAGGTCCTCCACCGTCGGATAATTATTAATAATCATCCGTTGCAACGCCCGGAACGATTTGACACCGAATTTTCCCAGGAGCCTGTGATAATTATATATTGAGATTTTGACGATTATCCCCTCCCGGCAAGACTCAATATAGAGATTCTTACCATCGTAACCATCGTCAAGTTCAAACGTATACGGGACACTTCCGTCCAATGCGTCGGCAGAGTGAAGGAAAAGATTATTGTCAGACGCTTTCTCAAAATAAGACGACTGATTTTGCATATATTCACCCCAGAGCCGCAGCAACGCCTCAGACTGCTGTTCATTTAAAACAATGCCGGAGTGACCTCCATCCCAATCAAAATCAGGAATTGCCTTCTTAAGATGAGCGGAAGTTAAAAGGGGATAAGCATCGGGATTTATCATCGTATCAAAGTCAAAATCACAATACATCGTCGGACGGTTACGCCATGCCCAGTCCTCACCGGCATATGCGTCAGAAGTGATGACACCCCGCGCTGCAATTCCGGTTTGCCCATATCCAACCTTGAGCAGAAAGCATACATCCCCTTTCTTCACCTTGTCAGCATCCCACACCGACCAGTTCATCCCAATACTGCCGTTATTAGACAACGCACACTTCTCCAGATCATTAAGGAATCTCGCCATTGTATAGGAAGAAAATCCCGGATTCCATTTCAAAATTACAACACTCATATCTTTTTATTTATTAATATATCAATCAATTAGCACTGCATTTATCGCAATTTACTAAAAATTACGATAAATTGCGATAAGCCCATTACCTGATTTTATCTATCAACGTCTTCTAAACTTTTTTCAGGGTTTAGGCTCATAATAGAATTTTTTAATGAAGACCAACTTTATGTCATATAATTATAATCAATAATAAATCAATCCTTTGGAGGTGTCTATGTACACAGATCTATTGCCAAAAAAAGAAGGACCAATTAGACCATCCATATCTTTGACAGACCAATTAAGAATATTAATAGGAATATTTTTGCAACTTAGTTCGCCAACAGAACATTTAGTGGCAAATATTCCCTTTCCTGCTTTTTTCCCATTTAAATTATAAGTGGTTTTTATCCAGAAATTGGTGTTTTTAATCCAATTGGCAACTTTGGGATGTCTCCCGAATAACGATATATAGTTACCGCTTCCTAAATCAAAATTTAATCTCGCCATCATTGCACCTGTTGTCTGCTTTTCATCTTTGATCTCAAGTGAAACTTCAATGATTGGCCTTGGCAGTAACTCTACAATTCTGAAAGTATTTTTATCTTTTAAGTTAGCCTCATCTCGTGACACAAAGTCCATTGTAAGATTTTTAAAATTAAGACAAATCAACGATCCCTGCGTCTCATCTTTATGTTCATGGTGTAGCAAATGAATAGGCAAAAGTAACTGCTTAAAATCTTTGAGAACAATTATCTTGTCATCGTAATAAAAATCGCCCAGTTTAATTCTTCCCCTATGAACGCTTTGAACAGCATAGTCCTTCCGATACGATTTAGCATGAGTGAATTCTACTGAATCGGGCTCGAAAGCAGCGGTTTTACTGATTTCATTAAAAAATGCCTCATTGCACATTATGTACCTGCAACCTGTCTCCAAAAGGATACTATCAACATCTGTTTCATTCATTTGACCATTAAAATAGAAATGCCCGTCACTTTTATATAATTTATAATGAGATTGAGCCTGAATATTAAGTACACAAAGAATGGTGTTTAAAAAGAGCAGGATTATATTTTTAACATATTTATTAATCATGATTCAATCGTTTAGCACATCAATCTGATAAGAGACATGGAATATAAGATGTATGTAATGCCTTTTATGCGTTATCTTTATATATATTAAAGAGATATTATATACCTAAAATGCAAGGATATCAAAATTCAATTCTTAGATTTCAATAATTGAACAATCAACTCGCGTGGAACACCACAATTGAACCGTACAGATGGAGTGTCATAAGGTATTTCGTCTAATTGAGTATGACTGACAATCTCTTTTATCTCCAGGAGTTTCCGGTCTGAAATTTCAGTTGAAAACTTCGCTGGAATAATCAGGGAAATATTTACGATTTTTCCCTCTTTTAATACAGTCAACTCACATACAATAGGACTTGACTTGCTTTTATTAAAATCCACGAGATCTTTCTTTGAAAAAATCTTCAATATCTCCGTAGACATATGATTAAGTTCTTTCGTTTGACTTTTCACGTACTTGGACAACTCAAAATGTTTTATTCCTTTATTAACGTGACATATTGTGTCGTATGTGTTATCTAAAAAGGTGATTCTAACAAATTGGGAACGTGAGATTTGTTCTCGGACTACAGTAGGTCTGTCGAAAAATTTTACCTCAGGCGAAACTGTATCTTGATGATACGAATTATTAGCAATTGCAACATATGAGAAGCAACATACTATAAAATAGAAAACAATATGGACGAATCGATTCTGCATAATGAATTTAATTATGGTCTTCGGTATTGGCATTTATATTTACACATGCCGAAGACCTTATGTTATATAATACCGCCGTTATTAGACAACGCACACGTCTCCAGATCATTAAGGAATCTCACCATTGTATAGGAAGAAAACCCCGGATCCCATTTCAAAATTACAACACTCATATCTTTTTATTTATTAATATATCAGTCAATTAGCACCGCATTTATCGCAATTTACGATAAATTACGATAAATTGCGATAAGCCGATTACCTGATTCCATCTATCAACGTCTTCTAAACTTTTTTTCAGGGTATAGGCTCATTAATCTTGAAGAAAAGCCTTTTAAACGATTATTTTATTTTCGTAAAAAGTTTAGACGACTTCAGTATCTGTTCAAAATCAGCAGACCGTAAATAACCCTTTTTCCTACCATTCAACGCTATTTCTCTCAGGTATCCTTTTTCCGTCAGATTTCTCAAATCGGATTTTGCAGTGTTTGGGGTTACTCCGAATTTTCCGACAATATCGGTGGAAACAAGCATGCTATCAGGATTTTCCACATACATACTCAATATTTGAGACTGCCGTTCTGAAACATTCCCAAGATGCATAAGTTTCTCGGCTTTCTTTTTCTCGCTATTCTTTCGCTTGAGATATCGGCTCAACGCGTCAAACGACTTTAGAAGTACATCCAGATTATACTGTATAAAATACCCAATATCATTCCCATCGGCTTCAGAATAAAGGAAGGCCTTTTCGTAAGACTTCTTCGAACCTTTGATGATACGGGAAATAGACAAATACTGCACAAGCCAATAGTTTGACTTTATCATATACCAATAGAACAGAGCCCTTGCTGTGCGCCCATTACCATCGGCAAACGGATGGTAATATCCTACAAGAAAATGCATTGTTATAGCCCTGATTATCGGATGAACGAATAATTCAGCATTCTCATCATTGAAAAACGAGCATAGTTGCTCCAGGAAATCTTCCAGGCACTCCGCCGATGGAGGTGTATGTACAATCTCACCGGTTAAGCCATCCCCAACCACAATATTCTCATCATTTCGCCTCAGTCGACCGGCTGCATCAGCAACATCGAGCGCATCTTCAGTCATCATGCCGTGGATCTGCATGATCAATGCGGGTGTCAACTTTTCTTTTGCATGGTCTCGAATGAAATTGATTGTATTGTAGTTGTTAAGAATCATGCGTTGACTCTTATCCCTGGGAGATATTTTTTTTCGCAACATCTCTTTGGCAGATTCTCGGGTCGTGACCGCTCCTTCCATTTGACTGGATGCTATGGCCTCCTCCATTATAGAACTAATTAGATATAGTTCCTGAGTAGTCCTATCTTCAGGGAACATCTCGGAAGCCCCCCATGAGCCGCCAAAATTCATATCAAACTCATGACACAACCGCTGCATTGTATTTGTCAGCGAGAAATGAATATTGCTTTGAGCCCAAATCTTTATATCGGTTTGATTTCTCACCGATTTGACCATGCTCCACAATTCAACGCCCGTCATGCCTGACGGCACACGATATTTAACATCACTCCAATAAAGGTAGCGACTGTTAATTGAAGAAATAAGATCCTTCACTTCTTCATTTACTAATGAAGCGTCCGTGTCATTGGGTATTAATGGGGGCTGTTCAATCATACTTATTATTTTATTACGCAAATATAGCAATTTATCGCAATTTATCCAAAATTGCGATAAATTAAATTTTATATAACGGGAGTTTGGGAGTTATAGCGAAAAATAATTTGTAAATAATTGACTTTTAATTTGGTAGAGTCAATTTTTCTTTGTAACTTTGTGCTATAAAGTGCTATACTAATATGTATCTAAGTATTACAAAAGGTAAAGACCCTCATTATTATATCCTCCAGAGTTTCCGAAAGAAAGAAGGCGGTACGACTTCCAAGCGATATATGGATTTAGGAACAGAGTCCGAAATCAAAGAAAGGTATGGCTGCTCCGATGCGGAAGCATGGGCGCGTCAGAAACTAAAGGAGATAAACGATTCTTTGAAAGAGGATAAAGCCTCGGTTATGGTCTCATACAATCCTAATAAAAAGATTGAGGTCGGGCAGTGGCGTACGGTTCATTGTGGACACATGGTGCTTCTGCCTTTATATAATAAGTTGGGATTGGATCAGTTTTCGGCGGAGGTGACAGCACGTTACCGTTTCAAGTATGACTTTGCCGATATCCTGTGTAAACTCGTTATGTGCAGGATTCTTTTCCCCGATTCAAAGCGCGCCTCAAGAGAGTACATGGGTGATTTTGTGGATGCTCCCGATTTTTCACTTGATGACATATACAACTTTCTTGAAGTGTTGTCAAAGGAAATAACTCCCTTACAGAGATGCCTTTACGAGGCTACTAAAAATGAATTATCCCGCAGAACGGGTGTGATTTACTATGACTGCACCAATTACTACTTTGAAATAGAGAGGGAAGACAATCTGCGCAAATACGGCAAGTCAAAGGAGCATCGACCTAATCCGATTGTGCAGATGGGAATGTTCATGGATGCTGACGGGCTGCCGCTTGCCTTCTGCATAAATCCCGGCAATACGAGCGAGCAGCAGACTCTGCAGCCGCTTGAGGAAATACTTGCCAATGAATTTAACCTCAGTGAGTTTGTGGTGTGCACCGATGCCGGTCTGGCGAGCATCAACAACCGCCTCTACAACACCTCTGAAGGACGCAACTATATAGTTACCCAGTCCATCCCCGGACTTCCGAAACTTCTCAGAGAATGGGCGCTTGAAAAGACCGGATGGAGAAAATTGGGAGATAAGGAAGACCGTGTTTATGACATATCTGAACTTGACCTTAACGCAGAAAAAGACAGTCTGTATTACCGTGAGCGTTGGTTCAAGGAAAATCGTTCGAATATAAAGGATTACGAAGAGCGTCTGATAGTTACCTTCTCACCCAAATACGCCTTATATCAGCGTCAACTCCGTGTCGAGCATATAGCGAAAGCCTTACGTATGATCGAAAACAAATCCGAAAAATCACGTCAGACACAACAGGATCCGCGACGACTGATTGCTACCACACATTGTACCGCAGATGGAGAGGTTGCCGAGAAGAGCGTGATGAGTCTTGATACGACCGCCATAGAGAAAGAACAAGAAATGGATGGACTTAACTGTCTGGCAACCAAACTTGAAGACTCCATCGGTGAAATTCTTCATGTCAACGGCTTCCGTTACGAGATTGAACACCTGTTCAGAGTCATAAAGACAGATTTTGATGCCCGCCCCGTATATCTGCGACGGGAAGATCGCATCCGGGCTCATTTTGCCATCTGCTTTGTGGCGTTGCTGCTTTTGAAGGCCTTTCAAATGCAACTCAATAATGGACTTGAAGAATATCAACAATACTCAACCGAACAGATAATCAAAGCCCTCGCAGGCATGGACTATAACGTTGTACGAGGCACGGGATATGTGCCGGCATACACCTCAACCAGTTTAAGGTCAAGGTGTTGCGAAGTCTCCAATGTCCATATTGACACTCAAATCGTGCTTAACCGCAAAATGAGGCAGTATATCAAAATGTTAAAGAAAAGTTAAATATTTACCATCTCAAATTTAATAGCACAATCGGACACTCGTAACTCGCTGAGTGTCCGATTGTTATATGGTATAACTCCCAAACTCGGGAA
>JAAVGE010000007.1 GCA_014800385.1 Bacteroidales bacterium
TGTCAGGCGACATAAATATAATTAATTCAAACTCAAACGGACACACATCTTCGTCCGAAGAATAACCTTTATCATGATGAAACTGAAATTTTTGAACATACCCGCCATAGCGCTTCTTCTGTGCTGCGCCTGCGGAAACTCATCCCAAACAGGGCAGTCAGCACAACCGGTAAGAAATGCCGACGGCACAGAAGTGCCTCACATCAAAGTGATTAACCCCGAAATACCTCAGCAGATGCAGTTCGCTGACCAGAACATCGATCTTGACCGCGTTGACATGTGGGAACGTCTCGACCGCGAACTGACCTCACTGAACTACTCCCATGGCAACACCCTGCTGATGATAAAGCGTGCCAACAAATATTTCCCCGAGATGGCACCCATACTGAAAGAAAACGGTGTGCCTCTCGACCTCCTTTACCTTGCATGTGTCGAAAGTACACTCGACCCGCTTGCATACTCACCGGCCAAAGCAGCCGGATTCTGGCAATTCATTCCTTCAACAGCAAAGGAGTACGGGATGGAAGTGAACGATTATGTCGATGAGCGCTATAATCTGGAGAAAGCCACAGCCGCCGCATGCCGCTACCTTAAAAGCGCATATCGCCGCTACGGCAACTGGGAGAGCGTCGCGTCAAGTTACAACCGTGGCATCGGCGGAATCAACCGTGACCTTGAATCGCAAGGTGAAGAATCAACTTTTGACCTTCACCTCAACCGCGAAACCTCGCGCTACATGTTCCGCATCCTCGCCACAAAACTGATAATGGAAAATCCCGACCAATACGGTTTCCTTATTGATCCCTCGCAACTCTATCAACCGGTAAAGACCCGTACCATAGAGGTCAATTACACTATCGACGACCTCCCTGCATGGGCAAAGGAACATGGGTCAAACTATCAGTGGCTGCGCGAACTCAACCCCTGGCTACGCGCCAAATCACTTCCCAATAAATCGGGTAAACTCTATAAAATAAAACTCCCTGCCGACAAGGATGCCATATCCCGTTCACGTCAGGAGAAACAGTATTATAAAGGCTAACATGACAAATAACAATACTACGGCTCGACCCACCGACGCGGTTGAGGTTATCGGTGCGCGTGTCCACAATCTGAAGAATATCGATGTCACCATACCTCACAACCGCCTGACAGTCATAACCGGTATGTCGGGCTCAGGCAAATCATCCCTGGCTTTCGATACCATCTATGCCGAGGGACAACGCCGCTACATTGAAACATTCTCTGCCTACGCACGCAATATGCTCGGCAATCTGGAGCGCCCGGATGTTGACAAAATTTCCGGACTCAGCCCCGTCATTGCCATCGAACAGAAAACCATAAACCGCAACCCCCGCTCGACTATCGGCACTACCACAGAAATCTACGACTTCCTCCGACTGCTCTATGCACGTGTGGCCACTGCCCGAAGTTACATCTCCGGCGACCCGATGATAAAATACAGCGTGGAGAAAATTGTGGCGCTCCTGCTTGAAAAGTATGAGGGACACAAAACCTATCTGCTTGCCCCGCTGGTAAAAAACCGCAAGGGACACTATAAGGAACTGTTTGAGAGCCTCGCCAAAAAGGGGTTCCTTCAGGTGAGGGTTGACGGTGAGATACGCGAGATTGAGCCGGGAATGAAACTTGACCGCTACAAGAACCACTCCGTGGAACTGATTGTGGACAAACTGAAAATAGCCGCGAAGGATGAGGCCCGGCTGCGTGACTCCGTTGAGAAAACACTGAAATTAGGTGAAAAGCAGATGATGGTCTATGACATTGATAACGACAACGTGGGACACTTCTCACAGTCGCTCATCGACCCTGTCAACGGCATATCCTACCGCGAGCCTTCACCCCACAACTTCTCATTCAACTCTCCCCAAGGCGCTTGCCCCTGCTGCAAGGGACTCGGTACGGTTAATATTGTTGACCGTGAAAAGATTATCCCCGACGACTCTCTTTCCATTGCCCGAGGTGGCATCCTCCCCTTAGGCAAACCCCGCTCCACCATAGTATTCATGCAGATTGAAGCCATACTTGACAAATATGGCGCATCGCTCAACACCCCCATCCGTGATATTCCCGAGGAAGCGATCAATGAAATTATCAACGGAACCAACGAGCGTCTGAACCTCAAATCCGAAACGATGTCCATCTCAAACTACTTCCTGACCTATGAAGGGATAGTGAAGTATCTGGAGATGCAGCAATCTGACGATGCCGATTCCGCTGCACAGAAGTGGAGCGGACAGTTCTTCTCACGCCAAACCTGTCCGGAATGTAACGGCGACCGTCTGAACCGCGAGGCCCTGCATTTTTTCATAGGTGACAGCAATATAGCCGACCTCACCCGCCTTGACATCGCCGACCTGCTTAAATGGGCAGAAAAGGCGGAGGATCTGCTTGATAACAAAAACCGTATCATTGCCCACGAGATTCTGAAAGAGATTCGTTCTCGCCTGAGTTTCCTGGTTGACGTTGGTCTGGACTATCTGTCGCTGAACCGCAACTCCGCCACACTTTCCGGTGGCGAGAGTCAGCGTATACGCCTTGCCACACAGTTGGGAAGCGAACTTGTCAACGTGCTCTATATACTTGACGAGCCGAGTATCGGTCTGCACCAGCGCGACAACGACCGCCTCATCAACTCACTGAAGCGACTGCGTGATGCCTCCAACTCCATCATCGTGGTGGAGCATGACAAAGATATGATGCTTGAGGCTGACTACGTGGTGGATATAGGTCCGAAAGGTGGACGCTACGGTGGTGAGGTGGTGTTTGAAGGCACTCCGCAGGAGATGCTCAAAACCGACACTATCACAGCCCGTTATCTGAAAGGCGAGGAGCAGATTGCAGTGCCTGAGAAGCGTCGTGAGGGTAATGGCAAACACCTTGTAATCAAAGGATGCACCGGCAACAACCTCAAGGATGTTACCCTTGACATACCCCTTGGAACCATGACCGCCGTTTGCGGTGTGTCGGGAAGTGGAAAGTCAACCCTGATCAATGCTACTCTGCAACCTATCCTGTCGCAGAAATTCTATAACTCCAATCAGGCTCCCCTACCCTATAAGGAGATCGAAGGACTGGAATATGTCGACAAAGTGGTGACAGTGGACCAATCTCCCTTAGGACGCACACCACGCTCCAATCCCGCCACTTACACCGGCGTGTTCTCCGATATCCGCTCCCTCTTTGTAAGTTTGCCGGAAGCGAAAATCCGTGGTTATAAGCCGGGGCGATTCTCCTTCAATGTTGCCGGGGGACGATGTGAGGCATGTGCCGGTAACGGCTACAAAACCATCGAAATGAACTTCCTTCCCGATGTACTCGTTCCCTGTGAGGTTTGCTCCGGCAAACGCTATAACCGCGAAACGCTGGAGGTGCGATACAAAGGAAAATCCATTGCCGATGTACTCGACATGACCATTAACCAGGCGGTAGAATTTTTCGCCAACCAGCCCAAAATTCTCCGTAAAATTCGGGTTTTGCAGGATATAGGATTGGGCTACATCAAGTTAGGTCAACCCTCATCAACCCTTTCAGGAGGGGAGAATCAGCGTGTAAAACTTGCAACTGAACTCTCCAAACGCGACACCGGCAAAACCATCTTTATCCTTGACGAACCCACCACTGGACTCCACTTCGAGGATATAAAAGTGTTGCTGAATGTTCTACAGCGTCTGGTTGACAAAGGTAACACCGTTGTAGTCATCGAACATAACCTGGATGTTATCAAATCAGCCGACTACCTCATTGACATGGGACCCGGCGGAGGCAAGAACGGCGGCAGAATAATAGCCCAAGGCACTCCGGAGGAGATCGTTAAAGGTGAATCACCCACGGCTCCTTTCCTTGCGGCGGAACTCAAATAGAAAAAAGGCTGTCAAAAAGTTAATTGCACCCCGAAAGTTTTTGTCCGACTTTTGGGGTGCATTTCATTACGGCGCAGCCTCATTTTCTTAGAGATAAAGATAGAAAACAGAAAAGTTCGGAGTGAAATCGCCGAAAAGTTCGGAGTGAAACCACNAAAAAGTTCGGAGTAAAACCGCCGAAAAGTTCGGAGTAAAACAGCCAAAAAGTTCGGAGTGACTTGTATTTTCCGCTGAAAACGACTATCTTTGCACAAAAATTCAAGGTAATGAAAATTGAGCACTATATGCCGCGAATAGCGGATGAAACACTGAAAAAGAAATTGAGAACCAGTGGAGCGGTACTTGTTACCGGACCCAAATGGTGCGGGAAAACGTGGACTGCGTTGAACGCCTCAAACAGCGTAATATATTTACAGGATCCGGACAGACGCGCCGCATACTTGAAAATGGCTCAGACCACTCCTTCTTATCTTCTGCGTGGTGAAAAGCCTCGTCTTATAGATGAGTGGCAGACAGCAACTGTGCTATGGGATGCGGTAAGGTTTGCAGTTGATAAGGATCCGAAGAAAGGCCAATTTATACTCACCGGGAGTGTCGTAGTCGATGAAGATAATGATTTGCTTCCTGATGAAAAGATGGAGCATACTGGAACAGGACGTATATCCCGTATGAGAATGAGGCCTATGAGTTTGTATGAGTCAAATGAATCAAATGGGACTGTATCTCTTAAAGAATTATTTGATGGAGTTTCTGATGTGACATCTATGAGCGATCTTACCATAGACGACCTCGCTTTTGCAATATGTCGTGGAGGATGGCCAGCCGCGTTATCGATGGATAAGGAGGATGCGCTTGATGTTGCTAAAGATTATGTAGAGGCAATCTGTGAAAGAGATGCGGCTGCTATCGATAGGTCACAGAAAGACCCGGATAGAGTTAGGGCTGTTCTCAAATCTTTGGCAAGGAATATATCGACCATGACTACAGACAGAACTATCATGGGTGACGTCAGGGCTAATGACACTTCAATTACTGATAAAACTCTTGAAATATATCTTAGGGCATTGCGGAAACTGTTTATAATCGAGGATGTCAAGGCTTGGCAACCTTCCTTGCGCTCTAAAACCGGAATAAGGACATCGGATAAACGACAATTTGTCGATCCCTCTTTGGCTGTTGCAGCGATAGGAGCAAGTCCGCAGTCTATACTGGATGATTTTAACTATTTTGGATTCTTATTTGAATCCTTGTGTGTTAGAGATTTAAGAGTATATACTGAGAATTTGAGAGGTACAATCCGTCACTACCATGATAATAATGATCTTGAGGCGGATATAATCATCACACTCGACGATGGAAGATGGGCTGCGGTAGAAGTAAAACTCGGTAGCCGCGAGATAGAAGAGGGGGCTGAGAATCTGAAGAAACTGGCTGCAAATATAGATAGTTCAAAAAGTTCGGCTCCATCTTTCCTGATGGTTTTGACCGGCGGCGAATTTGCATATCGGAGAGACGATGGTGTATATGTAGTGCCGATAGGATGTCTCAAAGACTAATTGATGTAACAAAACCATGAGAGGCTATGCCGTAATTAAGGTTTACGGCACAGCCTCTTTCATTTATTTTTCTACGTGTTTAGAGCGTGTTTGAATTTAAAGAACTTTTTTGAATTACTTTCCGAAGATGCCTCCGAGCATGCCTCCGGCTTTTTCTTTCAGTTCATCCACTACATTACCCTTGATGCTGTCGAGATTAACATTCTGGAGCAGACCCTGTGAACTGAGTTTTGAAACGATGTCGGTGAACGACAGATTTTTCAGGTCAATAGACTTGAGTGCTTCTGTAACCTTTGAGATGTCAAAGTTATCGCCGAATTTGTCGGTAAGTTGTTTGATGATTTCCTGGATGTCCATAGTATTGTCAATTAAGTTAGAGATAGATTTATAACGCTCATTTCTCTTAAATTGTTTCGGTGACGAAATTAGCATTCACACAAACACCGTAGATAAACCACTTTATATCAAAAGATTAAACAATCTTACACTGCATGAAAGATTTCAAAAAAAATTGCTGCTTCCACATTTGGGAGCAGCAATTTTTATGTTTGAATGGTTCTTCGATTTACATGCGGGCACGGATGGCTTCAGTTTCCTTCTCGTAGCCGGGTT
>JAAVGE010000008.1 GCA_014800385.1 Bacteroidales bacterium
TGAATAGAGGAAGATTGACGCGGCCAGAAGCAGGGCAAGGAGAATGTAGAAACTCCAGTAGAGCCATGAGTACAGCACCGGGGTATGATCCTTGGAAAGTGATTTGTCGCCGGTTTTTATGTGGAGGATGTCGCTGTTCTTGGCTGTGATATCCTGTTGTGACTCGCTTGTTGATACGGCATTGGCACCTTTAGCCACTTTGACGCTGTAGCCTCCGGCTGTCAGGGTCTCATATTTTTTTGTTGAGGGGTCGAAGTAGACGAATCTGGTGGGGGGGATGTTGAATTCGCCCACAGCCTGAGGCACAAAGGTGTATTCTATTGTGTTTGAACCTGCCACGGTGTTGCCTGTGACATGTGTGTCGATTGTCTGCTTGGGGGTGTATTGTTCGAATTCGGTGGGGAAATCTATCACCGGTTCTTTCAGATATTTTATGTTGCCGCTACCTTTGACGGTCAGGGTCAGTGTGGCGGCTTCGTTGGTGCGGAGGGCTTCGGTTGATATGGCGCTCTGAAGGGCGAACTTACCGACGGCTCCTGTGAATCCCGCGGGAGCGCCGTCGGGGAGGCTGCTCACGTTTATCTCAAGGTTGCCGGGGGCTACGTGCACGGTTTTCGCTACGGGGCGACGGGTGTTGAAGTAGCCCATATTGACGGTTTCGTACTGCACGACCTCAATGTCATATTTACCGGAATTGATTGTCAGGCGACCTGACTTCTGAGGGAAGATGATATATTTGCGGAGTACGGCTGTCAGGTAGTTCTGACCGTTGACGTGTTCCGTATCGTTGATGTTTGCAGGGAGGTCGACATCTTCAATCAGGAATCCGTCAAATGTGGGAGGGGTGATGGCGTTGATGCCGTTGACGTTCAGTTTGGTGTAGAGTTTCATCGTACACTCTACCGCTTCCTGCTCGTAAACCTGTTTTTTGTTGAGGATGATGCGGATGAATACATCTTTGTCCGATACGTCGCGCACTTCCTGCTGCACGGTGCTGTTGTCGTGGCGTGCCGAGGGTGAGTTGTCGGATGACTGCGAGTTGCTGTCGGGAGGAAGAACTTTAAGGGTAGCGGATTTGGTGACGTATGTTTTGCCGTCAGCACTGATTGACGCAGGTGCGATGGTGTATGTCCCTTCTTTTTCAGCACGATAGGTGTAGGTGTAGTCCACGGTGGAACTCGACGACTGACGACCGTTGACAAACTGAAATGATTTCATTGTCGAGGTGGCGGGACCGTATAGCAGACGGCATCCTTCAATTTCTGCTACTTTCAGGGCTGAGCCTTCCGAATCGGCGTTCTTCAGTCGGTAGGTTATGGTGAAGTTCTGGCCGGCGACTACCGTGCGCGGGGGGACGATGGAGAACTCCGCGGCATGCAGTGAAACTGACACTGCCGCGAGTAAGAGAAACAATATTATATTGAAACGTTTTTTCATCTTCACTCAAATTTTACCAGGGTTTTTCGGGGTTACGACGGTTCATGCGCTGTGCTTTGGCTTTCTGAGCCTCCACTTTTCGTCGGGTGTCCGCTTCGGCGTTTTCCATCGCTTTGAGAATCTGCTCGGCATTGTTGTCGCTCATCTGCTGCTGTTGCTGCTGTTGCTGCTGTTGTTGCTGTTTCTGCTGATCCTGCTGATTCTGCTGTTGCTGGTCCTGTTGTTGCTGTTGCTGATCTTTTTTATCCTGCTGGTCCTGCTGATCTTTTTTGTCCTGTTGATCCTGCTGGTCCTGCTGGTTTTGTTGATTCTGCTGATTCTGCTGCTGTTCCTGCAGTTTTTTCTGCGCCAGACGCAGGTTTTCGCGTGCTTTGTCGTTTTCGGGATTACGGCGTAACACCTGTTTGTACATCGCGATACTTTCGGAATAGTTTTCACCGTTATAGGCTATGTTGCCCAGATTGTAGTATGCTTTTTCCACAATCTCACTGTTCTGACCTGTCTTGGTCAGGTTAGTCAGCAGGCGTGTGGCACGGTTCAGGGGGGAGTTCTGATCTTCCTGTTCGCCGTTGGAGCGTTGTTGCAGCAGAGCCGATGCCAGGTTGAAGTTGGCTGTTTCCGAGTTGGGGTCAATCTCGAGGGCTTTCTGATAGGCGAGTTCCGCCTCGCTGTAGCGTTGCTGATTGTAGTTTTCGTTTCCCTCCTTGATGAGGTTGCGCACCTGCATGGCATCGCTACGACGCGGTTTGCGTTGCGGAGCCGGTGCTTCCTGTTGCTGCTCCCCTTCGGGTTGTGTTATGTCAAGTGACTGAGCCGAAACAGCGGGTACGGCCACTGTCGCGACTAAGGTCATGCAAATGTTTCTGACAAAAATCTTCATATCGTAACCTCCTTTATTTTGAGAAGAAGTTGATTTTGCTGAGCCATCCGATCTTTCGGTCCAGAATGAATATGTCGGCTATAAGGAATATCAGGGCTATCCATCCGAAAATGGGGAACTGTTCGGCTGAAGTTTTGTAGACTATGTGGCGGATGTCCCCTTTTTCCAGTTCGTCAAGTTTGTCGGCTATTTCATTGAGTGCGCCTGAACTTGCGGCGTTGACGTAGATTCCGTCGCCGGCGTCGGCTATCTGTTTGGCGGCTTCTTCGTTGAGGGCGGTGGTGACTACATTTCCGGCATTATCCTTCAGGTAGGAACCTTTTTTGTCAAGCGGGATAGGGTTACCCTTGGGTGAGCCTATCCCGAGCACATCAACTTGAATGCCGTTTTTGGTGGCTTCGCGAGCCATGGCCACCGCATTCCCTTCATGATCCTCGGCATCGGTTATGAGCACTATGGCATGGTTGATAGTGGGGTCGGGGGAGAAGGCGTTAGATGCCAGGGAGATGGCATCGCCAACTGATGTGCCCTGGGTCTGAATCATGTCGGTGTTAAGGCTGTTGAGATACATCTTTGCGGACACGAAGTCGGAGGTCAGAGGCAACTGAGTGTATGCTTCGCCGGCGAAGACTATCAGTCCTACCTTGTCATTGTCAAGTTTGTCAACCAGACGTGACAGGATATGTTTGGCACGGTCCATACGTGATATGCCTGCGGGGTCGTCGGTAGAACTTGCCAGCATGGAGCGTGACACGTCGAAGGCTATCATTACCTCGATACCTTTGGTGTTTTCAATATCTTCTTTCTGACCGGAACGTGGACGGGCCAGAGCAATGATGAGTGCAGCGAGCGCTATCAGTTGCAGTGCTATTTTCACGTATGGCTTGTAGGGCGACGCTTCGGGCATCAGATGGCGCAGCATTTCCGGGTTACCGTATTTGCGCAGTTTGCGTCGCCGGGCCACACGTGCCCAGTAGAACAATCCGTAGATTGCCGGCAACAGCAGCAACAGATATAATATGTGGGGATATGCGAAATTGAACATTGTCGTTGTGGGTTAGGGGATTGTGCGTAAAACGGTGTGGCGCAGTACAAGTTCTGTCACGAAGCATATCAGTGCCAGCCACGCCCATATCATGTAGTTATCCTGCGTGTGGGAGAAGTTGCGGACATCCATGGCTGTTTTCTCCAGTTGGTCAATCTGGTCGAACACATCCTGGAGCACGTTGTTGCCGGTGGCACGGAAATATTTACCTCCCGTTGTCGCGGCTATCTCCTTGAGGGTTTCCTCGTCGATTACCACCTCCTGCGGGACGTATTCTATTCTGCCGAAGTAGTCCTGCTGGGGATAAAGGGCGGTGCCGTTTTTACCGATACCGATAGTATAGATTTTGATGCCGTATTTGGCAGCGATTTCTGCCGCTGTCTTGGGCGCGACATTACCTGTGTTGTTCGAACCGTCGGTGAGCAGGATTATGGTTTTGGACTTAGCCTGACCATCTTTGATGCGGTTGATGGATGTCACGATACCGTCACCTATGGCGGTGGCATTGCCGAGCATCCCCATCTCTATGCTGTTGATGTAGTTGGTCAGTGTGGCGCGGTCCATGGTCATAGGTACACCGGTGAAACTCTCCGCAGCGAAAAGCACCAGACCGATGTTGTCATTCTCGCGTGCTGAAACGAAGTTGGCCGCTACATTTTTGGCAGCCTCGAGGCGGTCGGGTTTGAAGTCGCGGGCAAGCATACTGGGCGACACGTCAAGGGCGATGACAATATCGATACCTTCGGTGTTGGTGGTGTTCCAACTGTCATGGGATTGGGGACGGGCCAGCATTATGATGACAAATACTATTGTAGCCAGTCGCAACAGAAACAGTCCGTGAAGAAGATACTCTTTCAGCGGGCGTCCCATGCCGCGGAAGGGGCTGACCGTGGATATTTCCATGGCCGGATGGGCGTTGCGATATTTTATTACCTGCCACGCTATCAGCGGGACAAGAATAAGAAGCAACCAAAAATATCCGGGGTTTGCGAATTGCATTATAGTCTGTTTTGTTAAGTAGAAGTTAAAAATTCGTGTTTTGTCAGTAGATGTTTTCTACTTATTTCTTTGCTTTGTCTGAGTTTTCTTTCTCTCCGTTTTCCGCAACCGGTGCCGGACGTGTGTCCTCGACAAATTGCACGGCCGATTGGAATGCGCGGTTGTTATCCTCGGGCAACGGACGCTGTTTTGCGAACTTCACGAAGTCGGCTACTTCGAGAATCTGTTTCATCAGTCGGTTGGGGAGGCGTGTCTCATCGTTTTTGTTCAGTTCCGAAGTGATTTGCGATGAGGTCATTTCCATTGCGTTTATGCCGAAGCGGTTCTGCAGATATATTCGGAGGATATCCGTCAGGTCGGTGTAGTACTCTTTCTCGTTACCTGCCGCACAAAGATTCTTTTCTTTCAGCAGGGTGAGGTCACGCATGGCAACTTCGTAGGGTGAGAGCACCGGAGCGGGAGCCTTGAAGATTTGTTTGACACCTTTCTTGCGAAGCATGATAAATGCTGCTACGCCGGCTGCTATCAGCACTATGGTCAGCAGAATCCATTCCCAGTAGTCCACGATGAATGCGGGGAGGAAATCCCACCATCGCGAGTCAGCATCCTGAACATCGGCATTGGGGTTGATCGAGTCCAGATGGTCCACATCAACCGGAATCACCCTCAGCGCGAGTTTGTCGCCGAGCACGGTGTCATGTCCGAGTACATATTTCATTTCGGGGATGATGTAGTCGCCTGAGTCGAATGACTGGATAATCATCTCGCGGCGTATCTGACGAAGGTTGTTGCCCAGGTCAACGGTGTCGAGTGTGACTATCTGTCGAATCTCAATCTCCGGAATCAGGGTTGAGTCCTTGGGGAGAACGAAGTGTCCGACGTTGTCATCAGCAGGCTCAACTATGTTGAGGTGAATGGTCATGGTGTTACCCATCAGCAACTGTGTGGAGTCCATCATGGCCTGCACCTTGGGCCCGGCAGCCGATGCCACACCGGCAACTGCTGTCAGAAACAGTCCTGCGAGTAAACCGTTTATATATGCTGTAGTTTTCATTGGCGTTTGTGAAAGAAGTGGTTACTTAACTCCCCGGCGGCGGAACAGTGCCATCAGAGCCTTGACGTAGTCCTCATCGGTGGTGATGCTGGTGTAGTCCACACGGCTGCGGGTCAGGGTATCGGTCATTTTCTGCTGGCGTTCGTACCACCATTTGTTGTAGCGCTGACGGGTTGACTTGGATGATGTGTCGATCCATCGGTCTGCGCCGGTCTCCAGATCCTGCACGCGCATCAGTCCGACATCGGGAAGGGTTGCATCGCGCTTGTCATAGATCTGTATACCTATGATGTCGTGGCGGTTGGAGGCAATGGAGAGTTGCTGACGGTAGTCATCTTCGGCGATGAAGTCCGAGATGAGGAATGCCGTGCAGCGTTTCTTCAGTGCGTCGGTGAAGAAGCGAAGTACCTGACCTATGTCGGTGCCTTTGCTTTCCGGGGTGAAGTCAAGGAGTTCACGGATGATGAAAAGGATATGTTTCTTACCTTTTTTCGGGGGTATGAACTTCTCGATTTTGTCAGAGAAGAAGATGACCCCGATTTTGTCGTTGTTCTGGATGGCTGAGAATGAGAGAGTTGCGGCTATTTCGGCTATCATCTCACGTTTTTCATTGCCTACGGCTCCGAAAAGCCGGCTTGAGGAAACATCGACAAGGAGCATCACTGTCATTTCACGCTCCTCTTCATAGACCTTGACGTAGAGGTGGTTATGACGTGCTGTCACGTTCCAGTCAATGTCGCGGATGTCATCGCCATACTGGTATTCGCGCACTTCAGAAAAAGTCATACCTCGACCTTTGAAGGCAGAGTGATATTCGCCCGCGAAGATGTTCTGTGAGAGTCCGCGGGTTTTTATTTCAATTTTTCTTACTTTCTTTAATAGTTCGTTAGCATCCATACGACGTTGGGAGTTTCATAGTTACCATTGAAGGGGCGGGGAGAGGACCGATTGCAGTTCTCCCCTGAGTGTGATGACTTGAAAGATGGGTCATCAGGGCACTTCAACCTTGTCGAGGATGGTTGAGATTACCTCATCGGCGGTGATGTTGTTGGCTTCAGCCTCGTAGGTCAGACCGATACGGTGGCGCATTACGTCGTGGCATACGGCGCGAACATCCTCGGGGACTACATAGCCGCGCTGACGCAGGAAGGCATACGCACGGGCTGCCTTGGCAAGGTTGATTGACGCACGGGGTGATGCACCGAACGAGATGATCGACTGGAGGTCGGCCAGACCGTAGTCGGCGGGGAAACGTGTGGCGAACACGATGTCAACAATGTAGCGCTCTATCTTCTCATCAACGTAGATTTTGCTTACAATCTTCTGTACCTCAAGAATTTCCTCGGGTTTGAGCAGGGGAACAACCTTGGCCGGTTTTTCAGAGATGTTCTGGCGAATGATGATTTTTTCTTCTTCCTTGGTGGGATAGCCTATGATGACTTTGAGGAGGAAACGGTCAACCTGGGCTTCAGGCAGGGGATAGGTACCTTCCTGTTCGATAGGGTTCTGAGTTGCCATTACCAGGAAGGGGTCATCCATGCGGTAGGTGTTTTCACCGATGGTTACCTGGCGTTCCTGCATGGCCTCAAGAAGTGCTGACTGAACTTTGGCAGGGGCACGGTTGATTTCATCGGCCAGAACGAAGTTGGCGAAGATGGGACCTTTCTTAACCTGGAACTGTTCTTTCTGCACACTGTAGATCATAGTACCGAGAACGTCGGCGGGGAGGAGGTCAGGGGTGAACTGAATACGGCTGTACTTGGCATCGATAAGTTGAGCCAATGTTTTGATGGCGAGGGTCTTAGCCAGACCGGGCACACCTTCCAGAAGCACGTGACCGTTAGAGAGGAGTGCGATAAGCAGTGATTCAATCAGGTGTTTCTGACCAACGATGGTCTGATCCATACCTGAGGTGATCAAGTTGACGAAATTGCTTTTTGATGCAACGATGTCGTTGAGTTCTCGGATGTTTACAGGTTCGTTCATATTTTAATTATTGTATCGTTTTTTCAGTCTTTTATGGTAACAAACTGCTGAGGCGGGCGGTTCACTGCGTTCCGCTGGTGAGCGGGCAACCGTAACCGTCTGTTTTGCTGATACAAAATTAAATAATAGTATTCAAACTCCTGCGTAATTAAAGTATAATCATTGTTAAATTTAACTAAGAAACTATTTAAATTTATGAGAAAAAATTTATATACTCTGATTTTAAGGATCTTTTTGGANGATTTTTGCCAAGTNTCGTCGGTCACGATGCNCGCATCGCTCCCTCCTCAACTTGCAAAACTCATCCAAAAATATCCTCAAAATCATTCGCACATAAATTTAAACAGTTTCTAAGGAAGTTTATGGAGANATTGATTANTATTTAGGCTCGCCATATTCATCATAATCTTCGCCGTAGCCATAGTCCCATTTTTCATCANAGTCGTCATCATCATCTTCNTCGTCNTCATCGTCGTAGTCATAGTACTGCGGCTTACGCGAGGGTTTGTATTGAGGCTTATCNTTGTTCTTGAGCACCTGGAGATATTCCATTNCTGCAACATGNTAGTAAAAGGAAATATTATCGAGTTTGTCNGANANATTTTTCAATTCAACCATGCGGTTCNTCTNCCNNGCAGCCTGNGTAGCCNTGCGTTTATAATAAGCCGATACCNCCTGCGGATCGGGNTGGTCTGAGCCTGTGGAATTATTGAATAGAANNANTCCTCCTGCCGCCAACAGGATTAAAACGCAAACGCCGATAATGATTTTACCGGCGTTGTTGCGTTTNGGATATTCTTTGAGTGCNGAATTCATCCTCGTTATTTTTTGTATCTTGAGTTTATCTCGGCAATTTTGGCAGCNGCACGTTTNAGACTTTCGCTGTCATCTTTGTTGATGGAATATTTCTCGGCGGGAGGAATCACCACCTCTGTTCCGGCGGGAATCTTGTTGGGGTCGCCTAACTTGGCNTTGTTTTCCTCATAGATNTAGCACCAGAAATCNGTTTTNCCATAATANTTGCGTGCCATNGTTGTGAGATAATATCCNGATTTAACCACATCGGTGCGGGGTTGCTCCGTTTCCGCTTTTTGTTCAGGTTGCACTGCCTGAACNGGCTGCTCCTCCACTTTGGGCGACGGCACTTCTTCAATTATNCTGTCGGNNACGGCAGGGGTTTCAGCAACNGGAATTTCAATCTGTTCCACGATTTCCTCCGTNTCCTCTCCTTCTTCATCNTCATAGTCATCCAGCGGGATTGACACAAGATTTATGCCGTAGCCTATTGCGAAACCGATGAACAGGCCTGCCAGACCGGAAATCCACCAGGGGAGGTGCCATGACTCCTCTTTTACAGGTCCGGATGCTCTTNCTTCCTCGGTATCGTCGGGGAATGAGCCTGCTATGGTGGTGGAGTCACCGTCGTGTGATATATCNTCGGAAGANTATGCATCGGAAATATCTATCGCCTCAACTTGTTTTTCTGTGGCTGTGATGTTTTCGCTCACTTTAACCTCGGTNATACGTGGGGTTTCCGCCGGTGTNGCTTCCGNTTTTTCCACGGCAGGTTCGGCAGGTTCAGNAGACTTAGCAGGTTCAGTAGGCTTAGTAGGTTCAGNNGGTTCNNCNGNTTCTTCAGGNTGAGNGACCTCGGCCTCGGCTGAATTGNCTGAGTCGGCAGAATCNTCCTTAATTTCTGCCACTTCGGTTTCTTTTTCCTCNGGTTGTGTCTCNGTCTGTTCTACAATCTTTTCTTCNTCATTCANNTCNGGGGCAGGTTCCGGTTCATGTTCGGGTTCCGGTTCATCGGAATCCACGAAACGGTCATCNAGTTCAACGGCTTCAAAGAATGAGAACGGTTCGTTGACCTTCTCGGCCAGTTCGCTGTCGGGGATGAAAGTGACATTATTTTCACCATCGCGTGCAAAACTTCCCAGACCGTCGATGGTGATATGTTCATCAGCACCGAGTCCGTTTGCTATGTTTCGGAAGAAACTGTTNATGAAGGCTTCTGCCTGCGNCTTGTCAATCNAGGGGTTNTTNTGAGTCAGCAGTTGGCTGAGGTCATTGAGGGTTAGTGTTGTTTTCATCTGCTCATCGGTTGGTTATGGCTGTTGCCGGGTTGAACACTATTTCAATAACCGGCGGAAGCATCAGCCGTTTGCCGGTGGAAAGGTCGGTNACAATCTGTTCAGGTTTATTCACGACGTCGAACTGCCCGAAACCGGGAACGGCAACACTGTTGCCCCCCTGAATCTGTTCACGGATNATGTTTACAAGGCTGACAGCAAGAGTATCAGCCAGTTCCTGCTCCATGGAGAGTGCTGAAGCGATGTTTGAGGATATGGAATTAGTGTTCATGATGCTGTGTTTCTCGATTTATTCTGCAAAAATACCATAAACATTTGAAACGATTGATATGTTATAGTATAAAAATGAATAAGAAAGGAATAATTATGAATGATTTTAATGAAGTACTGAAGACAGACAAACCCGTATTGGTGGATTTCTATGCAACTTGGTGTGGTCCCTGTAAAATGCAGGCNCCCGTGCTTGAACAGTTGAAAGAGAAGGTCGGCGACCGTGCTGTCATCCTCAAGGTTGACGTTGACAAGAACCGTGAACTTTCCGAAAAGTATATGGTNCAGTCTGTGCCTACACTGATTATCTTTAAGAATGGTCAGCCCGCATGGCGCGAAGCAGGTTTCCATCCCCTTGAACAACTTGAGGCTAAAATCGCCGAGTTCGAGAAATAATCTTCTTCTCAGAACGTAACAAAGGCTCCTGATAAGGGAGCCTTTGTTGCATTATATCAGGGCTGTGTCAAAAATTGCAGCCTGTATTTTTAAGTGTTGTACGTTCATGGACAGTGATGTATATCGGCGGATGCTCCAGGGAGCATCCCTACTCTNTTGACAATCAACGTATTAACCCTGTAGGGCTGCTCCCTGGAGCAGCCGCATAATCCTGTATACGGCGAGGCTGCGACTATTTTGACACACCCTCTATATTGGGTATAGGTTATGCGCAGAAGCAGAGTACAAGCACCTGGGCTGCCACAACTCGCAGGAACATGGTCAGAGGGTAGACTGTTGCGTAGGCCACGGCAGGGATATCGCTTCCGGTAACATCGCCGGCGTATGCAAGTGCCGGAGGATCGGTGTAGCCACCTGAGAACAGACCCATGATGGCAAGGAAGTTGAGTTTGTAGTAGCCTCGTGCAATACATCCGGTGATGAGGATGGGGATGATTGTGATAAGGAAGCCCCAGAGCACCCACCACAGACCGGTGTCGTTGAATACGGTGTCATAGAAACCTGCACCGGCGGATATACCCACGGATGCGAGGAACAGACAGATACCCAATTCACGCAGCATCAGCGAGGCTGACGACGAGGTGTAGGTGACGAGTTTGAGTTTGTAGCCGAAGCGGCTCAGAAGAATTGCCACAACCAGAGGACCTCCGGCAAGTCCCAACTTCATGCCGAAGCCGATGTTGATCGAACCTACGACGATACCGAAAAGGATACCGACGAAGATGGTGATGAGGTTAGGCTGGTTAAGGCGTTTGAGTGAGTTACCCATTTTGGATGCCAGACGGTCAATGTCGGCAAGCGCACCTACAACGGTCAGACGGTCGCCCATCTGCAGACGCAGACCGGGTGAGGCCAGCAGGTCTACACCGGCACGGTTGACACGGGTGGCGTTAAGGTTATAACCTTTGTGCAGACGGAGTGAGCCGATGGTGACACCGTTGTATTCGCTCTTGGTGATGACAATTCGGCGTGATACCACATCGGAGGGAGTCACTTCTTCCCAGTCCATATCCACTCTCTCACCTACAACGGCGGTGAATTTATCCTCATCCTGTGCCGAGAGCACAACCAGCAGACGGTCGCCGACATGGAGTTCGGTGGCCGAGGTAGGGATGGTGATGGTGCCGTCGGTTGACATAATTCGTGATATCACGAAGTTGCAGGTGATGATTTCGTGGAGTTTTATCAGTGTCATACCCTCAATCAGGCGGTTGGTCACTTCCAGCGACATGATGTAGGGCTTGAGGGTGCTGTTTTCCTGTTCCTGCTCAATCTGTTTCACTTC
Organism: Bacteroidales bacterium; assembly: GCA_014800385.1. Lineage (GTDB taxonomy): Bacteria > Bacteroidota > Bacteroidia > Bacteroidales > Muribaculaceae > CAJUPY01. The sequence continues at coordinate 11,503 of JAAVGE010000008.1, forward strand.
ATCCTCAATGCGGATGCGGAAAATCAGTTTGATGATGAACATTGCGGTGATGATTCCGACCACACCGAGGGGATAGGCAGCGGCATATCCCATCGCCATGGTGTTCTCGGCGGAAGCACTGTGTACGGCCTGCTGGGCGGCTGCAAGTCCGGGGGTGTTGGTTACCGCACCTGACATGATACCAACCAGAACATCCATTCCGGTCTGACCTCCTTCGGCGAAATAGATTATCAACACAATCACAACGTTCAGCGCTATCGCCGCCACGGCGAGCATGTTAAGACGAACGCCCCCTTCTTTGAACGAGGAGAAGAAACCCGGACCAACCTGCAGACCTATCGCAAAGATGAACAGGATCAGACCGAATTCACGGATAAACTTGAGTACCTGGGGATCAACGGTGTAGCCGAAGTGTCCCATCACGATACCTACGAACAGGACGAAAGTGACGCCAAGCGACACTCCCCCGATTTTCAGTTTACCCAAAAAGATACCCACGGCAATCACGAATGAATAGAGCATTATGGTTGCTGCCAGATTCATGTTGCCGGGTGCAAACAATTGAAGTAAATCCATGTTAGAAATGTATTGTATTATTGGAAAATTATTTCGCAGAAACAATGTGATTGTGTCATGAGGCAAGGCTCGGAAGCCTCCTCTCCGTAACAGGGTGCAAAGTTACGAAATTTTCTCGGACATCACAAGTTTTCCAGCCATCTATTCCTGTGAGACGGATCCGGGGTGTTGCTGTTTTCAGAAACTGTTTAAATTTATGTGCGAATGATTTTGAGGATATTTTTGGATGAGTTTTGCAAGTTGAGGAGGGAGCGATGCGGGCATCGTGACCGACGAAACTTGGCAAAAATCGCCAAAAAGATCCTTAAAAGCAGAGTATATAAAA
>JAAVGE010000009.1 GCA_014800385.1 Bacteroidales bacterium
TATATCAAAATGTTAAAGAAAAGTTAAATATTTACCATCTCAAATTTAATAGCACAATCGGACACTCGTAACTCGCTGAGTGTCCGATTGTTATATGGTATAACTCCCAAACTCGGGAATATAGCAATTTATCGCAATTTATCCAAAATTGCGATAAATTAAATTTTATATAACTGATAATCTGCGTGTTATACCATCAGCCACAGTCAACATCAGCGCATCTACGAAACAGGCGCAGCCACCGTTTGAGGGGTGGCTGCGGACTATTGAATATATGATATTCTTTGAAACTCGGTTCCGGAACTGACCTTCACGGCTTCCGGGCAATTATGTTAGTTTTGTTTTATTATCCGGTTATTTGACTATCATTTTCTGAAAAGGTTTAATCACAAAACCTTTTTTTCAAAAAAAAATTGTAATTTTGTGTGTGGCTTTGGCTTGAAATCGTCATATTTTGACATAACTCTCTAATAGTCACCACTTTAATAATTATCACATCTGTTTGCAAAAAAAATGAAAATAGCAATAGTGGGTGCCAGTGGCGCCGTGGGTCAGGAACTGCTTCGTGTCCTTGACCAGCAGGATTTCCCCGTTTCAGAACTTCTTCTGTTCGGCTCATCACGCAGTGCCGGCTCTGTCTACAACTTCCGTGGCAAGGATATAACCGTCCGGGAATTGCGTGACGACGATGCCTTCGAGGGTGTGGACTTCGCCTTCGTCTCGGCCGGCGCCTCAACATCACGCCAGTTTGCCGACACCATCACCCGCCACGGCACAATCATGATTGACAATTCCAGCGCCTTCCGAATGGAGGATGATGTGCCCCTGGTAGTTCCCGAAGTAAACGGAGCAGACGCATTCAACGCCCCCCGCAATATCATCGCCAACCCCAACTGCACCACAATCCAGATGGTAGTGGCGCTCAAGCCTATCTATGACGCAGCCGGAATCCGCTCCGTTCATGTGGCCACCTATCAGGCTGCAAGCGGCGCAGGAGCATCGGCGATGGCCGAACTTCAGAACCAGTCGGCTCAGTTGGTTCGCGGCGAGGAACCCACGGTTGAGAAATTCGCTTACCAACTCGCCTACAACGTCATCCCCCACATTGACGTGTTCACCGACAACGGCTACACCAAGGAGGAGATGAAGATGTATCACGAAACCAAGAAAATCATGCATGCGCCGGAACTGAACGTGTCAGCCACCTGCGTCCGGGTGCCCGTGATGCGTGCCCACTCCGAGGCGATCTGGGTTGAGACCGAACGTCCGGTAAGCGTTGCGGAAGCCCGTGAACTGTTCAGCGCCGCTCCCGGAGTAGTGCTTATGGACAACCCTGAGCAGAAGGAGTATCCCATGCCCCTGTTCCTTGCCGGCGTGGATCCGGTCTACGTAGGGCGTATCCGATGCGATCTGACCAACCCCAATGGACTGTCATTCTGGACCGTATCAGACCAAATCAAGAAAGGGGCGGCACTGAACGCCGTGCAGATAGCACAGTTCATCCTCGCCAACCGCAAATAATCGTCTCCCACCCCAGCATACCCCTCGCTCCGCCATGATAACCGCCGCTATAGTAACAAATCCGGTCACGATATTTTTCATCGTGCTTGTCATCATTCTGCTCGCGCCGGTTATCCTGACAAAACTCAAGATACCCCACATCATCGGCATGATTGCCGCCGGAGTGGTGGTAGGACCTTACGGATTCGACATCCTTGACCGCGACAGCAGTTTCCAGATTTTCGGACAGGTAGGATTGCTTTACCTCATGTTCCTTGCCGGGCTCGAAATCGACATGTACCGACTCCGGCTCAACCTGAAGCGGGGACTGCTGTTCGGCTTCCTCACCTTTATCATTCCGATGATAATGGGAGTGTTGCTGAGCGCCTATGTCCTTAACCTACCGGGAATTACCTCCATCCTGTTAGGCTCGGTACTGGCGTCGCACACCCTTATCGCCTACCCCGTAGCGGCACGTTTCGGAATCACCAAATCGCCGTCGGTACTGATAGCCGTGGTCGGCACCATCATCGCAGTCATCGGGTCGCTCCTGGTGCTTGCGGCCGCCGTCAACCTGCATGAGATGGGTGAGTTCAGCATCCTTGCCATGGGGTGGCTGCTTCTGAAACTGCTCCTTTACTGCGTTGGAGTACTCTATTTCTACCCCCGCATAACGCGCTATTTCTTCAAGCACTATTCCGACAACGTCACCCAGTTTGTCTACATCCTCGCAATGGTGTTCTGCTCGGCCTGGATAGCCGGAGCGATCGGACTGGAGGCCGTACTGGGAGCCTTCTTCGCCGGACTGGTGCTTAACCGCTACGTTCCGGCCAGTTCATCACTGATGGGACGCATAGAATTTGTAGGAAACGCTCTGTTCATACCCTATTTCCTTATAGGGGTCGGCATGATGATCAATCTTGCCGTGGTCGGTCAGGGCGACACGCTGACCGTAACGCTTTACATCCTTGCCGTAGCCCTGACAAGCAAATGGCTCGCCGCCTGGCTGACCCAGAAAATCTACCGTATGGACGGCAATGCGCGCCAGATTCTGTTCGGACTCTCCACCGCCCACACCGCAGTAGCACTTGCCGTGGTCACCATCGGCTACCGCATGCTTAACCCCGACGGGACACACATGCTTTCGGAATCGGTGCTTAACGCCACCATTCTGGTGATACTCGTCACCTGCGCCATCGCCCCTATTGTCACAACCGGAGCAGCCGCACGCGAAAAGATCCGCATGATGAAAACCGACGGTCAGGATAATGGCAGCGATACCTCGGCAACCTCCAACAATATCCTTGTTCCGATAGCCACCCCCGTGACGGCCCAGTCGCTGGTGGAGTTGGCATTGCTGATGAACGAAGGTATACCGAACTCCACGCTCCATGCCCTGCATGTGCGCAACGACAACTCCTCATCGAGCAAAGCCATAGGGAAACAAAGCCTTGACATAGCCCGTACGGCAGCCGCCGCTATGGACACCGACATCACAACCATCGAACGTTATGACCTCAACACCGTGACCGGAGTGATCAACGTTATGGCAGAACGTGACATCGACACCGTGATATTAGGTATGCACCGCCGCGTCACCGTCATAGACAGTTTCTTCGGGGCAAAAGTAGAGCAACTGCTGAATCTGACCAACAAAATGGTGCTGATCTCGCGGTGCTACATACCGGTGAACACCATCACCCGCATTGTGGTGTATCTGCCTGACAAAGCGCAGTTTGAGACCGGTTTCCGCCGTTGGGTACTGCTGCTGGCCTCACTGACCCGCCAGTTAGGGTGCCGCATCATTTTTGTCTGTCGCAAAGATCAGCGACCCCCCATCTTCACAATAATCCGACAGGGAGAGTTTGCCATCAGGGCCGAGTTCCAGATTATCGAACATCATGACGACTTCATTCTGTTGAGCAACAAAATCCTTGATGATGACCTGTTCGTGGTGGTAAACGCGCGTATCAACTCCATCTCCTACGGCACTGAGACGGCAGAACTGCCGGGATTTCTCCACCGCTACTTTTCGCGCAACAACCTCATGGTCATCTACCCCGAACAGTTCGGCGAGGAGACACACATCCAGTCATTCTCCGACCCCCATGCCTTTGACCTTACCTCCGCACCGTCGCCCCTGCGCATGAAAATCGCACGCTGGATCAACCGCCTGCAGGAGGCCAAGAAGCGGATCATCGGACGAAAATAAGAAGATAATCGGAAACCTATTTTATGTTCAGCAGGCGCAAATTGTCCAGCACCACATTCTGCCCCACCTGCTGAAGATACTCCGCATCGGCGGGAGATAAACCTGCGGTGTAGTCAGTCTGGAAATGACGGGGAAACATAGTCGTGAAGATGGTAACGGCATTGAGATATGAACCCGCTAAGGCAGGATGGAAAGTGTCGGCATTATACAATATGATGTCCGGACGGTCGGCACGCACGGCAGCCCATGCCATTCCTGCCGGGGCACAGCGGGCATCATCGCGATAGGTCATCTCAAGATAGGATGTTTTCAGACGCTCCTGCATCCCCTCGAACGTGTCACACAGAGGGTATCCTTTTTTAGGACGGATATTGCCATATTTATGTCCCCAGGTCATGTAGAACACCACCTTTACATCGGGCGAACCGGCATGCGCAAGGCTGTCGATGGCGTGTGCGTAGGGATATGTTTCACGACTCACGAACCCGGTGTCGTAGGCAGGAAGAGAACTGTTTTCCTGAACCACAACATAGTCCCATCCCCCCTCACGGAGCAACTCGTGGAGACGTGGATTTTCAAGATGACCCTTCAGGCGTTCACCCCCTTTGAGCACCTCGGTGTTTGACACCGGTATGCCGCGTGTGGCTGCGATGTCACGTACCATAGCAGGCAGATCATTGAAGAAGGTGTAACTGTTCCCTATCCATAACACTCTGACAGAGTCAGACTTAGCACTCTCAGCATGACCCGATACGGCTACAAGAAGCATCAGTGCGAGCATAATAAACTTAACCATCTTTTTCATATACTTGTGCGAATTTTTTTCAAAGATAAATATTTTATGGGGAAGTTAGCGGAATAATTTGTAATTTAGCATTGCGGAACCGCCAAACGGCTCCCCCGAATAATCATGATACAGGAAATTTTAGATTACAACAAGCAGTTCGTGGCGTCGGAAGGTTATCTGAGATATGCCACCACGAAGTATCCCGACAAGAAAATAGCGATAGTCACCTGCATGGACACCCGCCTTGTTGAACTACTGCCGGCGGCGTTAGGTCTGCGTAACGGCGATGTCAAGATAATCAAGAACGCCGGGGGCACCATCACCAACCCGTTTGACTCCACCATGCGTTCGCTTCTTGTGGCGGTTTATGAGTTGGGGGTCAACGAGATAATGGTGATAGGACACACCGGATGCGGTGTTCAGGGGATGGATGCCAACGAGATGCTCCATGTCATGAAAGAGCGTGGTGTCAGCCAGGAACATATCACCCTGATGGAACACTGCGGCATCAATCTGCGGGAGTGGCTCCACGGCTTTGAGGACACCGCCGACGCCGTCCACGAGACAGTGGATCTCATTGCCCGTCACCCCCTCATGCCTCCGTCTGGCATCAGTGTGCGCGGGTTCATCATGGATTCTTACACCGGCGCATTGACACAGTTGTAATCACGCCCGGCTACAGTTCGTCCACTTCGCGCAGCCATGCCGCGGATGAAGCATCGGAGGGCATACGCCAGTCGCCACGGGGTGAGAGACATACGCTACCCACTTTGGGACCGTCAGGCATACACGAGCGTTTGAACTGCTGGGTGAAGAAACGGCGGAAGAAGATTCGCAGCCAGTGGCGTATGGTGTCGCTGTCATAGCGGTCGCCGAACGCCTTACGTGCCATATAAAATATTTTCGAGGGGCGACGTCCGTAGCGGAGTGTATGATAGAGGAAGAAGTCATGCAGTTCGTAGGGACCGACGGCATCCTCCGTTTTCTGTTTTATCGTACCGTCGCTATTTGCCGGAATAAGTTCCGGGCTGATAGGGGTGTCGGCGATATCCTGCAGGGTGCGTTGCTCATCGGGATTGTCGGTGCGACGCGCGAACCAGAGCACCAGCGAGCGGATAAGGGTTTTGGGAATGGAGGCGTTGATGCCATACATACTCATCTGGTCGCCGTTGTAGGTGGCCCATCCCAAGGCAAGTTCGCTCAGGTCGCCTGTACCTAAAACCATACCGTTAACCTGATTTGCAATATCCATCAGCAGATATGTGCGCTGACGTGCCTGTGCATTTTCGTAGGTTATATCATGCTTTTCGGGGTCATGACCTATGTCGGAGAAATGTTGCTTCACGGCAGGGACAATCGAGATTTCGCGTACGGTAACCCCCAATTGCTCCATCAGGTCGGAGGCATTGGAGTGGGTACGCTCGGTTGTACCGAAACCGGGCATTGTCACGGCAACTATACCTGTGCGGGGGAGTCCCAACATGTCGAATGTGCCGGCTGCCACGAGCAGAGCGAGGGTAGAATCCAGACCACCCGACACACCTATAACCAGACTTTTGCATCCGGTGACTTCCAGACGTTTGGCCAGTCCGAGCATCTGGATGTTGATTATTTCAGTGCAACGCTCATCCAGATGTGAGTCGTTGGCAGGAACGAACGGCATGGCGACGATGTCACGCAGCGTTTCCACATCAGGGTCGCAGGTGTTGCCACGCCCCGTCAGACGGATCACTCGCATCTCCCCTTTATGCTCACGCGAGGCGCAGTCAAAGAAAGTTTTCTTGTGCATGCGGTCGCGACGGATGGCCTCAATGTCGATGTCGGCCACTGCAGATTGGAATCCGCGTCCCCAGCGGTCGTTACGGCTCAGGAGTGACCCGTTCTCAGCAATTATGGCTTTGCCATCGAACACCACATCGGTGGTTGACTCGCCATACCCTGCCCCGGCATAAACATAACCTGCTATGAGGCGTGCCGACTGCTGACGGATCAGGTTGAGCAGATAGTCATACTTACCGACATTATCATTGCTTGCAGAGAGATTCACGATCACTTCGGCACCTGACAGAGCCAGATGAGTGGATGGAGGGAGGGGTGCCCACAGGTCCTCACACAGTTCTATCCCTATCTTGACGCCGTCGATCTCCGGCATGACATCGGTGCCGAACGGAACCTCCTCGCCTACCACCGTCACCGTGCGGGGTGTGGCAGCCGTGGGGGAACTCCACCATCGTTTTTCATAAAACTCATCGTAGTCAGGCAGATAGGTCTTCGGCACAATCCCTCTGATTCTGCCCCCATGAATGATGACTGCACAGTTGTAGGCCTGATTATCGACCACCACCGGAGAGCCGACCACAATCATGCAGCCGAAAGTGGCGGTTTCGGCTGCAATACGTTCCAGAGCCGTTTCGGTGGCGGCCAGCAGGGTACGGTTATGGAAAAGGTCGCCGCAGGTGTAGGCGGTGACCGAGAGTTCCGGGAACACAGCCACACTCACTCCCTTGGCATCAAGTTCACGAGCCATGTTGATTATGGCTCCTGCATTCGCCTCAGGGTTGGCAACAGTTACCGGCACTACTCCGGCTGCAACACGTAAAAAGTCAAAATTCATATTCTAAAGATGAGTAAGTTGAAACATTCGTTATTCATATCTCATGGTGCGCGAGGGTGAGATGGTTGAGNTGATCATGGATGGGAAGACCATCACGAGCCACGCTATGACCAGCGTCACCAGATTAACGGCGAGCAGGTGGAGCAGGTTCAATTCCATCGGCACATAATTGAGATAGTATGACTCAGGGTCAAGCGGAATCAGATGGAAATGNCTCTGCAACAGAATCATACATATAGCNACGGCATTACCGATCAGCATACCGCGGACCACAATTTTCATTGCAAGGAAAAGGAATACCCGNCGCACCTGACGGTTGGTAGCGCCCAGCGATTTCAGTATTCCGATGGTGCGCACCCGCTCCAGAATGAGGATGAAGAGCGAACTGACCANGGTGAACGACGCCACCACGGTCATNAGTATTATTATCACCCACACATTGGTGTCNAGCAGGTCAAGCCATCCGAANTATACCGCNCCGGTTTCATAGACCGTGGANACCTTCAAAGGCTCGGNAACCCTTCCGGCATAGTAATCTTTCATCAGGCGGGTCTGCAACAGTGTCGCATCCTCNCGCANNGNGGNCATNTCCANNCCATTGATTGCGACGGAACTCACCATNGTTGAATCCACACCGTAAACNCCTTGAAGCAGAGGGAGTGAGCATATCCCTATCATGCGGTCGCGCTCGCCGAACATGGTGTCGTAGATTCCCGCNACNGTCAGACGGCGGGCTCGCAGGTTGCCGTCGGTGAAAAAATAAGCATAGAGGCGGTCACCCACACCAAGCGACAGTTCGCGTGCGGTGGCAGCGGACAGCACGGCATGGTTCAACGTNCTATCNTGCTGATAATCAGGCATNACACCCTCGGTCAGATGATCGCTTATAAACGTGTANTCNGTTTCAGGCGTCCACCCCATCAGTGTCAGTCCGATGAATGCCGAATCAGTTTTCAGGATTGATGTTGCCGTGAGCATACCACGCATTTCAGCATCNTTACCNAGCAGATTGCGCACCGCCTCCGTCACCACTCCATCNCACTGAAACAGAGCCGATTCNGGTTCAGTATANCCATATTCGTNGACCGCCGGGACCGCCGTAACGGTCAGTTCCGAATCATAACCCACCACCTTCTCCGTGATAGAATCCTTGAANCCCGTAACCACGGAAAGGGTGAGAATCATCACCGCCACCGCCACCGCCATACCGGTTACAGCAATCACCACCCCCGGGGAGCGATGTCCGTCGGCAGGCTTCAACTGCAACCGCGAGGCTATGTAAAGCGATAGGTTCATTCGTTAAGTATAAGAGTGTGTTTACAAAAGTACGAANNNTTTTGGGAATGGAGAGATGTCNGCGAAGGAAAATATGCAAATNGGAGGTAATACCTCATGTGATATTTCGTCGCATNTTTACATTACTGAGGACTTCATTTTTTCGATTTGCTCGGGGAANATTTTTATTGAGAAAGCACCNCCGGTNGAATATATCAAAAGGGTGATAGTTTTTGATTCAGCCACACACTGATTAAATAATTTTCGCCATTCCGGACTAATCTTGTAAAGCCNCGTTATCCATTCCTCCCTGTTATTCTTGGCATGATNCTGAAATGTGGTGAAAAAATCCCCTTTTTCATCTTTATAATCCATTCTGATGGAAACAGTAACATTATTCTTAACCGAATTAATCGTACAGTTATATTCCCATTTTATGGGGCATGTNGCNTTAATCTCGGTTACTAACGAGTCTATGGATTCNGNTGGATTACAAAANCCNGTGGCGTAGGTTAAAAAGAGGATGATGAATAGTAATAACTTTTTCATGATATTATATATTTTTTATTTATTGGACTTATCTGAGGCAAAGATAGTGATTTGGCAGAAAATAGACAAATCCTCTTTTTCTTAACATTGGCACGGGCCCCACGTGAGGTGGATTTTCTTTTGGGATTGTCCTTTTTGCTTCACTCGGCTTTTCGGGGATACGCCATCTTGGTGTGGTTTGCTTTCAGGATAAGTCGGGGAGTTTGTCACGCCAACATTCGTTGGTTATCCATGTTTGGAGGTTGGGGAATGGGGGTACGTTGTAGCCTTTTGATTCCATTTTTTCGTGCCATGCCATCTGAGTGCGGATGCTGTCGGCAAGACGTTCGACGATGTTGTCGGTGTNGGAGAACTGGTGNCGGAATCGGGAGTACTCCAGAAGCAGNTCGTCTTTCTGCGACGGAAAAAGGTTGTAGAAGGTTTCAAACTGCTGGTAGTTGTAGTAGTCGTACTCGCCGATGTGTCTCAACGGGACGTTTCCTGATTGCGGTAGGGGTGTGATGTTGTTGGAACGGTGTTTCTCAATGGTAATTATTCCGGCTTTGCGGTTCTGCTGCTTTTCAACGTTGGCGGCGTTGTTGGCCTCGGCGGCTTTCGCCTCGCGACGCTGTCGGGTACGTTTCTTTCTTATGGCTGCTTCGAGGGCTCCGTCAAAGTCAAGTGATGCGTCGAGGGCAATCATTTCGGATTTGATTAACTGAAATGATATTTCGGCTTCGGGGGATAGGTTGTCCGGGTCGTTGCCTGATTCGATGTAGTCAAATATGGCGGACATTACTTCGTTGCGCAGTGTTTTTGATTTGTTGCTTAGGATGGTCAGCCACTCCTTTTTTAATATTATATTTTTCATTGTGCGGATTTTTTTTGCAAAGGTAGTTTACGGAGGAGTGGATTCGACATCAAATTATCGCATGGGGAAGTGTTAAAAATGCGATAATTAACATTTTTAAGACTTTTTCTGGGAGGGGGTTAGGGAGATTAGGGTCATTAGGGTCATTAGGGGGATTAGGGTATTTCGGGACAGGAGCACAGGAGGGACAGGAGGATTGGTGTTTTATCTTGTCAGGGTTTTAGATTCTTGCTTCACTCGGCGTACCTTCGGCATGCCCCTTCCCTGGTGCCTACTTGGGGGTATAAAAAAGAGAGGGTGTGTCAAAATAGGCGAAGCCTCGCCGTTCACATGATTATGCGGCTGCTCCATGGAGCAGCCATACAGGGTTAATGCGTTGATTGTCAAGAAAGTAGGGATGCTACCCGGAGCATCCGCCGAATATACCTAACTGTCCATGAACCTACAACACATAAAAAAACACAGGCTGCATCAATCTATGATACAGCCCTTTGTGTGCGCATGAAGGGACTCGAACCCCCACGTCCTGAGACATTAGATCCTAAGTCTAACGCGGCTACCATTACGCCACATGCGCGGTTTGTGAGTGCAAAGGTAATACATTTTTCTTGCTTCTATCCACTCGGCTGTTGGTATTTAACAAGTTTTAAGATATTATAAGTATGGCATTTTATTTATAAAAGAGGAATTTCCGTAACTTTGTGATATGGAAAAATTCAGTTTGAATATTTTGGGATGCGGCTCTGCCACTCCTACTGCCCGCCATCTGCCGGCTTGTCAGGTGATTAACTTCCGCGATACGCTGATGATGATTGACTGCGGCGAGGGTGCGCAACTTTCGGTGCGCAAAATGGGACTGAAATTCTCCCGCATAAGTCATATTTTCATCAGTCATCTCCATGGTGATCACTGTCTGGGACTACCGGGGCTGCTCAGTACCATGGCGCTTCATGGTGTCGGTGGTACGGTGAAGGTTTATATGCACCGCGAGGGGATAGAGGTGTTTTCAAAACTGATGGATTTTATATGCACTGAGCGCCCCTACACGCTTGAGTTTGTGGAGATTCCCCCGAAAGGAGGGGTATTGCTGGAGACTCATGCACTGACGGTGGAGGCGTTTCCGCTCTATCACCGTATTCCCACCTCGGGATTCATTTTCCGCGAGAAGCCCAAGGCACGCCACATCAAGGGGGATATGGTGAAATTCTTCAATGTCCCTGTGCGTGACATTCCTGCCATAAAGGAGGGTGCGGATCTGGTGCTTGAGGATGGTCGTGTGATAGAAAATTCACGTCTGACGACTCCGCCTGACCCCTCGGCAAGTTATGCCTACTGCTCCGACACCATCTTCAACGCGCGTGTGGCTGAGGCGGTGCGTGGCGTTGATGTGATTTATCATGAATCGACCTACAAACAGTCGGAGGCTCAACTGGCGAAGGAGCGTTTCCACTCCACCGCTGCCCAGGCTGCCGAGATAGCACGTATGGCCGGGGCCCGCCTGCTTATCTTAGGGCATTATTCCAAACGCTACGAGAGTGGCGAGGAGATGCTTGATGAGGCTGTTCCCATTTTTCCTGACACCATCGCCGCCAACGAGGGGATGGTCATAAATCTGAATGAATATGCCGGCTGAGACAGACGAACGGTTCATGCGGATGGCGCTGAATGAAGCACGTGAGGCGTTTCGGTGCGATGAAGTGCCTGTTGGCGCGGTAATCGTGGCCGACGGCAAGGTTGTCGGTCGCGGTCATAACCTGACCGAGACATTAGGCGATGTCACTGCTCATGCCGAGATGATGGCCATTACCGCGGCTGCCGAGACCTTAGGGGGTAAATATCTGAGCGACTGCACACTCTATGTCACCGTCGAACCATGCCTGATGTGTTCCGGAGCAATCGGGTGGAGTCAGTTACGGCGCATTGTCTACGGAGCGTCGGACCCCAAACGAGGCTACCATACTTTCACTTCCAAAACACCCTTTCATCCCGCTGCCGAAGTGGTTGGCGGTGTGCTCGCCGACGAGTGCGCCCAACTGATGAAAGACTTTTTTTCTTCCAAACGATGAATACCTCCCTACCCCTTTCCGACAGATCCCTGTCACTGACCGAGGCTCTCAAAGAGCGTATACTGGTTCTTGACGGTGCCATGGGCACAATGATTCAGTCATACGGGCTGAATGAAGATGACTTCACCCCTACGTGTGAGTGCTGCGTTAATAAGCCCGGCGATGCAAGTCTCAAGGGATGCAATGACCTGCTGGTGCTGTCACGTCCCGACATCATCGAGGCTATCCACAGGGCCTATCTTGAAGCCGGTGCCGACATCATCGAGACAGACAGTTTCAATGCCAACGCAGTGTCGCTCACGGAGTACGGGATGAGCGACCATGTGCGCCGGATAAATATCGCCGCGGCCGAAACGGCGTGCCGGGCGCGCGACACCTACATGAAGGAGTCGGGGCGCGAATGTTGGGTTGCCGGGAGTATCGGACCCACCTCCAAATCGCTTACCATGGCCGCCAATTTAGGTGACGACATCGACTTTGCCACCCTCCACGGGGCCTATCTGGAGCAATGCCGTGCGCTGCTTGACGGGGGTGTGGATCTTTTCATCATCGAAACCTGTTTTGACATCCTCAATGCCAAAGCCGCCCTGGTCGCTGCCGGTGATGCCATGGAACAGAGCGGACGGCGGGTGCCGGTTGTGGTATCAGCCACCGTTGACAGCAACGGGCGTACACTGTCCGGGATGACGTTGTCAGGTTTTGCTGCCACCGTGGGGTGTTTCAATCCCCTTGCATTAGGGATGAACTGCGGCTTCGGTGCTGAAGAGGCCGTGGCTATGACGAGCCCCTTAGAGAGCGCTCCGTTTGCTTTTGCGCTCTACCCTAACGCCGGTCTGCCCAATGAGTTAGGGGAATATGATCAGACGCCCGAGGAGTTTGCCGCCGCACTCCGTCCGCTGATTAACAACCGAAGAGTTAACATTGTGGGGGGATGCTGCGGCACCAC
>JAAVGE010000010.1 GCA_014800385.1 Bacteroidales bacterium
AATTTACTAAAAATCCCAGACATAACAAAGGCTTTCCCGCTGAAATTCAGCATGAAAGCCTTATTTTTTTGCCTGCGCAATAAAGAGAAAGAGGCCGCCTAAACTTGTTAGACAGCCTCGCATAATCCTGTATACGGCGAGGCTGCGCCTATTTTGAAACAACCTCTTTTGTATTGAACCATCCTTGACAGCCGCTTGTTTATAGAATATAAAAAGCATATAACTATGAAAACAGGTATATTTTACGCCTCAACAACAGGCACCACAGAATCAGTTGCTAAACGTATTGCAGCAGCAATGGAAGTTGATGAAAAGGATGTTATCAACGTAAAGAATGTAGCCCCTTCGGCTGTAGGAGACTATGACTTGATCATTATGGGATGCAGCACCTGGGGACCCGGCGACATGCAGAATGACATGCATGACTTCCTTGACGGAGTGCAGTCACTTGACCTCGAAGGTAAAAAGGTTGCATTCTTCGGATGTGGTGACGAAAGGATGAAAAAAAGTTTCTGCAATGCCGTTGGCTATATGTATGATATGATGAAACCCACCAAGGCTACCCCTATTGGTGCCTATCCGGCAGAAGTATACAATTTTGAACATACAGAAGCCGAACGCGACGGCCGGATAGTAGGTCTGCTGATTGATGAAACCAACCATCCCGACCTTACCGAGCCCCGCATCAAACAGTGGGTCGCCGTGGTTCGTGAAGAAGAATAGAATAAAACTTACAAAAGTTTCAAAAACATAAAGGAGTCAAATCTGTCAGTCAGGTTTGGCTCCTTCCGTTATATCATATGAAATCGTCCAAACTATTATTACGAAAATAAAATATTCGATAAAAAGGATTTTCTTCAAAGGGCTGTGTCAAAAATTGATGCAGCCTGTATCTTTTATGTGTTGTACGTTCATGGACAGTGATGTATATTCGGCGGATGCTCCATGGAGCATCCCTACACTCTTGACAATCAATGCATTAGCCCTGTAGGGCTGCTCCATGGAGCAGCCGCATATACTGTATACGCCTTGCTAAATAGGAACGTGGTAACCTACTCAAAGGACGCATTGAAGTTTTTCAGTACGGCCTGACGGATTGCCTCGGCTTCGGGACGACGGGTGTTGAGAATACGAAGTACGGTACGCAGGTAGTCGTCGGGGTTATTCAGACCCAACAGGTGAGGGAGTCCGGAGACGGCGAGCATACGTTTTTGATTGAACACCTTCAGAACACCGTGGTAGTTATTTGATTTCAACAGGTTGGAGAACTCTTTACACAGGTCATTATATATCCCTCTGGGATTGATTTCGTTTACAAGGTCGACCATGTGTTCCTCCAGTTTGTTGATGTCGGCAAAACGCCTGTCAATGCGATATTCAACGGTNCGTTTCACTCTGTGGCGGGTGTGTTCCAGAGCCTGCTTCTTGTANTCATTGCGGAAATAATCCATGACGGCCTTACGGGTTTTGGCAAACACATCATGCTCATTGCACCGGCGGTATCGNGCCACAGCCCTGACCACCTCTTCAAGCATAAGCAGGTTNTCAATTTCCGCTACTTCGGGCACAAAAATCTTTTTCCTGCGCAGATACTCCACCTCCTTTGATTCNCGGCGGTCACGGTCAACAATACCGTAACTGTCAAGATGATGGAAACTGTTAAGGTCATTGAANGTGCGGACCGATTCTATCACTTTNTTGCAACTACCCAGGGCTCTGACNGTGAAATCCCTGAATATCAGCGGATAAAGTTTTGAGTCAATTGAATGGTCGGCATCTCCCTCAATGAAAAGCACCGGCTTGCGTGCNCCGATGATNCTGAGATATACTTCGTCAGGGATGCCCGACTTNCCCTCCAGAATATCGTANTCCCACCGGTCATTCAGTGCATCGTAGCCACGCACCCACACCACGNTGCTTCCGCTGCGGCTTGAGGCGAATTCAAGGTCNTGAGTGGTGTAGACGAAACGACAGTCGTGGCGCATGGATTCAATTTTGTTCCATACGGAGGCTGTCACCGTAGGATGCAGAAACAGCCCCGGATTATCCACGAAGATGTATGAATCCTCGGGAGCATAAAGCACCGCACCTAAATAATAAAGCACGACCTTTTCACCATCGGACAGACGTACTCCGGAGAACGGTTTGTCATCACCCTGGTTGGAAAAGAGAAGTTCGCCGTTTTTGATCAGAACCTTATTCTGCGGAAAAATCTCCTCCCATGCCTCAATCAGGCGGTCAAGACGTGTAGGGCTGAGTTCNACATTCCTGTTTTTAGCCGCATCAAGTTTATAGGAGATAAGATTGGCTATCTCCTCCCCCATCAGCACAGCCGTCAGTTTGTCAAGCATCAGTTTGTTGTCCGAGGCAAACAGGGTTGATGATGCCGTTGTTTTCCTGTAAAGCGTATCCAACAGCGCGGGCGACGGGGTTANGCCATCCGGAGTNCCGTAGAGAGCCTCGAGGGCTGACAGACGGTAGGCTCGTTCGCCGAGTTCGGCTATAAGTCGGTCAGTGAAACGTGTTTTACCGGCACCGTTGGCACCGACAACCACCACCTGGCTGTCGCCGGAGCGCAACAGCCGTTTTTCGTTTTTCAGGTCAGGAGGGAGAAGCAGATTCATAGTTCTATCGATTCATAGTTCTATCAGTTCATCNGCACAGAAGTTGCGTGTGGCACGTGTACCGATCACATTGTCCCACAACATCGGNGANACCCCGTTTCCGGGACGNTTCACGGTNATATTCTCTTCAGTCAGTAATTCTCCGGCCGAGATGTCACGCGCGGCGACAATGCTTTTNCGAGCCACCACGATATTGCCCTNTTCAGAAGGNGATACCGCTTTTTCAGCGGATCCGAGTGCCGATTCAGTGTGGCGGATGGCCTGTACCATCGCTTTCAGTTCGGCAGGATCAAGCGAAGCCTTATGATCAGGGCCCGGCAATGATTTNTCAAGAGTGAAATGCTTCTCTATAATCTGCGCACCCAAGGCTACGGCAGCCACAGGCACCTCTATACCGTTGGTGTGGTCGGAATAACCCACCATNCCGCANCCGAGCGANCGTAGAGCNTCCATAGCCCGCAGATTGACATCGGAGTATGGAGTGGGATACTGNGTGTTGCAGTGCAGCAGGGCTATCTCCCGGCGAGGNATACCACCCTTTTCAAGTACCTCAACGGCAGCCTCAATTTCAGGGAGCACACTCATTCCGGTTGACAGGATAACCTTTCCACCCTTCGACGCAATCTTGCGCAGATACGGCAGATTGGTGATTTCNCCGGAAGGTATCTTCCAGTAATCCATGCCGAGAGGATGAAGCGTGTCGATTGAAACGAGGTCGAAAGGNGTGCTCATGAAGNCAATCCCNACCTCACGACANAGGTTGTTAAGCCCTTCATANTCNGTGAGCGGAAGATGAATTTTCCGGCACATTTCCAACTGCGATTCCCCCTCGCCGGTGGTTTCTTTCTGATATTCCGCNTTTGGTGCGAAAGTGGATATAACCAGTTCCGGCACAGCGGTCTGAAATTTCACNTAATCCGCGCCTGCCTCCTTGGCGGCGTAGACCATCTGCCGGGCCATAGCGAGGTCACCGTTGTGATTCACGCCNGCCTCGGCAATTATTATCACTTTATCCTTGGAGTTCACCATTATAGAATACAACTTCAGTCATGAATCGTGTTATTTCNGTTCCCGGACGCCAGTCGACACACGGCTGCATGGGAGCNCCGCCGAANTCGGCGAAGAGAAATTCNGGGAAGTTGGCACCGGCATGNATNGAGCATACTATGCCACCTCCNAAACGGGGGTTGACCTCCATAAGCAGCAGNCTGTCNGTAGANGGTTCGCGNAGNCACTGAACAGTTACAGCCCCCTTGAANTCGAACTTTTTAAGCACATCNACGGCTAATTCGATTGCAGGACGGTCNGCCACGGTGATAGAGNGGGTAACCTCACCATCCNNCACGGCTATACGTCGGCGGGGAACGGTNGTGATGATTTCTCCTTTACGGTTTACGTAACAGTCAACGGTAATTTCCTCGGCATTTTCAATGTATTCCTGAATAAGNTAATCCTGCTTATTTCCGAGTCCGCTCAAATCATCCTCATTGCGGATGACACNTATGCCACGCGATGCCGAGCCGAGTGCCGGTTTGGCAATCAGAGGGAAGCGGGGGGTGTCACCTTCATGATATGTGGCAGGGATGGGTAGANCCAACTCCTCGAAACGGCGTGCGGCGACAATCTTGTCGAACATCTCCTCCACACCCTTGAGGTCGCCGGCGGGAACAAACACGTCGCCATATTTGTCGCGATATTTCACGGCAACAGCAATTGACGGGTCAACAAAAGGTATGATCATGTCGATCTTNCGCTCCTTAACCAGAGNATGCAGTTTCTCGAGNATGTCAGGGTCGTTCCACCGCGGACCCTCGATTACCTCGGCCACGCAAGCAATGGGGACAACCTTTTCCAGTTCCCAACTCATCAGATTTACCGACAGTCCTATGCGATAGCCGTGTATGGCAAGTTTTGTNGCGAACGAAACACGTTTCGCTCCGCCAAGCATCAATATGTTAACTTCGTTGTTCATCGGTTGTAAATGTCAGGTTTGTAACGTTTAAGATTTTCGGGGTTCAGGAACCACCGNANAGTTTCGGTAAGNCCCCGACGCAGATCATATTCGGGACGCCAGTCNGTGAGAGTGGTTATCACGGTGTTGTCACCGCAAAGCCGGAACACNTCGCTGCCGGCAGGACGCAATCGCTGCGGGTCNACCTTGAATTCCACCTTCTCACCCATTATGTCAGCGATAGTTTCAAGGGTTTCNCGCATTGAAACCTCCGTTCCGGTCGCAATATTTATGTCGCGTCCTTCAATTCCGGGAGTTGTACCCAGTGCAAGNAAACCGCGGCAGGTGTCACGCACNNAATTGAAGTCGCGCGTCGGGGTAAGGTCACCTACCATTATCTCCTTCTTGCCTGAGGCAATCTGACTGATAATTGTAGGGATGATGGCGCGTGCCGACTGACGTGGACCGTAGGTNTTGAAGGGGCGTGCGATGACCACAGGAAGATTGAATGCGTTGTAAAAACTCATGGCAATGGCATCCGCACCGATCTTTGTTGCNGAATAGGGTGACTGAGGCTGACGGGGATGTTTCTCATCGATAGGCACATATTGNGCGGTNCCGTAGACCTCGGATGTTGACGTAACCACAACNCGGCTCACNCCACAGTCGCGGGCAGCCTGACAGATGTTGAGNGTTCCGGTGATGTTGGTNTCGACNTAACTTTCCGGAGCAACATAACTGTAGGGTATGGCTATCAGAGCCGCNAGATGATAGATGGTGTGACACCCTGCTGCAATGTGGCGACAGAAAGCAGCGTCGCGNACGTCACCGGTTACGATTTCCAGAGCGGGATGTTCNACCCCTTCCAGCCATCCCCAGTTATTGAAGGAATTGTACTGACACAGGGCACGCACACGGTAGCCCTGCTCAAGGAGNAACTGAGTCAGATGTGAACCGATAAATCCATCGGCACCGGTCACTAAAACAAGATTGTCGTTTACCATCGTGTGAAATAATATGTTATTTGATTTCCGTCATCNGTAGTGTAGGCAAGTTCCATCTTGGAGTCGGGATATTTGACNATGTCCAGATGAACCGCTTGGTTTGTAGGGAGATACATTCCGGGGAGNGGATGATAAACNCCGGTTCCNGGTTCAGGTGTCGACTGGGAGGAATATGTAAAGGAGAGGATAAGGTCGCCGTCACCCTCCTCCCATGAGCCCCATCGTTCATCNGACCACTGACCGGTGCCGTCGGTAATCACCTCNTTCATCTGAAAAATGTTTGTCTGGAANGACCAGAACACATTACCCTCATATCCGGGGTCGGNAGTGCCGTTGACTTTCAGNTCGGTCAGTTTCCAGATTCCGAACCATGGTCCGATGTCACCATTGTTGTGGGTGCATGACGATATGGCGGTCATGGCAACCACAAGCAGTATTATTGAGTAAATTCTTTTCATACGTATNGTCATAAACTCATTTANAANTTAAGCAGTCCTGAATAAGAGACTGTCAGGCATACGCCAACTCTGTTTCCGTAGAGCGTGCCNTGATCCAGACCGATTTCCCCTTTGAGATCAAGTGCAGGNANAGACTGCGGCGTGTAGGTAGCCTCNGCAAGGAAACTGGTGGTNTGGAGTTTGTTCACCCTCGGNACAGAATATGTTCCCCAGGAGGTTCGGTATCCTCCAAGCAAACGATAGGTAATNCCTTTGAAGGGTGANCCGCACAGACCGATATGCAGGGCTTTCACACGGTTATCCTGGAACNGTATCCCACCGCTGGTGTAGAATAAAGGGGATTTAAGCAGGGGATTACCCTGAGCCATGCCAAGGTTNGCGTATGCTCCGTAGAATCCNTTATTATAATAGTTGTCCGATCCGGTGGCCTGACCTATGTTGAGTGTGCCGCCGGGGACATCTGCNGGATCCCAGTGAAGNGGACCGCTCTGGTTNGTTGTCTGGAGATATTCAATGACTGCGGCATCGATCCACCCTTTCTGNGGGGCTTTGTACTCCAAACCCCAGAGACCGTCCCAGCCGTTGAGTTTGCCCATGCCGGTGCCATCCTCCCAGAGATTCTGGACGTAGGCCGAAATTTCCGTATTATTGCGCAAACGGTAGCGCAACTTGATGTCCCAACTGCCGATGTGCTGACCCTCGAAGTAACCTTCAACACCATTGGAATGAGGCACGAGTGCCTGCCAGAACGATTTGAGATTGTGCGAGTGGGCATCCTCTGACACCAACACGCCTTGGGTATATTTATAAGAGGTACCACCGAACTGGACAGCGCTCTGTCCGCCAAAAGTAGCCGAGAACGGCTTTGAGGGGTTTGTCCGGAAATAGAGTCGTTTGTAGTTGTAGAGCATGTTTTTGGTCATGATGCCGGAGAAGTAGTCGAAATGGTTTTCGAGCCAATTGTTCTGNCAATANACCCCGTAGGCCACCTCACCCTGAATCTGCACCCANCCGTTGGTGAAGGGTATGTTCTGATAGTCGATGAAACCGGCTCTNACCTGAGGGATGGAACGTGCGTTTCCGCTCTCGATCATGTCACCTGAGGAAAGATAGGAGTTGAGCATGTAAGAACTCCGGTCCTTCATACCGGCTGTAATATACAGGCATCGGTATTTCAGCGAAGCGTAAGCCTGCTGAAGCCAGAAATTGGCGGGATGCTGTGAATTCTTCTGCCATTGACCATCTAAAAAGTTATCGGAAGCNGCGTGCCATCGGCTNTAGTCGGTGNTGTTTGTGCCNCCTCCATAGATATCCACACCGAAGTCGTAACTGAAACGTCGGTCAGTCTGCATACCGCGCCATGCTCCGGCATGAAGCAGCATACCCTTGGACTGGGTTATCACACCATGTCGGTTGGCCGTGATGNAATAAGGTGCAAAAGTGCCGTTACCGGCATTGGCAATCACCTCGGCGGTATAGTTTACNGGNTACTCCGCACGCATGGGGAGCAGTGCCGACACCATGGCGATGGATGCGATTATTGTTTTAATTCTATTTCTCATTCAATATGATGATATGATTCAATATGACGTTTCTTTTTATCTTCAAAGATGTCCGATATGGAAATCAGTATNCCTGTTTCCTCAACTTCGCCGAACTCATGGTTTATCCCGGTGCCGAAGAGTTTCATTGTAGGAGACAGACTCATGTAAGCGTTGACCANAGGGGGAATGGTGAAACCTGTCTCACGGATNGCGGCATTNAGGGTTTTATAATCCTGCTTGAAGTCGTTGCCACAGAATAAACCTTCCATCTCNTCGTGCGAAGTCANGGTTTTGAGCGGCTCCTTCGGGGTTACCAGACGGTCNTTATCCGGGAAATAATGATTCAGGAAATAAAGAAGCATGTCACGCGCNGAGGTGTTGTAACTGGGNTACATCGTCATTTTCCCGAACAGNTACTTTATCTCGGGNTTCTCNACGGTGAGCGCCCCNAGACCGTCCCACAGATTNTCAAGNGCGAATATGGCCCGCGCACCGGCTTTCGATGACTGATATTCCAACCTGACNAATGACCGACCGAGTTCGATGGTGTAAGGGAGATAATCCCNGATAAACTCNTNGGAGAAGTCNAACATGTGTGCTATGGCAATATTGGGTACACCATCNTTCAGGGTCATATCCTTACCCAAAATAAAACGGTAGCCCCCCAGAATCATTTTATCNTCGGGATTCCACACAATCATCTGCTTGCATGGCACATCCATCAGGTCAAACTCATCGATGTCGCATGACTTTCCCGTACCACCTCCGGCGGCGCGGAAGGTTATTTCGCGCAATCTGCCTAATTCCCGCATTACGTTAGGAGCATTGAAGGCATCCACAACATAAATTTCATTTCCGCCACGATTGGTTCGGCGCAGAAATCTGTCGGGGGTAAGTTCCGCTAATATTTTTTCAGTTTCTACCGGTTCTATTATAGTTTCTTCCATAGTGGATATGTTTCTTTATCAGGGTGTTGCATCAGGATTCAACTTGTACACCAACCGGCGTATATCCTGAGCCACGGAGAGCGGTGTGTCCCCCTTGAGCGAGTCCGGAGCAATCGGTTTTCCAACATGGATTGTGTAGGTTTTACCNTCTCCTCCGACCATTTCGCGGGGCAGCAGCATCATNTCGAAATTAAAGCGCAGACCCAACTTCGCTCTCCAACGTGCAAATTTATAAAAAAAAGATGAATTATGCCCACTGAAATATAAAGGAATAACGGTTCGTCCGCTCTGAATGGCCTTAATCACGAACATTTTCTGCCATTCAAGGTCGCGGATCTCACCTGAAGAAGACTGTCGGGAGCATAATCCGGCCGGAAACATCACTATGGGGTCATCACCGGCAAAGGTGTCATTGACCTTTTTCACCGCCTCTTTTCCTTGTGCCCCATGTTTATTGACAGGCACAAACAGTCGCTCCATAGGTTTGATGGCAGAGAGGAGGTCATTGACCACAAACTTCACCTCACGCCCATGATACTCCGAAAGGAAATCAATCAGAATCAGTCCGTCAAGTCCGCCNAGAGGGTGATTGGATACGTATATGACATCTGTATTCTCCGGCGAGGGGAGATTCTCCTTACCCTCGACAGCAAAACTGACATTNATGTCTGACAGAACACCGTGGCAAAACTCCGCACCCTGCTTTCCCTCGTTATTCTGCATCAGGTAGTTCAGATGGTCCTGACATATAAGNCGNTTNANCGCCCCGACGACAAATGCCGGAACNAATCGCGCCTTNGAGCCNAGCCTCTGACGCAGAACTTTCTCCACATCAATTTCCATTTTTTCTGAACTATTTTCTGTCATATATGTTTNATTAACAAAAGCACAAATTAATTAAAAAATAAACACACAATTATGGGAACAAAAAGTATNAAAGGTACACGTACCGAAAAAAACCTCGTGGCTGCCTACATGTCTGAATCTGCTGCNTACAGCCGTTATATATTCTATGCNAAACAGGCNAACAAGGAAATGTATTATCCTATTGAGCAGGTATTTACAGAAACAGCCGAAAACGAACTTCATCACGCCAAAATTTTCTTCAAATATCTTGAAGGAGGTTCTGTTCCCTGTGATCTGAATGTTGATGCCGGTGTCATCGGTGACACAGCCTCAAACCTTGCNACCGCCGCTGCNGAAGAGGAACGCGAAGGTGTTGACCAGTACACTCAGGCTGCTGCCGTAGCCGATGAGGAAGGTTTCCCCGAAATCGCCTCTCATTTCCGCGCCATCGCCGAAGTTGAAGCCACTCACCGNGCACGTTTCGAACGCTATCTGAAACAGGTTCAGGACGGCACNGTATGGAAACGTGACACTCCTATCAAATGGCGTTGTCTGGTTTGCGGTTTCATTTACGAAGGTCTGACTCCTCCCGTAAAATGTCCTGCCTGNGACCACCCCTANCAGCACTATATGGCTATGGATATGGAATAATTCCGGCTTGAATAACCTTTTACAAATGGCTCACACTTCAATATTTGAAGTTGTGGGCCATTTCGTTNATATGTTCAAAGATGCGGCAGTCTGTTTCGGTCAGTTCACATCCGCGGCGTGCCATGACNCGGCGTGCCACATCGAANAATTTCGACATGGGTACATCCGTAAANCCGGCTCGCGANCCTTCGCTGAACGATGCCAGAAAGTTACGCTGAAACCCTGANCCATAAACGTTTACACCNACNCCCAACACTGTGGCGGTGTTGAACATGGTNTTGATNCCGGCCTTGGAGTGATCNCCCATCATCAGTCCGCAGAACTGCAGTCCGGTGCGCGCGAAACGTCGGGCATTGTAGTTCCAGAGTTTNATCTCGGTNTAGTCNTTNTTCAGATTTGAGGCTACACANCCTGCNCCGATATTGCACCATTCACCGATAACGGCATTGCCGAGGAAGCCGTCGTGAGCCTTGTTGCTGTAGCCGAGCATGACCACATTGTTAAGTTCACCACCTACCTTACACCACGGTCCGATGGTGGTGGCTCCATAGATTTTNGAGCCCATATTCACCACCGAGTGTTCACACAGCGCTACCGGACCNCGCAANGCGGAGCCTTCCATAATCTCGGCATCNCGACCNACATAAACAGGACCGTTCTTTGTGTTGATAAACGCTCCTTCAACCACCGCTCCCGGTTCAAGGAAAACAAGNGAGGGGTCACCNATTACGATATTTGAATCGCTNAGCGGGGCTGANTCTTTGTCGGCTGTGAGATAATCGAAATCATCTTTTACNGCACGGTCATTCAGAAGGAAGATGTCATAGAGAAATTTCACCTCNGTTATTTCTCCNNNATATTCNANANTCGTCANNCCTGCATATTCCTCACCGGCAGATTTCACAGAGGTGCGGAATGCAATGCGATGNCCCTGACAGGTCAGTTCNGTTTCCGGCTCAAGTTGCAGGATGGCNGNCACCAAATGTTCCGTAGGGAGGATATTTCCNTTTACGAACAGAGCATCAGTGCCGGTAGCGAAGCATGGATATTTCTCACTGAGATAATCATCTGTCAGATANCGGCATTCCGCTCCTGTTGCCCGCTCCCATTTTTCTTTTATCGTAGTGATTCCAACCCTCAGATCAGCCACCGGACGGGTGTAAGTGAGGGGTAGAAGATCGGTTTTTACGGTTGCATCGTCAACCAAAATTATTTTTTTCATATTCCGTGAGTTCTTTTCTGCTACAAATTTATTACTTTTGCGGAAAATATCAAAGAAAATGAACTACAAGCAGTTGGCAATAGAGGGAGTTTGGCTTCTGGAACCGCGCATATTCGGNGATTCCAGNGGTTATTTTTTTGAGTCGTTCAAAGCCGAGGAGTTCCGCCGGATNGTAGGTGATGTGACATTCGTNCAGGAAAATGAATCGCTCTCATCACGCGGAGTGCTTCGNGGACTNCACTTCCAAGGGGGNAATTCCTCACAGGCCAAACTTGTCAGGGTTACCGAAGGTGAGGTGCTTGANGTGGTGGTTGACATGCGACACGGCTCCCCNACCCTCGGNAAATATGTTGCCGTTAATCTTTCGGGCGATAACCACCGTCAACTGTTCGTGCCCCGCGGATTCGCNCATGGNTTTGTAACACTCTCACCGACAGCACGTTTTCAGTATAAGGTAGATAATCTTTATGACCCGTCGAGTGAGCATACCCTCGCTTTTGANGACCCCACANTAGGTGTAGACTGGCAGGTTTCCCCCTCCGAGATGATTATTTCGGAGAAGGATCGTAAGGGAATATCTTTTGCCGAAGCGCTGACATTNGTCAACGAATAATNTTCATNGNTCCGCAGTCGGTGCCGTTCTGATTAATATTCAGGATATACACCCCNTTNGGAAGTCCGTCCAACGGAATTGTNACGGTTCCGATTGATGACACTGTATTCACNCTCATGCCANTCACGGCNNTAAGGGTGCATGTCACGGGGAGTGNCTCNACAGAGGTCACGGTCAGCAGGTCACNGTTACGGACAACGGTTGGTTTGAGCGGTTCAATAACATTGTCNACACCTGACTCTTGACGAATCATCTTCAGTCCGGCATANATATCAAAACTTCCGCAGCCCCATCCGGGTTCCGTTGCCCCCTCCGGTANAGGTGAGGTTTCGCTGATTATGCGTTTGACATCATCAATATCGAGCGAAGGATCAGCCTGAAGCCAGAGNGCTATTCCACCTGCCACNAGCGGGGAGGACATCGATGTGCCGGCCTCCGCTCCCCAATAGTAGGTTTTCCCGTTTATATTNTGCTTATCCACAAGGGGTNGNAAANCTCCTCCGTTTTCCANAAATGGTGTNGANACNGCCGAAACNATNACTGCNCCGGGAGCNGATACGAGTGGCACTTTTCGTCCGTCNACAAGAGTGGCGTAACTTGANAAATATGCGATTTCACCTTCCTTGTACTGAGTGAAATCAAACGCTTCNCCATTTAATTGCGTCACACTGTTGCAGGTGGAATATGCNCCCACCGACACCACATTGCGGGCTGTGGCAATATCACTGACACTACCCACNCCATTCCCNGCCAAAAGCGATGGTGCTTTTTGACTCAGATGTATGCCGGGTGAAGCGTATCCGTCAATTTTNGTNCCNGGNTTACCTTCCATCTCCACACCTATCCANGTTTGAGNCCACCCCTTGGGGGTTTCNTGCAATCGNGGCGAGTATGCCATTTCGACATACACATTATATCTGTTATTCAGCGGATTAAGTTCACGATATAATATCACTACACCTGAAAAGAGATTGTCAAAATCGGGATGGACAGTTCCCATAGGATACATTTCGGCATATTCATGTGATATTATGATGGTTTCCTCACCTTCAGCCTTGATTCTCGCTGTAATCTCACGTTTGATATCATCAATAATGAGCAGATCAGCCTCAAGTTCTTCATCGTTGTCGCTCCAGAAATCACATGCCCCCGACACGTTGAAGCCACACCACACCCACTCATCCATAAAGGCTGTGCCCATGCGTGTGTCATCCGGTGTGAGCCGTTTGGATACNCACACCGGCACCGTGGCGTAATTGCCCGATGACACCGTTATTANCGCTTCCTGACCTAATTTGTCGATATATTCGTTGAAGAGTTGTGTGCCGTCATGCGGACCCATAGCGGAGGATAACGAAAGATTGACCACTGCAGGCTTCCCCTCCTGACGCGCGTAAGCCACAACATCCTCTATCCCGGCAAGTATCTCCGGGTCGTAGAGGTTCGACGTGGTGGCGACAATCTCTGCCTTCTGCGCTACACCGTTGTAGGGTGATTCGGGGGCGGATCCGGCAAGGATTCCACACACATGCGTGGCATGATATTTACCCACATTGTCGGTTGTCCAGTTCTCAATTTCNGANGNAGTGGTGCATGCTTTTCTTTCTCCGGTGACTCCATCNTAATGNGTCAGACGCATGGTTCGNGGCGAACCATCGCTGTTAAGAAANGATATGTGGGNAGGGTCGAAGCCAATNTCGNNGAATCCTACNACCACTCCTTCNCCGTCATAATTNCTGTCCAGNTCCACCCTGTCGCGAATCTTGTCAAGTCCTACCCANGGAGCGGCTTTATTCATTGAGGGGAGAGAGGCCTGTGAGGATGAAATATCACTTATCCAGCGTGAACCAATNACCTCGGGGATCAATTNAACGGGCATAGTACCTATGGCGAGATCATCGCGACTATACCACACTGTGACCCCCATTGACTCCAGTTGACCGACACTTTGTTCAGATGTCAGACGCATTATCACCGGGCGATATNCTTCAGTATCATTCATTGCAGACAAAGTCNGCACCCGAGCCATTCCGGCTCTTAGGTGGGGAGAAATATGATTTGCCGACAAACCGAATACGGTTGCCGGCAAAATCAGTAAGAGAGAGAGTATTTTTAACATTCAGTAATTCCTGTCAAATATATGTGTNTTAGTTACTTAATAATNATTTTCTGTGTTGCGCTGTTCTTGCCGTCGGTGGCTTTAAGGATATAAACACCGGGNGCAGCCGCAGCAGCATCTACAACCACTTCATTCTGTCCGGCGACTGACACCACTTCCGAACCACTCATATTATATAAAGTGGCAACGAGATTGTCACTNCCGGGCATATACACTTCGTAGCGTCTGTCACCNAGCAGTTTAACCATCAGGACAGCATCGTCGCGNTCAATGACATTTTCTACGGATGACNNACCGAGGATGGCCTTCAGACCTGCATGGGCATCAAGTTTACCTGCTCCCCACTGNACGGTCGCGGGTGCGGACTGAGCGGTNGCTACAGCNGTGGCACATGCNTCCTGAGGAGTAAGTTGGGGGTTAGCCTGCATCCATAAGGCAGCCACACCGGTCATTACGGGAGTTGCCATNGANGTACCGCTCATCTTTGTCCAGGTGTATTTTTTGCCGCTGACAGTAACGGAGTGAGCAACGGGGTCGTAGAGTGAACTGTAATTGCTGCTGTTATAATAAGGNGTCGACATAGCCGAAATCATATCCACACCGGGAGCAGTCACATGAGGGAGGGTACGTCCGTCGGCNAGNGTGCCCCAACTTGAGAANACNGCTATGTCACCGTTGTTGGCCCATGAACTCTGACGTGATGCGTATGCACCCACTGCGATAGTGTTTTTGCCGCATGCCATGTTNCTGATTGTTCCGTCAGTGGTTATCTTGTCATAACCGGAGAGATTCGAGGTCGAGAACTCATTATANTAAGCATCGTTATAAATCCAGATTGTCTGACCGGGCTGACCTTCGACAATNATTGCAGGGAGGTANGTTTTTGAATTAGCCGACTTATTGATCAGATTNAATGTCATTTCGGCATAGTAGCGGTTGTTTGCTGTTGACAANCCTTTCTGCAGACCGGCGTAACTGTTGGGGAAAGCGTTGGTGAACTGACTGTTCTGGGCATCACCGGATTCATACATATTTCCGCTGCTGACATATTTCATTGAGGTTGTNGCNTCAAGCGAATATACCACCGAGCCGGTTGATTTGTTGACCATAGCGAATTTCACCGAGAACTCACGGTTGTCCGATGCCCACACCTCAACGTCGCAATANGCCTGATAACGGCTNTCCTCATAAAGAAGATCTTCNGTAGGAATAACGGTTGTTTTTACGGTTTTGTCAGCCGAGGTTAATTCCTTACGTACCACGATGTTAAGGTCAGCCTCATTTCCNGCGGCCAAGCATATNAGATTATCTGCGGCAAGATTNTTCANGGCCGAGGTNAATGCGTCGGTACCATCGTGNGGACCGANNTTGTCNCCNAATGACATATTGATTACCAGGGGCTTACCTGCNTTATNAGCGTANTCAATCATTGCTGATGCACCCTTGAGGATAGCGTCGTCGGTGAGGTCACCTCCGGCCATAAGGATTTCAGCCTCGGGNGCCATGCCATANTACTGCGTACCTGTCTTTCCGAAATTATATGATCCGGCTGCTATACCNGTCACATGNGTTGCGTGGGTTGCNGAATTATCATCGGTAGTGAACGACGTGAGCGCTGATCCGGTATAGGTATTGGTGGTGATTGCACCGGTACGTTCGTTTACAGTGTATTTCCATAACTGTTTGACNCGCATGTTTCCGTCATCATCCTTGAACATGATATGATTAGGGTCAAAACCACCGTCAACCACACCAACAATCACACCTTCGCCGGTGAATGCCTGCTTCAGATCAGTGCCCNGATGAGCCTTGTCAACCACAGTTGCTTCGCGTGCGGTGTTGTTGAGCAGACGTTTGCGACGTGTNCGCTGAACACGGCTNACACTCTTGAGGCTCTCCATTTTCTTAACGTCAGATGCAGTTACGTAGGCAACGGCTACATTGCCATACANATCCGANACTTCGATACCGTTTTCAATCAGTTCGTCGGCAGTCGAACCCTCTTCGAGAGTGATGAGAACAGCCACACGGTTCTGCGAATCGNCGGCNNTGTTCATTGCCTTCATTGTCTTTCCCGGAGCGACGGAACTCTTTCGCATGAAATTGTTCAGCCCGGCATCAAGTTTATTCTCGGCAGAGATTGTCAGCGANCCAGATATGAGCAACGCCGATATGCCGTAAATAAGTTTTTTCATATAGTCAAGCAAGTCTATTGATATATTTTTGTGCAAAAAATGTAGTTGGCAAAATGGATAAATCAATTTGCGAACCACAAATTTACTATTTTTTTAGTTATCCACCAAAAAAATCGCGTCGGAATGTGGATAGATTCACAACTATTATGTAACTTTGTGGCAAATAACAAAAAAACTCTCATGAAAATAGAATCACTCATTGCCGGCGGAGCGTGTGCTATGTTGATGCTCACCGGTTGCAGCAAGAAAATGAATCAGTTTTCGGCTGACTATTTTTCCGTCAATCCCAATCCTCTGGAAGTGGTAGGCGAACGTGTTCCGGCCACTGTGACTGCAAATATTCCACAGAAATTCTTCCAGAAAAACGCTGAAGTAACCGTTACCCCCTACNTGGTTTTCAACGGTGAGGAGGTTGCTTCTCAAAGTTATAGTTTCCAGGGCGAGAAGGTACGTGGCAACTCCCCTGTAATCAACTACGAACAGGGTGGAACCGTTACCATTCCCGTTGTTTACAACTATCAGCCCGAAATGATCAAGAGCGAACTGATGCTCGGCTTCAACGTTCGTCAGGGCAACAAACAGTATGTCCTCCCCCGCGTNAAAGTTGCGGATGGTCTGGTAACAACCGGTGCCTTAGTTGATGCCTCCAACGCCAACCCCGCTATCGCTCCCGACAAATTCCAGCGTATCATCAATGAGAAATATGCCGCTGACATCCGATTCCTGGTTAACCGCGCAAACATCCGTGAAAGCGAACTCCAGACCGANCAGATGGCAAAACTGCANCAGAGCATTGTGACCGCCAACGATGCCCAGAACCGTGAAATCGAGGAAATCAACATTTCATCATACGCTTCTCCCGAAGGTAAACTCGACTTCAACACCCGTCTGGCCGAACAGCGTGAAAAAAGCACCAACGAATATCTGACCAAACAGTTGAAACGCGACAACATCACAGAATTCGGCGAACTCACCGCTCAGTTCACTCCCGAAGACTGGGAAGGTTTCCGCGCTCTGGTAGCAAAAAGCAACATCCAGGATAANGAACTGATTCTCAGCGTACTCGAACAGTTCAAGGATCCCGAAGAACGTGAACGNGAAATACGTAACCTCTCATCCGTATTTGANCAACTCGCNGACGAAATTCTTCCTCAACTCCGCTACTCACGCATCACNGCCTCAATCAATGTTATCGGCAAGAGTGACCGCGAAATTCAGGAACTCTTCGCAACAAACCCCGANAAACTNTCGGTTGACGAAATCCTCTACTGCGCTACTCTGACAGACAACCGCAACCAGAAACTCAGAATCTACAACAAGGCTGCCGAACTCTATCCCGATGACTACCGCACATTCAACGACCTCGGTGTTGAACAGTTCAAAATCGGTGACTATTCNGCCGCTAAAGCCAACTTCACTCAGGCTGCCCGCATCGCTCCCGCTGAGGCTGAACCTCAGTTGAACCTNGGTCTGACATCNCTGATGAAGAAAGACTACCGNGACGCCCGTCAGAAATTCGGTAACGCAGCNGGTCTGAATGAANTGGGCGAAGCAACCGGNACGCTCTACCTTCTGCAAGGCGACGCTAACGCTGCAATGAAAGCGTTCGGCGATGCTAAATCAAACAACGCCGCTCTGGCTCAGATTCTTACCAAGAACTACAGCAAAGCCAAAAANACTCTCGCCGGNATTGCNGAACCTGACGCCACCACCTACTACCTGATGGCAGTGNTGGGNGCACGCACCAANAACGAATCAATGGTGAAGAGCAATCTCAAACAGGCTATCGCACTTGACAACAAACTTGCCAAACGTGCAGCCGCCGACCTTGAGTTCGCCAACTTCAACATTGCCGGAATACGCTGATANTTAACCAACCCTATACTATGGGGGTGTGTCTGATTTCATGACGCACCCTCATTATTAATATATAAAAAGGACTATTTGTGAACTGGTTTGCGAATCTTCTGACTGAACACAGTGCCATGCANGCGCTGCTTGTACTCTCTCTGATAAGTGCCATCGGTATTGCTCTCGGGAAACTGAAAATCGGTGGNATTTCGCTCGGTGTGACCTTCGTGTTTTTCATCGGNATCATNGCCGGACACCTCGGACTGAGCGTTGACCCCGACATGCTGCACTATGCCGAGAACTTCGGTCTTGTTCTTTTTGTCTATGCNCTCGGATTGCAGGTNGGACCGGGATTTTTCTCATCCTTGGCCCACGGTGGCATAAAACTCAACATGCTCGGGTTGAGCCTGGCGTTGCTTACTCTTGCCGTAGCGATAAGTCTGACGTTTGTNACGCCGGTCAATCTTCCCGATATGATGGGTATATTCTGCGGAGCCACAACCAACACACCCGCNNTGGGTGCCGTACAACAGGCCNTGTCACAATATGGCATACCTTCNGACACTGCCGCNCTNGGNTGTGCTGTTACTTATCCGCTTGGNGTNGTGGGCGTNATAATCGCAATCATTCTGATGCGTGCCCTGTTCATCCGCGANAAAGAGATTACCGACACTCCNGTTTCAAACATGCCCCGACCCATCAACACCGAGTTCGAGGTGCGNAANCCCGGCATTTTCGGCAAGACGATAGCCCAGATCGGAAAGGCTACCAACTGCCAGTTCGTCATATCNCGAATGTGGCGCGGAGGTGTGGTCAGCATACCCACATCCGACCTTGTCCTGCAGGAGCATGACCGCCTGCTTGTCATCAGTGCNCCGGCCGACCTTGATGCGCTGCTGATGCTTTTTGGCGAACAGGAACCGGATGACTGGAACCGTCCCGACATTGACTGGAACGCCGTTGACCGCCGANTGGTGTCAGAAAGTTTNCTTGTNACACGCAAGGAACTGAATGGCAAAACATTAGGNTCNCTGCGACTGAGAAATCTCTATGGNGTAAACATCAGCCGCGTNTATCGTAGCGGCATGCCGCTGCTGGCCACCCCTACCCTGCGTCTGCAACTCGGCGACAAGATTATTGTGGTAGGCGAGCAGAGTGCNATGGAGAAAATCGANCCACTGATCGGCAATGCNGTCAATGTGTTGGATGANCCTAACCTTGTGCCTGTATTCATCGGCATTGTTCTCGGTGTAATCCTTGGCGCACTCCCTATTCATATACCCGGAATGAATCTTCCTATCAGTCTGGGTCTGGCCGGAGGACCTATCATCATGGGAATACTTGTGGGNACTTTCGGACCACGCCTGCACATGGTGACCTANACCACCAGTTCGGCCAACCTGATGTTGCGNGCCATNGGCATCGCCCTCTTCCTGGCATGCCTCGGTCTGGANGCAGGNGAACATTTCTTTGAAACGGTATTCCGCGCTGAAGGTGCGCTGTGGGTAGGACTGGGATTCCTCCTGACNGTTGTCCCNACCATCATCCTCGGACTCATAGCCGTNAAACTGATGAAAATAGATTTCGGCACGGCAACGGGTATGCTCTGCGGTTCGATGGCAAACCCCATGGCACTTGACTATGCCAACACCACTCTGCCGGGCGACCGCCCCTCGGTAGCCTACGCCACGGTTTATCCGCTCAGCATGTTCGCGCGTGTTATCATCGTGCAGATTGTAATCGTATTACTTTGCTAATCAACGAAATGAATAACAATAGAAAACATACTGAGGCCGGACCAAAGGTTTCGCTGACCTTCCTGCTCCTGTCCACTCTTTTCTGTGTGTGCCTGATAATCTCCAATCTGGTGGAGATTAAAACAGTTGATCTGGGATGGTTCACCATCACGGCAGGAGTAATCGTATTCCCCATATCATACATCATTAACGACTGTGTAGTAGAGGTTTACGGCTTTAAGAAGGCACGCCTGATGATATGGATGGGGTTCATATCCGCCCTTGTTGTGGCACTGATGCTTCAATTGGCCATCATCCTTCCCGGTGGTAGGGAATGGGAGCATCAGGAGGCTATGAAACTGATATATGGAAGCGTGCCCCGCATCATGTTTGCCAGTTTCACCGCTTTCCTGTGCGGCTCCATGGTCAACGCCTACGTGATGAGCAAAATGAAAGCCTCCGACACAAAAGGGAGGTTCTCGCTCCGTGCCATCCTGTCATCGCTATGGGGTGAGTCGGTTGACTCGCTGATATTCTTCCCCATAGCATTCGGAGGTGTATTTCCCTGGGAGACAATCTTCTCGCTGATAGTGACCCAGGCATTGCTCAAGACCGGCTACGAGATTCTGATTCTTCCTGTCACCATCCGNGTGGTAAAAAAACTCAAGCATCATGAGGGGGATGTGATTGACAGAAATATTTCATATAAATGGTGGAAACTTACCGATGTTGATTGANAAGAATAAAATCAAATGGGTCTGGGTTGACCTTGACGACACCCTGTGGGATTTTGAGAATAACTCACTGGAGTCACTCCGTAAAGTGTACGAGCACTACGGACTNGACAGATATTTTGCTTCTGACAGCGANTTNACCGAAAAATATCTTGCGGTGAACCATGCGCTGTGGGCTGACTACAATGTNGGTAACATCACCCGCCAATATCTCATGCGCGAACGTTTCCAACGCCCTCTGCTGCAGGCCGGTTATCCTGTCACAGAAAACACATGGGAGGAGTTTTCAGACTATTATCTTGACCGTCTCGGCGAGTGTTCGCTCACCGTTGACGGAGCCATGGAACTGCTGACCCGTCTGCGTTCGGCAGGATTCAAAATCGGCATATTGAGCAACGGTTTCAAGGAGGTTCAATATAAGAAACTGGCATCGTCAGGAATGACTGAAATGATTGATTGTGTTACACTTAGCGATGANATTGGAGTAAACAANCCCGACCGCCGGCTGTTTGACCATGCTCTTGCCAAAGCAGGTGCAACGGCTGAGAATTCAATCATCATAGGGGACAATCCCGACACCGATATTCAGGGTGGACTGAACGCCGGATGGCAGGTGATCTACTTCAACCGCGATGGTCGGAACAAAGCGCCTGAAGGTATTCCAACCGTAACATCTCTGGACGAAATTGACGTATCGTGAGCGTATGGCATGATTCTAATCTGTCACGAAATTCAAGTACCCTTNCTCCCGATAAACCATTCCGACACTCCNCACATCATACAACTCATCATCAGCATCNTCNACTNTTTTAATTTATTAACATTTGCAGGGCGAGTATGTTAAAGAGTTTTTGTAACTTTGTAGGATTAACCGTTCTATCAAACCAATAGTCGACAATATGACAGGTACACAGATATTCCGCTTTTCATGCCTCACCATCCTTTGGCTCGCACTCTGCTACCTGGTTATTTCCCAATCACCGGAGATAACCCTCTGGACCATATTCGTGATTATATGTTCCGGCATTGTCGTGTTCGTTCCACTCTATAAACGCTACATCAGGAATGGAAGAAAAGATAAAAAGTAAGCACCCGTTGCTTGACACCATAAACTCACCCGACGACCTGCGCAAACTCCCGGTTGANAAGTTGCCNGAGGTATGTGCAGACATACGCGCATTCCTTATCGACTCACTCAGCGACAATCCGGGGCACTTCGCCTCCGGGATGGGAGCCGTAGAACTCACCGTGGCGCTCCACTATGTTCTCAACACTCCGTATGACCGCATAGTATGGGATGTGGGACATCAGGCCTACGGACACAAACTGCTTACCGGACGACGTGACCGCTTCAATGAAAACCGTAAGATGAACGGNCTGAGCGGGTTTCCCAATCCTGCCGAAAGCGAATATGACACCTTTACCGCCGGACACGCCTCAAACTCCATCTCTGCCGCTCTCGGAATGGCCATATCATCTGCCATGGATGAAGAATCGCCCAAGCGTAACGTGGTGGCTGTGATCGGTGACGCATCCATTTCGGGCGGTCTCGCCTTTGAAGGGATGAACAATGCCGCAAACGTTCCTAACGACCTGCTTATCATACTCAACGACAATGACATGTCGATTGACCGCAACGTAGGATCGCTCAACAGCAACCTGGCGCACCTGACAACTTCAAAAGGATATAACAAGATACGATACAGACTCTACCGTTTTCTGAAGCGGATGCATCTTGTCACCGATAAGGGTAAAGGGTTAATCATGCGTTTCAACAACAGCATGAAGGCTCTGCTGGCACGCGAACAGAATATTTTCGAAGGTCTGAACATCCGCTATTTCGGTCCGTTTGACGGTCACGACGTAAAAAGTCTGGTCAGCGTACTCAATGACATCAAGGATATGCGTGGACCGCGCATATTACATCTATGCACCGTAAAAGGGAAAGGATATGCTCCGGCTGAGAAAGANCCTGCCACATGGCATGCCCCCGGCAAATTCAACCCTGCCACAGGTGAATTGATAAAGGGCGCACCCGGGCCCAAACCTCCCAAATATCAGACCGTTTTCGGGGAGACCNTGCTGGAACTGGCACGCGAGGACAAACGTATAATCGGCATCACTGCCGCCATGCCTTCCGGAACATCGCTCAACATAATGCAGGCNCAAATGCCTGACCGAGTGTTTGATGTGGGTATTTCCGAAGGTCATGCCGTAACCTTCGCCGGAGGATTGGCTCATGAGGGAAAACGCCCGTTTGTGGCCATATACTCATCCTTCCTGCAGCGAGCCTACGACCATATCATCCACGACGTGGCTATTCAGGAACTNCCGGTCACATTCTGCATAGACCGTGCCGGACTGGTGGGAGAGGACGGNGTGACACACCACGGACTGTTCGATCTGGCATACCTCCGCTCCATCCCCGGAATGATTATCGCCGCTCCGAGCAGCGAGGAGATGNTGCGCAATCTGATGCTCACNGCTGACAAGCGCGAGAAATATCCCATGGCGATACGCTATCCCCGAGGTTCAGGCGAAACCGTTGACTGGCACACACCCATGCATACCCTTCCGATAGGGAA
Source organism: Bacteroidales bacterium (assembly GCA_014800385.1). Classification (GTDB taxonomy): domain Bacteria; phylum Bacteroidota; class Bacteroidia; order Bacteroidales; family Muribaculaceae; genus CAJUPY01. Next base: position 23,081 of record JAAVGE010000010.1, read on the forward strand.
AGGAGCGAAAATAAAGGATGGCAGCGACGTGGCTGTAATCAGCATCGGTACAATAGCATCGGAAGTTAAGGAAGCCATAAAACTGGCTGAAAACGAAGGAGTTTCCGTTGCTCACTACGATGCGATATTCCTGAAACCTATCGATGAGGAAATGCTCCACGAAATAGGTCGGATGAACCGTCCTGTCATTACCGTGGAAGATGCCTCGGTGGTAGGCGGACTCGGATCGGCTGTGGCGGAATGGATGGCGGACAACGGCTACTCTCCCCGCATAATCCGCATCGGAGTGCCGGACAATTTCGTGCATCAGGGCACCGTGGCTCAACTCAAAAAACTGTGTCATCTTGACCCTCAGTCGATTGCAGAACGGATAATTGAAGCCGGAAAGGAGGCAGATAAATGAAAATAGTCATCGGTGGCGCCGGCGAGGTAGGGTCACATCTCGCGAAACTTCTCTCGAAGGAGGATCAGGACATCATTCTCATTGACAATGATGCCCAGAAACTTGCCGTGCTCGATGCTAATTATAACCTCATGACAATGGTGGGGCGCCCGACATCGTTCGAGACTCTGCGCGAGTCAGGCGTGGCCAAGTGCGACCTCTTCATTGCCGTAACCCCCTACGAAACAGATAACGTCACAGCCTGCGCCATAGCCAAAGCCTTAGGCGCACAGAAAACGGTGGCGCGAATCGACAATTATGAATACATGCGGAGCAAAAACCGTGAGTTTTTCGAGAAAATAGGCGTCAACGACACCATCTATCCCGAATATCTCGCGGCTCTGGAAATCCGCACGGCCCTGCGCCACACCTGGGTGCGAAACTGGTTTGAACTGCACGACGGTCAACTGATTGTGGTAGGCGTGAAACTGCGCCACAATGCCTCGATAGTGAACATGAAACTGCGCGACATCACCTTCACCCACCATAATTTCCACATCTGCGCCATCAAACGGCATAACCACACCATCATTCCGGGCGGTTATGACGAAGTGCATGAAGGGGATATCATATATGTGATGACCACACGTCAGCATCTTGATGAACTCCGTGAGATGTGCGGCAAAAAACAGACCCGAATCCGCAACATCATGATTATGGGTGGAGGCAAAATTGCCGCCCGACTGTCAAATCTTGTGCAAGGAGAGTACAACATAAAGATTCTCGAACGCGATGCCGACAGTTGCCGTCGCCTGCCGGAACATTGTCCGGGATGCGAAATCATCTGTGCCGACGCCCGCGACAATGAAATTCTGCTGGAAGAAGGGATCGAGGATATGGATGCCTTCATAGCACTGACAGAAAGTTCGGAAACCAACATCCTCGCCTGTCTTACCGCCAAAGAGTTCGGCGTGGGCAAGACCATCGCCGAAGTGGAAAACATCCAGTTTATCTCTGAGGCAGAAGGACTTAACATAGGCACCATCATCAACAAGAAACTCCTTGCATCAAGCAAGATTTTCCAACATCTGCTTGACAGCGACACACAGTCAAACAAATGTATGTCACTGGCCGGCGCAGAAGTTGCCGAGTTTGATGTCAGGGATGGCGCAAAGATAACCCGCGGACTGATCAAGGACCTTAAACTGTCGAAGGATATGACCATAGCCGGACTTATCCGCGACGGCAGAGGAATGCTGGTAAGCGGTAACACTCAAATCAAAGTCGGGGACTCCGTAGTGGTGTTCGCACTCTCCGGAACCCTCCACCGAATAGAAAAACTTTTCACCTAAACCTTTATTTTATTTTGTTTGTTTTATTTGTATCAGAAACACAGCGTAAAAAATGGAATTAAAGACAGTAACAACATCAGAAATCATCACAAAAAACATTATTGATGCCATTCAGGACCGTAAAGGAAAGAGCATCAGCGTGCTGGATATGGCTGCCATTGAATCGGCTCCGGCTCACACTTTCATCATCTGCCAGGGTAACACCCCCGTGCAGGTCGCTGCCATCGCTGACAACATCCGCGACCACCTGCTGGAACAACTGCGTGTCAAACCTTTCAACTACGACGGCTACCGCGCCGCCGAATGGATCGTCATTGACTACGGCGACATAATGGTTCACATCTTCACTCGCGATGCACGTCAGCACTACAATCTGGAGGACCTTTGGAGCGACGCTGTCATAACCGAGATTCCCGACCTCGACTAACCGCTAACAATAAAATTCACCATTACAGCAATCAATAAACATGAACTTCAAGCAACCCGGAAATAAGAAAAAGAAATTCGGCTTCAGCCTTTACTGGATGTATGCCATTATCCTGATTGCGCTCATCGGAGTATTTTACCTTGATGAAAACGGCATCTCAAAGGAAGTGAACTTCACCGAGTTTGAGAAATACTGTACTTCAGGCGGTGTAGACAAAATCGTTGTCATCACCAACAAAAACGAGGCGGAGGCATTCCTTACCGATTCTCTGGCCTCAACCCTTTTCCATGAAAAACAATTCGAAAAAGGCTCACACACTGCCGCCAGACTGGTAACCGACATACCCTCAGCCGACAATCTTCAGCGCAAAATTGAAGAATGGCAGGCCAACGGTCAGTTCAAGGGCGATGTGAAATATGAAAAAAGCAGCGACTACTCATCACTGCTNTGGACCTTTGGNCCCGTGCTGCTGCTTATTTTCTTCTGGTTCTTCATNATGAACCGTATGTCAAACAAAGATGGCGGAGGCCCCGGCGGCGTGTTCAACGTAGGCAAATCCAAAGCCCAGGTATTTGACAAGGACAGTCCCGTAAAAGTCACCTTCAACGATGTGGCCGGTCTCTCCGAAGCCAAAACCGAGATTGAGGAGATTGTAGAATTTCTCAAAAATCCTCAGCGCTACACCGACTTAGGGGGTAAGATACCCAAGGGTGCTCTTCTGGTGGGCCCTCCCGGAACAGGTAAAACCCTGCTGGCCAAAGCCGTAGCAGGCGAGGCAAACGTGCCGTTCTTCTCCATGTCAGGTTCCGACTTCGTTGAAATGTTCGTGGGTGTGGGTGCGTCGCGAGTACGNGACCTGTTCCGTCAGGCAAAGGAAAAATCACCCTGCATCATCTTCATCGACGAAATCGATGCCGTAGGTCGTGCCCGCGGACGTAACGCCAACATGGGTTCGAACGACGAACGTGAAAACACCCTCAACCAACTCCTCACCGAAATGGACGGCTTCGGCTCAAACAGCGGCGTGATTATCCTGGCTGCCACCAACCGTGCCGACATCCTTGACAAAGCGCTGATGCGTGCCGGACGTTTCGACCGTCAGATTTACGTTGAACTCCCCGACCTCAACGACCGTATAGCAATCTTCAAAGTTCACCTGCGCAACATCAAGATTGACGACAGTGTGGATGTAGACCTCTTGGCACGTCAGACCCCCGGATTCTCCGGTGCCGACATCGCCAACGTCTGCAACGAGGCGGCCCTCATTGCTGCACGTCACAACAAGAAAACAGTGCAGCGTCAGGACTTCATCGATGCTGTTGACCGCATCATCGGAGGTCTGGAAAAACGAAACAAAATCACCACTGACGAGGAAAAACGTGCCATCGCCATTCATGAGGCCGGTCATGCCACCGTGTCATGGATGCTCCGCTATGCCAACCCTCTGATCAAAGTGACAATCGTGCCCCGCGGCAAAGCGCTCGGTGCAGCATGGTATCTGCCCGAAGAGCGACAGATAACACCCTCCGAAGCATTGCTCGACGAGATGTGTGCCACCCTTGGCGGACGCGCTGCCGAAGAACTCTTCCTGGGACGTATATCAACAGGTGCAGCCAACGACCTTGAACGTGTCACCAAACAGGCCTACGCCATGGTCGTATACTACGGCATGAGCGACCGTCTGCCCAACATCAGTTACTACGACTCAACCGGTCAGGATTACGGCTTCACCAAACCTTATAGCGATGACCGTGCCAAACTCATCGATGAGGAAGTAAGCCGAATAATCTCCGAGCAATATGAACGTGCCAAATCCATACTCCGTCAGTTTGCCGAAGGTCACGCCCAACTCGCCGACACCCTCATCACACGTGAAGTAATCTTCACCGATGACGTAGAGCGCATTTTCGGTCCGCGACAGTGGGTTTCACGTACCGATGAAATTCTCAAAGCGCGCGAAGACAAAGAAAAAGGTTCGGTGCCTCCCCCTCCCCCTGTAGAGGATGTCGAAGCAACAGAAATCATCGACACCGACACAACCACCGTAACCCCTCCCCCCTTCAGTTCTGAAAATATCAATCTCTCCAAAAATTCAGATAAATCCGAGGAAAAACCGGATGAGGCAACAGCAGACAAGCCCGCCGAAGAAAAACCGGTAGAAGAAAAACCTGCGGATAATAAAACTGAAGAAAACACCTCCGAAGAAAACAAAACCGAGTAACCCACTCGACAACCAATTAAAGAGACCGCGAGCCACCCCGCCCGCGGTCTTTGCTATATTATACGGCAAGCGTCAGATTATAAGATGAATGAGTTTTATAAGATTTATAAGATTTATAAGATTTATAAGACTTATACGAATTATAAAAAACGTACGAATTGTAGAGTATCGAAAAAAATTAGCCGAAGACATCATGACTTTTTGAAATTTTAAAAATAATTACTACATTTGCAAAATCAATCTGCAGATTGAAAAAGACATTATAAAAACGAAGCGTTTTGCTATCTTGCTCTTGAAAACCTGAGAAATTTTCTACATATGCAAGAGATAACAAGGCGGTTCTCACGTATAGCGTGGGCTACTGCTCCATATCTCAGCATATAAGGTTTTCTCAGGACCGTCAAGAGGAGGTGTGGCAATTCAGTCCACGCTTTATTATTTTAAAAATGATTCACGGACTGATGAATCACCAACACAACAAAATGAAAAAATTATTTTTTACTATAATGATCTTTTCTTTCCTCTGCGGAATCACAACATTTGCCTTGTATGCGACTGAAACAAATACAGAGAGTGGCGAAACTTACGTATGCAAGAGATGTGATGGAACAGGATATGAACCATCAATGACAAAAAATTGTCCATATTGCACAAGAGGCAGAGTCAAACATTTTAGAGACTGCGAAAAATGTTACGGCAGTGGCTATACAACCAACAAATATGGAGATAAAGAAAAGTGCTATAATTGCGATGGAACAGGTAAAAAGCATGTCGATGAACAATGCGCCTATTGCAACGGTACAGGTTCTGTACGCATGACCTGCATGCAATGCAAAGGAAGTGGCACCGTAAACAGGTAAACAGTGATGCAGGATTAAACATGTTAAGAATATAAACCCACTCTATCGACAATGAAAAGTTTACTTATCATATTATCCGTGTTCTCTGTATTCACTGTAATGGCAGAAACTCCTAAAGGAGGTAAAACTTGCGTTAAAAGCGAATGGCAAACTCCCGTAGTAGTGTATGGACGTTCCAAGGAAACATGCGTACAGAACAATCCCGATGGAAGCAAGACAGTAACCCAAACAAATTGCACTACCAGAGGTGTAAGCGCATCCGTTAAAGGCGTGGGCTATAAATCAGTTGCTACGCAATGCGAAGAACCTGTCACCAAAACAATTCCGGCTAATTCTCCTGAAAAGTCGTCATCAAACAACCAGAATACACCTTCAAAATAACAACTCCCATGCGCAATATATTATTATTTCTTACCTTAATGACATCCATTGTTTGTTTTGCTGGTGAAGAAACGTTGAACGATGGCAAAACAATAGTTTATTGGAAAGACACTACCCAACCCATAGCCTACAATAGTTATAGGGTTGACGTCAGGCTTTCGAATCCATATTCAAAAAATGTTTGGGGTTCAGTTGCTCTATACCATGATGGATATTGCGTCGAAAGTAAGAACTTTATGATTAAAATCGGTGAGAAAAGAACCGATGTTGATTTCGAAAATCTATCCAATAACATTCGCTATGAAGTAATAGTAACTGTTGACGGTAAATAAGTGTACCGATTCTCTATTAAAAAAACAAGATTATCTTCTGCATAATCTTGTTTTTTTTACATATAATGAAATCTTAAAAACAAAGTATATCAATTATTTTCCCAAAATTAAACAGTTTCTAAACACCAGACATAATAACACTATAAAGAAACTCAATATTTCTCCAAATTTGAAATCCGCACTGCATACTGCATACTTCTTATCTCTCCAAATTTAGACAAAAATATTTTGAACATTAGCCGAAATTTAGTTATATTTGCAGAAATTTAACTTTGTTTCCGACCTTATGAGTATACAGTTAAAAATAAAGAAAGGGCTTGACCTGGATATCGCCGGAAAAGTGGAATCTGACAATGCGGAAAAACTTATCATTCCGGATGAAATTGCCATTTTCCCCGATGACTTTCCCGGGCTCACGCCTAAACTCAACTGCAAAGAAGGTGATCCTATCCGCAAAGGGGACACCCTGTTTCACGATAAGTTCAATCCGGACATGAATGTGGTAAGCCCCATCACGGGAACCATCAAGGAGATTGTCCGCGGTGAACGTCGCAAAATCATCCGTGTGGTGATTACCGTTGACCCTGAAAATTATAGCAAAGGGGTGCGTATGACCATCAATCCCACCGATGACCAGTCGACAGTGAAATTGCTCTGTCAGTCAGGAATGTTTGTCCTGATCCGTCAACTCCCTTATGGCATAATCCCCAACCCTGAGGTGCGTCCCCGCGACATTTTCGTTTACGGTTTCGACTCCGCTCCCCTCGCCCCGGCCTATGACATACTGCTTAAAGATAAATTAGACATATTCAAGGCCGGCGTTGAACTGCTCAACCGTCTGACCGACGGCAAAGTTTATGTTACACGTCGCCGTGGAAGCCGTATGCCTGATATTCCCGGGGCAGAGATGATTGATATTGAGGGTCCCCACCCCGCAGGAAATATCGGTACGGCCATCGCCAATGTCGCTCCTGTCAACAAAGGTGAGGTTGTGTGGACACTTTCGGCAATCTCAGCGGCACGCATCGGAACAATGACCATGTCGGGAGAAATCGCTCCCACCACACTTATTGCTGTCACCGGCAGCGAGGTAGAACATCCCGAATATTTACGCACTCTGGTCGGCGCTCCACTCAAATCGTTCCTGAAAGGAAACATCAAGGAGGATGGTCGCCACAAACGTTACATCTCGGGAAACCTGCTGACCGGCATCAACGTAGGTCTTGACGGCTACTTGCGCTGGCCCTACTATCAGGTTACGGTAATCCCCGAAGGTGATGACGTTGACGAATTCATGGGCTGGGCATCGCTCTCACCCTCAAAAATGAGTGTCAGCCGATCATTCCCCGGACATTTCCTTAATCGTCTGTTCAAGCCCGACGCACGTCTGCAAGGAGGACGTCGCGCCATGATCATGTCAGGCGAATATGACTCGGTCATGCCAATGGACATCCTTCCCGAATACCTCATCAAGGCCATACTCAGCAAGGATATTGACCAGATGGAGAAATTAGGCATATATGAAGTTGTGCCGGAAGATTTCGCACTCGCCGAATATGTCGACACCTCGAAACTTGAACTGCAGAAAATCGTTGCCGAGGGTCTGGAATATCTCCGTAAGGAAACAGAATAAATCATCACACTATCACATAAACTGATGAAAGCACTTAGGAATTACTTAAATAAAATCAAGCCCAACTTCGAGGAAGGTGGCAAACTGCACGCTTTCCGTTCGGTGTTCGACGGCTTCGAGACTTTCCTGTTCACTCCGGAAACAACCTCCACCTCCGGGGTGCACATCCATGACAGCCGCGACTCCAAGCGCACCATGATCATAGTGGTGCTGGCGTTGCTCCCCTGTCTGCTCTTCGGTATGTACAACGCCGGTTATCAGAACTGGCTCGCCGCAGGGGCTACTGAATTTCCCTTCTGGCAGATAATGGCCTACGGCTGTCTGGCGGTACTTCCCACTCTGGCAGTGGCCTACATCGTCGGACTCGGCATTGAATTTGCCGTTGCACAGTGGCGCGGCGAGGAGATTCAGGAAGGATTCCTTGTCACCGGTATCCTCATACCCCTTATTTGCCCCGTGGAAACTCCGCTGTGGATGATTGCCGTGGCAACAGCCTTCTCGGTAATCTTCGTGAAAGAGGTGTTCGGAGGAACAGGCTATAACATCCTGAACGTGGCATTAGTTACCCGCGCATTTCTCTTCTTCGCCTATCCTGCCAGCATGAGCGGCGACAAGGTCTTCGTATCCTCTGAATCAATACTTGGTCTGGGCTACAATCTTCCCGACAATTTCACCGGTGCCACCCCCTTAGGTCAGGTTGCCACATCAACCGGCGGCGAGATTGCCGTAACTGACATTGCAGGAAAAGCGGTCACCACATGGGATATGTTCCTCGGACTGATTCCCGGCTCATTCGGTGAGACATCGACTCTCTGCATACTCATCGGCGCACTCATCCTGCTTGTTGCCGGCATAGCCAACTGGCGTATCATCCTTTCAGTTTTCGCCGGAGGTGCCTTCATGGCATGGGTAGCGAACTGTTTTGCCACACCCACCTATCCCGCATCATTCCTTACCGTAGAGGATCAGTTATGCCTGGGAGGCTTCGCCTTTGCTGCAGTATTCATGGCTACAGACCCTGTCACTGCGGCACGTACCACAGTTGGAAAATACATCTACGGTTTCCTTGTCGGTGTGATAGCAATCATCATCCGCACCTATAACAACGGCTATCCCGAAGGAGCCATGCTCGCCGTACTGCTTATGAACGCCTTTGCTCCCTTGATTGATTATTGTGTGGTTCAAGCAAACATCAACCGTCGTCTCAAACGTATTAAAGCCTGACAAATGATTAACAAACAAAGCAACATCTACACCATAATATATATTATTGTGTTAGTAGTGGTGGTGGGCTCGGCACTTGCCATGACCGCACTCTCCCTGAAGGAGAAGCAGCAGGCAAACGAGGATAACGACCGCCGCAAACAGATTCTGGCGTCAGTAAACATCACCCCTGACCCCGCTCAAATCTCAGCCGACTTTGAGAAATATATCACCTCACAATTAGTGGTGAACGCCGACGGAGACTCCATCGGTGACAACGCCTTTGATGTCAGTGTTCAGAAACAGATAAAGAACGATGCCGCCAACCGCCAACTTCCCCTGTTCATCTGCACTCTCGACGGTTCAAAAAAATATATCATCCCCCTGTATGGCGCAGGACTGTGGGGTCCTATCTGGGGCTATATCGCACTTGACAGTGATGGATCAACAGTCTATGGCGCTTACTTTGACCATCAGGGTGAGACACCCGGACTCGGCGCAGAGATAACCACCGAGCATTTCCGCGGTCAGTTTGCAGGTAAAGAACTTTTCAAAGATGATCATTTCTTCCCCGTAACCGTGGTAAAACAGGGTCAGAAACCCCAGGACAACAGTGACTATGTCTACGGCATCTCCGGTGGCACAATCACCTCAAAGGGTGTTGCCGCCATGCTCGACGACTGTCTTAAACCCTATCAGGCTTACCTTACTAAATTAAGCAGCAATGGCAGATAAAGTTTCAAATAAAAGCGTGATTTTCAATCCGTTCTCCAAGAACAACCCCGTGATAGTGCAGATTCTCGGCATCTGCTCCGTGCTTGCCGTGACAGCCAAACTGGAACCTGCCATAGTAATGGGGCTGTCGGTAATAGCCGTTTTGGCGTTCGCTAACGTCATCATCTCACTGATACGCAACACCATCCCTACCAACATACGCATCATCGTGCAACTCGTGGTGGTAGCCGGACTGGTGGTAATAGTAAACCAACTTCTGCTGGCCTATGCCTACGATGTGTCAAAACAACTCTCGGTGTTCATCGGGCTTATCATCACCAACTGTATCCTGATGGGCCGACTTGAGGCTTTCGCCATGGCCAACCGCCCCTGGCCCTCGTTCCTTGACGGAATAGGCAACGGTGTGGGCTATGCCATCATTCTGATTATCGTTGGATTTTTCCGTGAACTCCTCGGCAGCGGCACTCTCCTGGGCTATCAGGTTGTGCCCCAGTGGTGCTACGACCACGGCTACGTCAACAACGGCCTGATGATACTCCCTCCCATGGCACTTATCGTAGTGGCCTGCATCATCTGGGTTCACCGCTCACTTAACAAAGACCTTCAAGAATAACAGATATGGAAAACCTGAATCTATTCATACGCTCCATTTTCGTTGACAACATGGTGTTCGCATACTTCCTGGGTATGTGTTCATTCCTGGCCGTGTCCAAAAATGTCAAGACCGCCTTCGGTCTCGGAGTCGCCGTCACATTTATGCTCGTCATAACCCTCCCCATCAACTATCTGCTCGAGACCTACGTGCTCAAGGCAGGTGCCCTGAGTTGGCTCGGTGAGGAATATGCCGACATCGATCTCAGTTTCCTTTCGTTGATAATGTTCATCGCCGTCATCGCATCCATGACCCAACTTGTTGAGATGGTGGTTGAAAAATACAGTCCGTCGCTCTACGCGTCGCTCGGCATCTTCCTTCCGCTTATCGCCGTGAACTGCGCCATTCTGGGAGGTTCGCTCTTCATGCAGCAGCGTGAGTTTGCCAACGCCTGGACCGCCACATGTGCCGGTGCCGGATGGGGTATCGGATGGCTCGTTGCCATCACCGCCGTGGCTGCCATACGCGAGCGTGTCGACTCCTACTCAAACGTTCCCCGCCCGCTGCGCGGAATCGGCATAACATTCATCATCACTGCCCTGATGGGTATAGCCTTCATGAGTTTCCTCGGAATAAAACTATAGAGAGTGTTTGGATTTAAATGATAAATCAAAAATTTTCAANACTCTCAAAATANTAAATTTGGTTTAAATTCAAACACTCTCTTAATGCAATGACTACACATTATATANTATTAGCATCGCAGACCTCTACGCTCACCCTCATTGCCGGAGTGGGCATATTCCTGCTTGTCACCCTNCTGCTNGTGGCTGTGTTGCTCGCTGCCAAACGTTTTCTGGTTAAAGCCGGTTTGGTNAAGATTGAAATCAACAACTCAAAGGAACTGGAAACNCCCTCGGGAAAATCTCTTCTGTCAACAATGGCCGACAACAACATTTTCCTNCCCTCGGCCTGTGGTGGTAAAGGCTCCTGCGGACAGTGCAAAGTGCAGGTTTTTGAGGGTGGTGGCGAAATACTCCCCACTGAAACCGTCCACTTCTCACGCAAGGAAATCAAGGATGACTGGCGNCTGGCATGTCAGGTAAAGGTNAAGGATGACATGAACATCGGNGTTCCCGCATCGGCTCTCGATGTCAAGGAATGGGAATGTGAGGTCATCTCCAACAAAAACGTGGCTACATTCATCAAGGAATTCATTGTTGCCCTCCCTCCCGGCGAACACATGAACTTCATTCCCGGGTCATACGCACAGATTAAGATTCCCCCCTACGAAATGAGTTANGACCGCGATATCGACAAGTCNCTCATCGGCGATGAATATCTCCCTGCATGGGAAAAATTCGGANTGTTCTCACTTGTCTGCAAAAACACCGANACAACNGTACGNGCCTACTCAATGGCAAACTACCCNGCCGAAGGTGACCGCATCATGCTGACTGTACGTATTGCNACTCCCCCNTTCAAGCCGAAACCCGAAGTAGGGTTCATGGATGTCATGCCCGGTATCGCATCAAGTTACATCTTCACCCTCAAACCGGGNGACAANGTGCGCATGAGCGGTCCTTACGGTGACTTCCACCCCAACTTCAACTCCAAGGCCGAAATGATGTGGATAGGCGGTGGTGCCGGTATGGCTCCNCTCCGCGCCCAGATCATGCACATGACCAAGACACTCAACACACGCGACCGCGAGATGCACTATTTCTATGGTGCGCGTGCGCTCAACGAGGTTTTCTATCTNGACGACTTCCTGCAGTTGGAAAAAGAGTTCCCCAACTTCCATTTCCACCTGGCTCTTGACCGTCCCGACCCTGCTGCCGATGCTGCGGGAGTCAAATATACCCCCGGATTCGTTCATCAGGTGATCTATGACACCTATCTCAAGAACCACGAAAACCCCGAAGATATAGAATATTACATGTGTGGTCCCGGCCCGATGAGCAACGCTGTCAACAAAATGCTTGACTCATTAGGGGTAGACCCGGAATCAATCCATTATGATAACTTCGGAGGCTGATAGCCNCANTCATCCATAAAGGGCGGACGTGACACTTTCGCGTCCTCCCTTTTTTACCAATCCANATCACTGTTTTAAACCTTATTGAAGTGGAAAAACCACGCTTGCATCATTTTGACGTTGTTAAAGGATTTGCCATCTTCCTTGTTGTGATAGGACACATCCTGACATTNTGTATCCGCGACATCGACCGCGCTCCGCTGTTCAAGTTCATCGGTCTGGTCCACATGCCCATGTTCTTCTTCATCAGCGGATATTTCACATATAAAAATGATTTCGCCCTGCCTAAAATNATCAGCCGATTCCGNCAACTGATGGTGCCGGGTGCCGTCATGCTGTTTCTATGGACTCTTTACTTCCCTCACAGCGGTGTTCANAGTCCGCTCGACATGAGTTGGAACGGCACCATGGTCAACGAATATAAAAACGGCTACTGGTTNCCCTACGTACTCTTCGTAATCATNCTNCTCTACAGCCTTATAGCCCCNCTGCTCAGAGCGGTNAGCAANAGCNTCGCACGATTGATAATAATTTTTGTGTACTGCACACTGATCAATGTCGCTGTCAACTGCTTTNCNACACCNTACGTCAACAACCTGTTCTCGCTCAGCCTCATAGCGCAGTTCACCGTNCCNTTCATGCTTGGTNTTATCTGTCGCCACCACTCATCGCAGTTTGAAAAAGCGATAACAANTCCGAAATATTATACAGTGTCGTTGCTAATCGCCTCCCTGACACTCTTCTTTCTGGCCTACAGATGGGATTACCCCTTCATGGAACCGTTTCAGCCCTACCTGCTCCCGCTGTTCCACTTAGCCCTGCCCATTGCGGTGATGTANATAGCAAAACAATGGTGCGACTCAACTTTCGCAGCAGGNAAATCAGCCCGTTGGGGTGAGATATGGAAACTGCTCGGACGCGAAAGCCTCGCCATCTACCTCATTCACTATTTCTTCCTCTTTCCCCTCCCCTGGCTNCAGGAACCGCTCAGAAACGCAGCGCTCGACATTGTCCCGACACTGATTGTCGCNGTTCCTTTGGCAGCAATCGTNGTTGCGGTTACGCTTGGAGTAAACTACATCATCAGCCGCAGTCCGCTGTTAGCACAAATCCTTACAGGTCAACTTAATAGCCGAAAACAATGAACAACATAAAACTATCGCTTCCCCACGTTGGCGGGTGTGAAAAGAAATANATCGANGAGGCTCTNGCCGGTGACTGGATTGTACCGTTAGGACCTCATGTCAACCTCTTTGAAAAGAAACTTGAAGAGTATCTCGACGCGCCCCATGTTGTGGCNCTCAGNGCCGGAACAGCNGCNATNCACCTTGCGCTGGTACTTCTCGGAATCAAACCCGGCGATGAAGTGATATGTCAGGACTTCACCTTCTCCGCNTCGGCCAACCCNATCCTNTATCAGGGAGCGTCACCCGTTTTCGTCGACNCAGAAACNACCACATGGAACCTNGANCCCGACCTTCTGCGCACCGCCATCATTGACCGGCATGCGAAAACCGGNCGTTATCCCGCAGCCATAATCGCCGTNCANCTCTACGGTATGCCTGCNCAAATGGACCGTATNCTTGAGGTGGCNGCAGAATTCGGCATACCGGTGGTGGAAGATGCCGCNGAGGCTCTCGGCTCCACCTTCAAAGGTAAAGCCTGCGGAACATTCGGNCGTTACGGCACCCTCTCGTTCAACGGCAACAAAATCATAACCACCTCAGGCGGAGGAGCACTCATCTGCCCNAATGAGGATGATGCCAAACGCGCTCTGTTCTTCGCNACACAGGCACGCGAGAACCGCCCTTATTATTATCACCATCACGTTGGTTACAACTACCGTCTGTCAAACATTTCCGCCGCAATCGGATGCGGACAGATGGATGTGCTTCCACAGCATCTGCAGCGACGCCGCGAAATACACCGNCTCTACNCCGANGCATTCCGTAATCATCCNTTCATCACGGTTCAAGAGAACCCNTCANAGGATTACGACAGCAATTTCTGGCTCTCCACAATTACACTGAGTGAGGGNTCNNNNGTCNCAGCCGACACTCTCCGCGTCAAGTTGGCTGAACAAGGAATAGAAACACGTCTGCTGTGGCGCCCGATGCACATGCAGCCGGTGTTCGCCGAGGNNCCNGCCTACGTCAACGGCACATCAGAGGACCTCTTTAACCGAGGACTCTGCCTACCTTCCGGCTCCTCCCTCACAGATGAAGATGTGGCCACCGTTGTCGATGCAATCTTGAAACTATGCCGATAGATCCGCAACATACNCTCCTCGCCTTTGACCTTGACGACACACTGCTCCCCGAAGTAACCTACATCGGAGCAGTNTATGAAGCGATAGCGCGTGAATTTAAGNATCTCCCCCTTCCCCACCCCATGGATCAGAAAAAGCCATATCTCACCATGGGTCAATGGGCCAACGGCGATAAAGACACGCTTGACCGCATGGTCCANATTTANCGCACAGCNGAGGGGGTTGACNCCATCTCACTTCCTGCTACCGGCATCCTTCATGCGCTCGCNNCCGANGGGTACACCTTGGCNCTTATAACCGATGGCTTCTCCATACGCCAGCGCGCCAAACTCCGNCTGATGGGNATAACCGACCTTTTTCAAGAGATNTGGATTTCCGANGANCAGCAGGCCGACAAACTGTCNGGCANACCATTCGCCACTATCCCCGGGCGGTTCCCTCATATCAAAACATTTACCTACATAGGGGATAATCCCGCCAAAGATTTTGCCCCGGCCATGCAACATGGCTGGCATACCATTATGCTCAAAGGCACCCCGGCAAACATCCACTCACAACACACCGGCACTCCTGCCCGGACCATCATNGAATCACTCGACCAACTTTTGGCTAAGGATTAGTATCATCACATTATTCTGCGAGATGCAGCATATCCCATTTTGACCAAAAAAAGTGTTAATATTCCAATTTGTTTTTCCTCAAATTCTTTTGATAGAATAATAATTTTCGTATCTTTGCAGAAATTTTTCCGTAATTAATGNCGGAAAGATAAAAAGAGAAAAAAGCAGAAAAGAAAAGAATCAAAACACCTTAATTATTCATCACTCAGCACCATGATACTTACATTAGTCATCATTTTCTTCATCGGCTATCTTGCCATTGCCTTCGAGCATCCCCTGCGTATTGACAAATCGGCGCTCGCCCTGNTGCTCGGCATGACNCTTTGGATAGTCTACGCTCTAAATTGTGAAACACTCGCCAATCCCGACCTTGTNAAGGCCTACGTGGAGGAGAACGGACATGCGATGGAAAATCTTTCNTGGCATGACCAGTGTATGCAGTACATTCTCAATGTCGACATNGTTGAATCACTTGGAGAGATTGCGCAGACACTGCTGTTTCTTATCGGAGCCATGACCATTGTGGAACTGATTGATGTTCANGGAGGTTTCACCGTAATCACNGATAAAATCNACACCCGNAACAAACGCTTGTTCATGTGGATTATCTGTGGCATAACCTTCATTCTGTCAGCCATTCTNGACAACATGACAACAACAATCGTGATGATCATGTTGCTCCGCAAACTCGTTGCCGACAAGAACGAACGTTGGATTTATGCCGCCATGATNGTNATTGCCGCCAACACCGGCGGTGCATGGTCACCCATCGGNGACGTCACCACAATCCTGCTNTGGGTGAAAGGAAACGTAACGGCTNTGGCACTGATCAAATTCGTTCTCCTGCCCAGCATCATCGCCATGATTGTGCCTCTGATCTTCGCCAGCAGAATGGTCAAGGGAGTACTCCCCGCNCCAATGCAGAACACAAAGGTTGTGGAGGCAATCTCAAACCGCGAAAAGAAAACCATATTCTTCTTAGGTGTCGGCGGACTNATCTTCGTTCCCATCTTCAAATCAATNACCCATCTCCCTCCGTTTATCGGCATCCTTCTGGTGTTGGGCGTACTGTGGACATTCACCGAAATGATGTACAACGGCAANATGCTTGAACGATCACGCGAGCACCGTCTGCCAAAAGTCATNGCACGCATNGACATGCCTTCAATCCTCTTCTTCCTCGGCATCCTCATGGCGGTTTCAGTGCTNCAGAGCACCGGTATNCTCCGACTGACCGCAGAATATCTTGACAACAGTATTCACAACGTATATATAATAAACATCCTCCTTGGCGCACTTTCATCCGTTGTTGACAACGTTCCTCTGGTGGCAGGNGTGATTGGCATGTATCCCGTTGAAATGCATGCCGACGTAACNGGCTATGCCGCCAACTTCGTGGTTGACGGAGCATTCTGGGAATTCCTCAGTTACTGTGCCGGCGTCGGNGGTTCACTCCTGATAATCGGTTCTGCAGCCGGTGTCATCGCAATGGGACTGGAACGCATCAACTTCGGATGGTATCTGAAACGATTCTCACTGCTCGCTCTGGCAGGTTATCTGGCAGGTGCGGGAGTGTACATCCTGGAGGTGTACTTGTTCAAATAAAAAATGNAAGTAGTCTACGAAGATAANCACATCATAATAGTAAACAAGGCTCCGGGAGAGATTGTGCAGGGTGACAAAACCGGCGACAAACCCCTCTCGGAGACCGTAAAGGAATGGATNAAAGAAAAATATAACAANCCCGGNAACGTATTTCTGGGTGTTGTGCACCGTCTGGACCGACCTGTGGCNGGTCTGGTTGTGTTTGCAAAGACCTCNAAGGCTTTGACACGCATGAATGAGATGTTCCGCAACGGCGAAGTGCATAAAACCTANCGGGCCATCACCCGAAACCGTCCGCCAAAGGATGCCGACGAACTTCGCCACTATATTACCACGGTGGAAAAGACCAACAAGTCATACGCCCATGACGAACCCTGCAAAAACGGGAAAGAGTCACGCCTNCGCTACCGTCTGTTNGCCCAATCCGACCGCTACAACCTCATTGAAGTGGAACTGCTCACCGGACGCAAGCACCAGATACGCGTACAACTCTCAGCCATAGGGTGTCCNATAAAAGGTGACCTGAAATATGGCGACAAACGCTCCAACCCCGACGGTTCAATTTCGCTGATGGCNCACCGGGTGAAATTCACCCACCCCGTGTCAGGAAAAGAGATCGACATCACCGCTCCGCTGCCGCAGGGTGAACCGCTATGGAACATATTAACCGAACTTATTGCAGAAAACAATGACTAAAGAAGACCTCAAGATAGTTTTTTTAGGCACACCNGAATTTGCCGCATACTCACTGGAAAAAATCCTTGANGCAGGGTTTAACGTTGCAGCAGTAGTAACCATGCCCGACAAGCAGGCCGGACGCGGACACCACCTNCTGCAATCAGCCGTCAANCAGGTTGCNGTTGCNCGTAATCTCCCCGTTCTTCAGCCCACAAATCTGAAAGATGAGGATTTCGTNAACGAACTACGCCGTATCGGTGCAGACCTTTTCGTNGTCATTGCCTTCCGCATGCTTCCTGAAGTGGTCTGGACNATGCCNGAGTTGGGCACATTTAATCTGCATGCCTCGCTGCTCCCCGCCTATCGCGGCGCGGCACCCATCAACCGGGCAGTAATGAATGGCGACACCCGCACCGGTGTGACAACATTCTTCCTCAAACATGAAATCGACACCGGCGACATCATCGCCCAGGAAGCCATCGACATCGCTCCTGATGAAAATGTAGGTTCCGTGCATGACCGCCTTATGGCTTTAGGGGCAGACCTGACAATCAAAACTCTCAATGACATTGTCGCAGGCACACTGAAAACTATCCCTCAGGACGCACTTCTCACCGATGGTCAGCAACCCACCCAGGCGCCCAAAATATTCAAGGAAACCTGCATGATTGATTGGTCATTGCCGTCACAGACAATCTACAACCACATCCGAGGACTCTCACCCTACCCCGCCGCATGGACAACACTGTTTGACCCCTCCATTGCCGAGGATGGATTGCAACTGAAAATATATGAAGCCGAGAAAACCGACCGCACCTCGACCACTCCGGGAGCAGTAACCATCACCTCGCGCGGAGAAATGCTCATAGACTGTGGCGACACCGCACTGAAAATAACCCAGGTGCAGTTACAGGGGCGCAAACGGATGAAAACCGATGACTTTCTGCGCGGTGCAAAACTCTCAAATCCTAAAGTAAGTTAATTGCGTTGAATAACTGAATTTATTTTATAAATTTGCAGAAAAATAATTCAAACCTAATAAACATGAACACAAATAAGCCTTACGTTGTCGGTATCGATATCGGCGGAACAAACACAGTGTTTGGTATTGTTGATGCACGTGGTGCAGTCATTGCCAGTTCAAGTATCAAAACAGCGAAACACAGCAACATCGAAGATTATATCGATGAACTATATACGGAGTTGACCAAACTGATGAAAACCCACGATGCCGTAGGCAAAATCCACGGTATCGGCATCGGTGCCCCCAACGCCAACTATTTCACCGGTACCATTGAGGATGGTGTCAACCTCCCCTGGCCTACCCCCATACCCTTGGCAAAACTTGTCAGCGAAAAATTCGGTATACCCGTTGCAATAACCAACGATGCCAATGCTGCCGCCATCGGTGAGATGACCTACGGTGCCGCTCGCGGACTGAAAGATTTCATCATGATCACTCTCGGCACAGGTGTAGGTAGCGGTATCGTTATCAACGGTCAGATGGTTTACGGTCATGACGGTTTCGCAGGTGAACTCGGACACGTGACAGTGAAACGCAACAACGGTCGACTCTGCGGCTGCGGTCGAACAGGCTGTCTGGAGGCTTACTGCTCCGCTACAGGTGTGGCCCGTACCGCACGTGAGTTCCTTGAACTCCGTTCAGATCCCTCAACACTGCGTGACCTCGACATCGACACCATCACATCAAAAGATGTTTACGATGCTGCGATTGCAGGTGACAAACTCGCTCAGGAAATCTTCGAATACACCGGCGATATTCTCGGTGCCGCTCTTGCTGACTTCACCACCTTCTCTTCTCCCGAAGCATTCATCCTGTTCGGCGGTCTGGCTAAGAGCGGTGAGATCCTCATGCGCCCCATCCGCAATTCTATGGAAAAGAACATGATGCCCTTGTGGAAAGGTAAGGTTAACCTTCTCCTCTCCGAACTCAAGGAAGCAGATGCAGCAGTGTTAGGTGCATCAGCCCTCGGCTGGGAAGCAAAACCCGCTGCTGAATAATATATATTCTACAGATACCAAACGGAGATGATGCACTCTGCTGCAACATCTCCGTTCTTTTATTTTTACCAAAAGAATATCTTAATTTACTGACCTACACCATACTTACAAAGATTTCAGCACCCGTTTTGACCTATACACAAAAAGAGGGTGTGTCAAAAGGCGTAGCCTCGCCGTATACAGGATTATGCGGCTGCTCCATGGAGCAGCCCTACAGGGCTAATACGCTGATTGTCAAGAGCGTAGGGATGCTCCTAATCTTGGTCAAAATATCAAATATTCTTTAATCAATATGATTTTCTAAGTGTTATTCTAATAAATAAAGACATTAGAATCATTTGAATATGGAAAACTACACTGTTGATGATATTC